>JAJTCQ010000038.1 GCA_021323315.1 Gaiellaceae bacterium | reverse complement strand
TCGACGTCGATGCGCTTCGCCTTCGTCACCTGAACGAACGGCGAGCTCGCGGCCGAGCCGATCGCCGTGCGCGCCACGGTGCGTGCCCACTGGCCGAGACTCTCGGCGTGCGTCACCCCGACCTCGAGCAGGCCGTCCTCCGGAGATGCGTTGTCGAACGCCTCGAGCCCGCCGAAGAGCGCGCCGAGGTTGCCGAAGAGCAGGCAGCTCGCGTCGTCGTCGTACCAGAGGTCGCCGTTCACCTCGATGCGGGCCTTGAAGGGCTCGACGCGGAGGTTCTTCGACGCGGCCCAGACGTACGCCAGCTTGCCGAACTTGTCCTTGGGGCCGCCGTCCGTGTCGCGGATCATGCGCGCGTCGAGGCCCGCGCCAGCCATGACCGCGAAGTGCTCGCCGTTCATCTTGCCGACGTCGAGGCGCTGCTGGCGTCCGTGGAGCCCGACATCCACCGCTTCCGCGATGTCCTCCGGAATTCCGAGGTTCGACGCAAACAGGTTCGCCGTGCCGGCGGGGATGACCGCAAGGCGCGCGTCGCTCCCGGCCATGACGTCGACGCAGCGCTGAACCGTCCCGTCGCCGCCCCACGCGAGGATCGTCTCCGCGCCTTGCGCCAGGGCCTTCTCGACTCTCTCCGGAACGTATTTGCTCTTCGGCACCTCGGTCCAATAGGGATCCTCGACGCCCGCCTTCTGAAGGACATCGCGGAGCTCGTCCAAACCGCCGCCGAGCGACTTCCCGGTATGAGCGATGACCGCGAGCCGGGTCATTGCGGCACTCCTGTGTCGCGGCGCTCGGCGGCTGCGCGAGACGCGCGCGCGACGAAGACGATGAGCGCCAGTGCGCCGAGCCCCATGAGCACTCCGGCCCCGACGTCCGAGAGATGGTGCATGCCGCGGTACATCCGCGACCAACCGACGAAGAGCGGAATCGCGATGCCGACGAGAAGCGCGCCCGCGCGAACCGCGATGTTGTCGATCTTCGAGGCGACGAGCAGGAGAAGGCCGCCGTAGAGGGCAATGGACGCGGCGGTGTGACCCGAGGGATAGCTCGCGTCGACGGGAAGGCTCTCGAGCCGCTCGACGTCCGGCCGGTCGCGCGGCACGATCCAGGAGGTCAGGCGGTACGTTCCGGATTCGAGGGCCACCGCGAACAGGACGAAGGCGGCGAGGAGCCAGCGCCGGGTGGCGAGGAAGACGATGAGGCAGAGGCCGATCACCGCAGGGATCACGTGCCCGCCGGTGAGCGTCGATCCGACCCACGAGACGTCCTCCTGTGTCGGTGAGCGGTTGTCGGCGAGCCACTGGCTCACGTCCGCGTCGGCCTCGTCCAGGCCGCCGACCGGGAGTACGACATGGATGAGTGTGAGGCCGAAGAAGACCATCGCTGTGACAAGGAACGCCCAGGAGACGAGCAATGCGACGAGGAACACTCGGACCGGATTCTCCGGGCCGAAACGAGCGGCGAACCACTGCGCCGGCCCGCCGGGCCGCGGCTCGAGCACCGGAGGCCCGGGTCTGTTCGTTCGAGCGCCCTCGCGTCCGCTGTCGGGCGTGACGCGCGACAGGGAAGGGACGGCGTGCGCGTCGGCCTCCATGGAGATGTCGTTTACCCACGCGGGGCACGGGTAAAACGAGATCCACATGCCCGTCGTCATTCTCGTCCTGATCGCACTCGCCGCCGGCACACTCATCGCGCTGGCGAGCCTCCGGTATCCGACCCCCGCCCCGCATTCGCCGACGGAGATCGCGGATGTCGCCGCGGAGCAGGTCGAGGTGGAGATGGAGCGGCATCCTTGGCTGCTCCGGCTCGTTCGCGGACGGCTCGACCCCGCGACCGCCACGGGCCTCGCGCTGACGTTGGCCCTCGGCCTCGCCATCGTCGGCGGCTTCGTCATCGGCTCGCTCGCGTATCTCACGCGAAGCAGCGACCGGCTCGTCGACGCCGACGTCTGGATCGGGCAGTGGGGAGTCGACAACGCGACCAGCTGGTCGACGGACGCGCTCCAGCTCGTCACCGAGCTCGGCGGCACCTATGTCGTCGTCGGCGTGCTGATCGCAGTCGCGGTCTTCGAGTACGTCCGCGTCCCGAACAGGTGGGTACCCGTCTTCCTCGTGACCGTCGTGGTCGGCGAGATCGTGCTCGTGAACACGATCAAGGAGCTTCTCGACCGAGTCCGCCCCACCTTCAACCCGATCGCCGAGACGCTCGGGCCGTCCTTCCCGAGCGGGCATTCCGCGTCCGCTGCGGCCTTCTGGGCCGCAGTAGCGCTCGTGCTCGCACGCCGCCGGTCGGCGCGGACGCGAGCGCTTCTCGCGGGCGGAGCGGTCGCGATCGCCGTGGGCGTCGCGTGCAGTCGTGTGCTTCTCGGCGTCCACTGGATGTCCGACGTCATGGGCGGCCTCGCCTTCGGCTGGGCCTGGTTCGGCATCTGCGCGATCGCCTTCGGCGGCCGCTTTCTCGTCCTCGGCGCGCCCGTGGAGCGCGCGACCGAGGTCGCCGAGCGCCGGACGCACTCGGAAGCCGGTCAGACGTCGTAGAGGTGACTCTGCAGCGGGCCGATCAGTCGGCGCCGCCTGCGTGAGACTCCGGGCAACTTGACGAGCCGGTGCGTGAGCGGCTCGCCGTTCTCGAGCAGCTCGAGCTGCTCGGACGCGATCCGCTCCCAGTGCTCGTCGATCAGCTGGATCGGATCGGCGTCCTCGATCTCCTCGGCCGGAAGCTCGAGATGCTCCGACCACAGTCGCACGCGAGCCGCCCGCGCGACCTTCTCGTCGAGCGTTACGACGTTCACCTCGGTGTCGTGGAAGAGCGAGTGCGCGTTCAGGTTGGCCGAGCCGAGCGTCAACCAGCGGTCGTCGACCATCCCGATCTTCGAGTGCACATAGACGGGATCACGGAGGTTGCGCTCGCGCGCGTAGACGGTGCAAGCCAGGAACCGCGTCGTCTCGTCGGCCGCGTGGATCAGCGCGGCGACCTGCCCGCGCGAGATGTCCGCCCCGTCGTTCGCCCGGGCCGGGAGGAGGACGACGACGCGGAAGTCGTCGCTCGGAGGGTCCTCGAGCTTGTCGGCGAGAATGGCGACGATCTCCGGCGACCACAGGAACTGGTTCTCGAGGTAGATGAAACGCTCGGCAGACCGAAGCGCGCCCACGTACGACTCGAGGATGGAGTAGTCGCCTGTGTGCAGCGCCCGATACACGCGCGCCGGAACCGTTCGCACGATCTGCGCCTCCACCCCTCCCGCCTCGTCGGACACGAGCGGCTGCGGGAGCACCTCGCGTGTGGCCCCGTGCCAGCGCACCCTGAAGTGCTGTTCCACGTCGGCGACCGCAGGGCCCTCGATCCGGACTGCCGCGTCGTGCCAGCCGATACCGCCCCGCGCGATGTGCGACGGCGTGTCCCATGGGTCGCCGCCGTCGAGCGTGAGGTCGATCCCGCCCACGAACGCCACCCGGCCGTCGACCACGACGAGCTTCTCGTGGTGGCAATGGGTGAATCCCGTGCAGCCGTCGGCGTGTGCCTGGATCTTCGTGTGATGGCTGAGTGCTTCGAGCATCTCCCGGACCTCGCGCTGTGACGGCTTGAACACCGGAATCGGCGCGCCCTTCCACGACAGGACGCGCACGTCGACGCGCTCTGCCAGCTCGGCGAGCAGGTTGCGCACCACGACCGGCTCCTCCTCTCGCGAGAGATGCAACTCGGGCGAAAAGAACCAGCCCGCGAGGTGGACGTACGACTCGGCCCTGGCGATCTCGGCGGCGATGGCGGGAAGCGCCTCCGCGCCGTCGACGAGCAGCTCGAGCGCGTTTCCCTGGCGAACCGGGAAGGTGCCCTCGGCATATGCCAGCTCCGGTGCGTCGAGGGCGTGGTCCCAGCCCACGCGTCGGAGGCGTCCGCGGTGACGGCTGCGAACGGCGTCGTCGATGCGCTCGCCGAAGGCGTGGCCGATCTTGACCGTCGCGGACTCGAGGAACCGGGGCGCCTTGAGCTTGGCCGCAACCGAGTCGGCCGGGCGATCGGTGCGTCCCGTCGTGGCGAGTCTCTCGTCGTTGCGCTCGGTCATGGGGTCCCCCGGTTGAGGCGCGCGCTACGCCGCCACGGACGGAAGACCGGCGAGCGCGAGCGCGACCTCGTCCTCCGCATACTCGTGATCGACGAGGTTGCCCGCCGCGAAATCGATGTACGCCTGCATGTCGAAGTGCCCGTGCCCGCAGAGGTTGAAGAGGATCGCCTCCGAGACGCCATCCTCGCGGCAGCGGACGGCCTCGTCGATCGCCGCCTTCACCGCGTGGTTCGCCTCGGGCGCCGGCAGGATCCCCTCGATCCGCGTGAACTCCACGCCCGCCGCGAAGACCTCCGTCTGCGTGTACGCGCGCGCCTCGATCAGCCCGAGCTCGTGCAGGTGGCTCACGAGCGGCGCCATGCCGTGGTAGCGCAGACCGCCCGCATGGAACGGCGGTGGGACGAAGGTCGAACCGAGTGTGTGCATCTTCACGAGTGGCGTCAGGTGTCCGGTGTCTCCGAAGTCGAAGGCATAGGTACCCCGTGTCAGGCTCGGGCATGCAGCCGGCTCGACGGCGATCACTCGGATCGACGCCTCCTCGCGCAGCGCGCGCCCGATGAACGGGAACGACAGGCCCGAGAAGTTCGAGCCGCCGCCGGTACAGCCGATGACGACGTCCGGGTAGTCCTCGGCCTCGTCCATCTGCATCTGCGCCTCGTTTCCGATCACGGTCTGATGCATGAGGACGTGGTTGAGGACGGACCCGAGCGAGTACTTCGTATCCTCGCGCGGCGCGGCGGCCTCGACGGCCTCCGAGATCGCGATGCCCAGCGAGCCGGTCGAGTCGGGATGCTCCGTGAGGATCGCGCGTCCGGCATTCGTCTCCTCGGACGGGCTTGCGACCACGCGGCCGCCGAACGCCTCGATCAGCCCGCGGCGATACGGCTTCTGGTCGTACGAGACCTTGACCATCCACACCTCGACCTCGAGGCCGAAGACCCCGCCCGCGAACGCGAGCGCCGACCCCCATTGACCCGCTCCCGTCTCGGTGGTCAGCCGGGTGACGCCTTCCTGCTTCGAGTAGTACGCCTGCGCGACCGCGGTGTTCGGCTTGTGCGAGCCCGTCGGCGAGACGCCTTCGTACTTGTAGTAGATGCGCGCAGGGGTCTCGAGTGCCTCTTCGAGACGGCGCGCGCGGTAGAGGGGCGTCGGCCTCCACTGCCGGTAGACCGAGCGCACCTCCTCCGGGATCGCGATCAGCCGGTCCGTCGACACCTCCTGCAGGATGATCTGCAGCGGGAAGAGCGGCGCGAGGTCGTCCAGGCCGACCGGCTGCCCTGTGCCCGGATGCAGAACCGGCGGAGGGGGCGACGGGAGATCGGCCGCGATGTTGTACCAGGCCTCCGGAAGCCGGCTCTCGTCGAGGACGAACTTCACCTGGTCGGACATCGCGCGCTCCTCTCCCTCGGTCGGCGGTGCCCTGAGTCTGGCCGACGGCGTTCGCACGGGCAAGCGGTAGGCTCAGCCGCCGATGGCGGTGCTCACGTCCGAGGTCGTTCGCGACGAGACGTTCGAGCGCCGCCGCGCGTCGATGGAGGGGCTCGTCGTGCAACTGCGCGAGCGCACCGCGCTCATTGCTGCCGGCGGCGGCGAAAAGGCAGTCGAGCGGCATCGCGCACGCGGGAAGCTGCCTGCGCGCGAGCGGATCGACCGGCTGGTCGATCCGGGAACGGCCTTCCTCGAGCTGAACGCGCTCGCCGCGTGGGAGCTGCACGACGGTGACGCGCCGTCGGCCGGGATCGTCACCGGGGTCGGCGTGGTCGAAGGACGGCCGTGCGTGATCGTCGCCAACGACGCGACGGTGAAGGGCGGCTCCTACTACCCGCTCACGGTCAAGAAGCACCTCCGCGCGCAGGAGGTCGCGCGCCAGAACCGGCTTCCGTGCCTCTACCTCGTGGACTCGGGCGGCGCCTTCCTCCCACTCCAGGCCGAGGTCTTCCCCGACCGCGACCACTTCGGGCGTATCTTCTTCAACCAGGCCCGGCTGTCCGCGCTCGGCATCCCGCAGATCGCGGTCGTCATGGGCTCGTGCACCGCGGGTGGCGCGTACGTCCCGGCGATGTCGGACGAGACGGTGATCGTCAAGGGGACGGGGACGATCTTCATCGGAGGGCCGCCGCTCGTGAAGGCGGCGACCGGTCAGGACGTGACGGCCGAGGAGCTCGGCGGAGCGGACGTCCACGCGCGCCGCTCCGGCGTGGCCGACCACTACGCCACCTCCGATGAGCACGCGCTCGCGATCGCGCGCGAGATCGTCCGTCATCTCGATCCTCCCCTCCCTGCTCCGTGGGAGCTCGCGCCGGTCGAGCAGCCGGTCCTCGATCCCGCCGACCTCTACGGGCTCGTGCCCGAGGACTTCAGGCACGAGCTCGACGCCCGCGAGGTGATCGGTCGGATCATCGACGGCTCGCGCTTCCAGGAGTTCAAGGAGCTCTACGGCGAGACGCTCGTCTGCGGCTTCGCGCGAATCGAGGGGCACCCGGTCGCAATCCTCGCCAACCAGGGCGTCCTGTTCGCCGAGTCGTCCCAGAAGGGCGCGCACTTCATCGAGCTCGTGTGCAAGCGCCGCATCCCGCTCGTCTTCCTGCAGAACATCACTGGCTTCATGGTCGGCAAGGAGTACGAGGAGGGCGGCATCGCGCGCGACGGGGCGAAGCTCGTCATGGCCGTCGCCTGCGCCGACGTCCCGAAGTTCACGGTGATCACCGGCGGATCGTTCGGAGCGGGGAACTACGCGATGTGCGGGCGCGCGTACGAGCCGCGCCAGCTGTGGATGTGGCCGAACGCGAGGATCTCGGTGATGGGCGGCGAGCAGGCGGCGACGGTGCTGACGATGGTGGGCGACGCCGACCCCGACGAGATCCGTGCGACCTACGAGGCCGAGGGCAACCCCTACTTCTCGACCGCGCGCCTCTGGGACGACGGCATCATCGACCCGCTGGACACGCGGCACGTGCTCGCATTGGGGCTCGCCGCGGCTGCGAACGCGCCGGTTCCCGAGACGACGTTCGGCGTCTTCCGCATGTAGCTCTGTGCCGGGCTTGGCAGACTGGCGGGCAGTCTGCGGCCTTCGACAACCGAAAGGAGCCTCGCGTGTCTCGACTCACTCGTCGGCCGACGGTTCCGATGCTGTTCCGAGGCACGACCTGTGACACGTTGACGGGAACCAGCGGCGCGGCGGCATCGTCGCCCAGAGCGGCGGCATCACGCTCGCCGCAAAGCGGCCTACAGCCCGGCAATGACACCACGTTCCGCGGCACTCCCACGGCCGGCCCGTGCGGAGGTGGAACCGAGGGGAGTGCTTGCCTGGCCTCTGATGACACGAAACACGTGTTCGTCTACACCTCGGCCACGAACAACGTCCCCAACGAAGACCACGCGTTCTACGTCGCGGTGATCGGCTGATCCTTCGCCTGTTCATCTGGAACGTCTTCGAGTCGAAGACGACGATCGACGAGCTCCGGGAGTCCCTCCCGGAGCTCGAGCCGCCGAGTCGGTGGATCTGGAACGAGGCGAACGACCGCTTCGGCGTCCTCGCGTTCGAAGAGGACATACCCGAGGCCGTCGGCTGGGCCCAGGACCTGGTCGGGGAAGAACCCGACGTCTACGAGGAGTTCGATTCGGCGTAGCCGAACATCCGCTCGGCCCAGGCGTCGAGGTCGTCACGCTCGTCGGCGCTGAGCGGGCGCAAAGGGGCACGCACGTCCGCGTTCACAGGCACGCCTTGGAGCGCAAGGAGCCGCTTCAGAGCGGCCTGGCGCGGGAAGCGCTCGACGAACGCTCGCAGCTCGCCGAGACGAGCAGCTCCCGCGGGCGTCGGCTCGCGAACGACCGCGGCGACCTCGCGCGGGAGAGCCGACGCGAGCGCCGACACCGCCCCGCGCGCGCCGCGCGTCAGCCCGTCGGCGATCAGCGCCTCGGGCCCGACGAAGATGTCGAACCCCGGGAGCAAGTACTTCTCGAACGCCGCGAGAGGTGTGTCCGAAACCTTGAGGCCGACGACGTTCGGCGCTTCGTCGCGAAGGCGCTCGAGCACTGCGGGCGCAATCGCGTACCCGGTCGTCGCCGCGAACTCGTAGACGTAGAACGGCACCGGCGCGCACGCGGCCGCAGCGGCGAAGAAGTGACCGTACTGTGCCTTCTCGTCGAGCGAGAAGTAGGGCGGGCCGATGACGACGACGGCGTCCGCGCCGACCTCCGCCGCATGCGTGGCGAGCGCGACGGTGTCGGCGGTGGTCTGCGCGCCGCAGTGGACGGCGACCTGCAGGCGATCGTCGGCAGCCCGGAGGAAGAGAGCCGCGACGCGGCGCCGCTCGGTAACGCTCAAGAGGATGCCCTCGCCTGCCGTTCCCAGCGCGAGTAGCCCGTCGAGCCCCTCGCGCACGAAGAAGTCGGCGAGCGGGCCGAACGCGTCGTCGTCGACCTCGGTCCCGTGCTCCCGGAGCGGGGTGACGGAGGCGGCGAGAGTCCCTCGCAGCCTCTCCACTAGCGGAGCGGCTCTCCGCCGCGCATCCGAGCCACGGTCGCGGCGAACCATCGCGCGCGCGTCTCGGGACGCGTCGCCTCGTCGACCCACTCGACGTGCTCGGGGCGAGGGCCGAACGACATCGATGCGAACGTCCTCGCCACGGAGTCGGCTGCGAGCGCGGCTGCGAGGTCGCGTGGAATCGCGACCTCGCCCGGCTCCGGAGCGAGCTCCAGCTCCACCGTGAACGACTTCGCAGGCACGGCCGAAACCATAGGGTGTGCGCCTGTGGGAGCGCTGAAGGTCGTCCGCGACGGGCACGTCCTCCGGATCACGCTCGCGAAGCCCGAACGCCGGAACGCCTTCGACGCCGGCCTCATCGCCGAGCTGGCCGAAGCGTTCGCCGACGTCGGCGATGCGCGCGCCGTGGTGCTCGAAGGCGAGGGCCCCGCGTTCTGCGCGGGCGCCGACGTGGAGTGGCAGCGCGCGGCGATCGACCTCTCGTACGACGAGAACGTCGAGGACGCGATGCGGCTCTACACGATGCTCGAGGCGGTCGACTCCTGCCCGGCCCCGGTCGTCTGCTGCGTGCACGGGTTCGCGCTCGGCGGCGGCTCCGGACTCATCGCATGCGCCGACGTGGCTGTGGCGTGGCCCGATGCCGTCTTCGGCTTCACCGAGGTGCGTCTCGGGATCATCCCTGCGGTCATCTCGCCGTTCGTGGTCGCGAGGATTGGCAGCGCGGCGCGCCGCCACTTCGTCACGGGAGAGCGGTTCGGCGCCGACGTCGCTCTCCGCATCGGGCTCGTCTCCGAGGTGTCGGAGGACGCGGGCGAGCGCACGGAGCAGATCGTGGGCGAGATCCTCGCCGGCGGGCCGATCGCCGTGCGCGAGGCGAAGAAGCTTGCTCGGGAGCGGCCGACGGGCATCGACACCGCGCGCATCGCGGCGGCGCGGCGAACGAGCGACGAGGGGCAGGACGGCCTGCGCGCGTTCCTCGACCGCCGACCGGCAGGCTGGATAGACGACGAGAGCTAGGCGCGGCGCTCGTCGAGATACTTCTTCAGCCCGAGGAAAGGCAGGATGAACGCCGCGAGCACCGACCCGAGCCAGACGATCACGGTCGCAGCGATCCACGTTCCCACGCCCCGAATGGACAACCCGTCGGTGAGGAGCTCCGTGACGATCAGCGACGCGAGGGTCGCGATCAAGGCAACGCCGCCGAGCACCGGGCCAGGGCTCAGACGGAACACACTGAAGAGGAACGGCTGAAGCAGGGCGAAGGCGATCGTGAAGACCGCCACGGCGACCAGGAAGCCCGTCGCGTCGAGGCTCATTCCGTCGAGCACCACGGCGGCGACGATCAGCCCGACGGCGTTGGAGACAAACGCGACGGCGAGCCGGACGAGAAGCCGGATCACGTGCTCTCCCAGGTGAAGACGACGGACTTCGCAGAGCGCTCCACGGGCCCGTGGTACACGGCCTCGACGTTCGTCCCGTCAGGGTCGAACACGTACGCCGCGTAGTAGCCGGGGTGGTACTCGCGGTCGCCGGGCGGGCCGTTGTCGCGTCCCCCGGCCTCGAGCGCCGCGGCGTGGAAGTGGTCGACGGTCTCGCGATCCTTCGCCTGGAATGCGAGGTGCAAGCCAGCGGTCGGCTCACCGTCGGCACTCACGAAGAGCTCGTCCGTCGCGAACCAGCCCTCCCCCTCCGAGGTGATCTCGAGGCCCAGAGGCTCGAGCGCGCCGGCATAGAAGCGCTTGCTCGCCTCGACGTCTCGCACCCGCAGGTGCACGTGGTCGAACAGGCGCCCTGCGTGGGCCTCGGGCATGCGGGCAGACTACCGCCCTGTGCCGGTCGAGAAACTGCTCGTGGCGAACCGTGGCGAGATCGCCGTGCGGGTCTTCCGCACGTGCCGCGAGCTCGGCATCGGAACCGTCGCCGTCGTCGCTCCGGACGATAGGGGCTCTCTCCACGCGCGGTCGGCGGACGAGCTCGCCCAGATCTCCTCGTACCTGGACTCGGAGGAGCACATCCGGGCGGCGAGAGAGAGCGGAGCCGATGCGATCCATCCCGGGTACGGCTTCCTTGCCGAGAACGCGGGCTTTGCCGCCGCGGTGGAGGCGGCCGGGCTGACCTGGGTCGGCCCGCCGTCGGAGTCGCTCCGCCTCGCCGGTGACAAGCTCGAGGCCAAGCGGGTCGCACGCGGCGCCGGCGTCCCCGTCCTCCCGGATGGCGAACCCGAGGAGATCGGCTTCCCCCTCCTCGTCAAGGCGGCGGCGGGCGGGGGTGGTCGTGGGATGCGCGTCGTGCGTTCAGCAAACGAGCTGGACGAGGCGCTCGCCGCCGCGGAGCGCGAGGCCGAGGGCGCGTTCGGCGACAGCACGCTCTACTGCGAGCGTTATCTCGAGCGCCCACGCCACGTCGAGGTGCAGCTCCTCGCAGACGCGCATGGAACGGTCGTCGGTGTCGGCGAGCGCGACTGCTCCGTTCAGCGACGGCACCAGAAGGTGCTCGAGGAGGCGCCCGCGCCCGGGCTCAGCCCCGCGCTTCGGACTGCACTGCTCGGCGCAGCCGTGACGTTCGGCGAGGCCGTTGGCTACCGCGGCGCCGGAACCGTGGAGTTCGTCCTCGACGGCGACGAGTTCTTCTTCCTCGAGCTGAACGGCCGCATCCAGGTCGAGCACCCCGTCACCGAGGCCATCACTGGGCTCGATCTGATCGAACGCCAGATTCGGGTCGCCGAAGGCGAGGCGCTGTCGAACACCCGTCACGATCCGGAGGGACATGCGGTCGAGGTCCGGCTGTACGCCGAGGATCCGAAGAGTTTCCTCCCGCAGGTCGGGCGCATCGACCGACTGCATCTGCCCGCGATCGAGGGTGTCCGGATCGACGGAGGCGTCGACGAAGGAGACGAGGTCGGCCTCTCCTACGACCCGATGGTCGCGAAGCTCATCGCGCACGGGCCGACGCGTGAGAGCGCGTTCGACCTCCTCGCGAGAGCTCTCGCCGACACTCGCGTCGAAGGCGTCACGACGAATCTGCCCTTCCTCCGCTGGCTCGTCGCCCATCCCGTCGTGCGGTCGGCCGAGACGACGACCGCCTTTCTGACGGAGCATCCGCCTCTCTCGGTGCTGCCCGTGAGGC
>JAJTCQ010000037.1 GCA_021323315.1 Gaiellaceae bacterium | reverse complement strand
TCCCTCGGCCCGGGCATGCGGACCTCGCGGGTGCGCTCAAGTTCGGCCACGACGACGTTCGGAACGCCCTCGAGCGGGCGAGCGCGCGCCAGACTGCGACCCAGGTGGCAGCGGGCTCCGTCGCGAAGTCGCTGCTCGGCGAGATCGGCGTCGAGGTGGCCGGGCGGGTCCTCGAGATCGGCGGAGCGGACTTCGGGTGGGAAGAGGTGACGGACGCCGCGCGTGCGGATCGCGACACGCTCGGCGGCATCGTCGAGGTGCTCGGAACGGGTGTTCCGCCGGGCCTCGGCTCGTATGCCGAGAAGGCCGACCGGCTCGACGCCCGGCTGGCCGCGGCGCTGATGGGAATCCAGGCGGTCAAGGGGGTCGAGATCGGTGACGGTTTCGCGCTCGCGGGAACGCGCGGGTCGAACGCGCACGACGAGATCGAGCCCGACCGGCGCCGCACCACCAACCACGCCGGCGGCATCGAGGCCGGCGTCACGAACGGCGAGGCCGTCGTCGCGCGTGCGGCGATGAAGCCGCTGCCGACGCTCATGCGGCCGCTTCGCTCGGTCGACCTCGGGTCGGGTGAGTCGGGCGAGGCGCTCGTCGAGCGCAGCGACGTCCAGGCTGTCGAGGCGTTCGCCGTCGTCGCCGAGGCCGCGGTGGCCTGGGAGCTCGCCCGCGCGGCCCGGGAGAAGTTCGGCGGTGACGCGCTCGTCGACTTCGTCGGCGCGCACACCGCCTACCTCGAGCGGATCGCGTGGCCGCCCACGCGCTAGAGAAGCACCTCGCCCTCGTCGGGTTCATGGGCGCCGGTAAGTCGACGCTCGGTCCGCTCCTGGCGGAGCGGCTGGGCCGGCCGTTCGTCTCGGTGGACGAGGTCGTCGAGTCGCGGGCAGGCGAGTCCGTTGCGGAGGTCTTCGAACGGCACGGCGAGGCAGAGTTCCGGCGGCGCGAGGAGGAGGCAGCCGCCGACGTTCTCGCCCGCAGGCGGCTCGGCGTCGTCGAGCTGGGCGGAGGAGCGCTCGGATCCGGGCGAACGAGGGCCGCGCTCGCCGCGCACGCGTTCACGGTGCACCTCGAGACGTCGCCCGAAGAGGCCTGGGAGCGCGTCGCGGGGAGCGGCCGCCCGCTCGCGCGCGACTCCGAGGCGTTCCGGGCGCTGCTCGACGAGCGGAGGCCGCTATACGAGAGCGCCGACGCGAGCGCGATGGACCTCGACGGAGTCGTCCTTGAGGCGGCGGGAGTGCATTTCGCGTCACATCGAGAGCTGCAAGCCAGCGCCGTGATCGCCGATACGCACGTCGCCAAGCTCCACGGGATCGATGCGACGCGGACTGTGCCACGAGGCGAAGCGGCCAAGACCCTCGCGGAGGCAGAGCGGCTCTGGCGTGGGCTCACCGTCGACCGTACGGCAACGCTCGGGGCGATCGGCGGAGGCTCGACGACGGATCTCGTCGGCTTCGTCGCTGCGACGTACCTGCGCGGAATCGCCTGGACGGCGGTTCCGTCGACGCTGGTCGGCCAGGTCGACGCGGCGATCGGCGGGAAGGTCGGCGTCGACCTACCCGAGGGGAAGAACCTCGTCGGCGTATTCCACTGGCCGTCCCGGACCGTCATCGACACGACCCTCCTCGAGACGCTGCCCGAGGCGGAACGGCGCAACGGTCTCGCCGAAGTGGTGAAGACGGGCCTGCTGCTGGGCGAGCCGCTGTGGGAGCTCGGTACGGACGCGCAGGTGCGGACGTGTGCCGCCTACAAGGCGGGAATCTGCCTCCGCGACCCCTTCGACCGCGGCGAGCGAGCGCAGCTCAACCTCGGCCACACCTTCGGACACGCGCTCGAAGCTGCGTCCGGCTACACGCTTTCGCACGGCCGCGCGGTCGCGCTCGGCTTGCTCGCCGCCTGCCGCCTCTCGGGTCTCGACGACGAGGCCCGCGTCGTCGAGAGCGTGCTCGCCCCGGCTCCGGTCTCCGTTGATCGCGACGCCGCCTGGGCGGCGCTGCAGCGCGACAAGAAGGCGGTCGGCGGTGAGATCCATCTCGTTCTCCTCGAGCGGCCGGGCCGGCCGCGTCTCAGCTCCGAGACCGAGCCCGCCCGCGTCCGCGAGGCTCTCGACGCACTCATCGCGTAGGGTCACGGCGTGCGGATCGCCGTGCTGAACGGGGCCAATCTCGACATGCTCGAGCATCGGGACCCCGCGCTCTACGGCGGCCTCAGCCTCTCCGAGCTCGAGACGAAGATCTACCAGTGGGCTCTCGAGCGCCAGTGCACCGCGCGCTGCCGGCAGACGAACCACGAGGGCGAATACATCGACTGGTGCCACGAGGCGCTCGAGTGGGCGGACGGCGTGGTCGTGAACCCGGGAGCGTGGGCGCATTACTCGTGGGCGATCCGGGATGCGCTCGAGCTCTTCAGCGCCCCGGTGGTCGAGGTGCATCTCTCGGACATCGCCGAGCGCGAGGAGTGGCGGCGGTTCTCGGTCGTGGAGGACATCGCGGCTGCACGTTTCATCGGCAAGGGCCCGGACGGCTACCGCGAGGCTCTCGAGTACATCGTCGGGGCGACGGCGTGACGCGCGTCGAGCGGCTCGCTGCGCTCCTCGAGGAACCACTGCTCGTGGCGGGGCCGCCGTACGTCCTCGGGGGGCAAGCCAACGTCCGTTACCTCACAGGTCTGCAGAGCTCGAACGCGGCGGTCCTCGTCGAGCCGGACGGCGCAGCGACGCTGTACACGGACTTCCGCTACGCCAACCGTGCCCACACGCTCGAGGACTTCGAGGTCGTCGAGACGGCCCGTGGGCTCATCCCGGCTGTCGGCGAGCTTCTCGCCGGGCGCCGGATCGGGTTCGAGGAGCAGCATCTCCCGCACGCGCTCTACCGGACGCTGGTCGATGCGGGCGTCGATGCAGTGCCTGTGAGTGGGCTCGTGGAGTCGCTCCGCGCCGTCAAGGACGACGAGGAGATCGCGCGGATGCGCCGCGGCGCCGCCCTCTCCGACGAGGTCTTCGCGGCGCTCGCGCAGGAGCGGTTCTCCGAGCGCAGCGAGCGCGAGCTCGCATGGTGGATCGAGCGCAGCTTCCGCGAGCGCGGCGCGGAGGGAGTCTCCTTCGAGGCCGTCGTCGGAGCCGGCGCGACGGCAGCGTCGCCGCACGCCGTCCCGGGTGACGCGCCGATCGAGCCGGGAGTGCTCGTGGTCGTCGACGCCGGCTGCCTGCTCGACGGCTACTGCTCGGACTGCACGCGCACGTTCGCCGTCGGCGAGATCTCCGAGCGACTGCAAGAGCTGTACGCGCTCTGCCTCGAAGCCCAGCTCGCGGGCCTCGACGCCGTGGCGCCGGGTGTCCCCGGCCGTGCCGCGGACGCGGCGTCGCGCGCGATCATCGAGGGGCGCGACCTCGGTTGGGCGTACGGTCACGGCATGGGGCACGGCGTCGGCCTCCAGATCCACGAGGCGCCGACGCTGCGGCCCGACTCGACCGACGTGCTCGAGGCGGGGAACGTGGTGTCGGTCGAGCCGGGGATCTACATCCCCGACGAGAGCGTCGGGGTCCGCATCGAGGACCTCGTGCTCGTGACCGACGACGGCCGCGAGCGGCTCACGCAGTTCACGAAAGAGCTCGTCACGGTCGCCTGACTACACTCGCGGCTGGCATGGCCGAGACCGTCACCACGAACCAGTTCCGCAACGGGATGCATATCGAGATCGACGGCGCCGTCTGGCGCATCGTCGAGTTCCAGCACGTCAAGCCCGGCAAGGGTGGGGCGTTCGTGCGGACCAAGCTGAAGGCACTCGAGGCGGGCTCGGTCGTCGACCGGACGTTCCGCGCGGGCGAGAAGTTCGCGCGCGTGCACACCGAGGTGAAGAACGTCCAGTACCTCTACGACGACGGCTCCGAGGCGCATTTCATGGACGAGGAGACGTACGAGCAGTTCGGACTCCCACACGCCGAGCTCGCGGACGAGCTGGCCTACCTCCCGCCGTCGAGCTCGGTACAGATGCTCCAGGTCGACGGCAAGCCGTCGGGCATTCAGCTCCCTGCCTCGGTCGAGCTGACCGTCACCCAGACCGAGCCCGCCGTCCGTGGCGACACCGTCACGAATGTCTCGAAGCCGGCCACGCTGGAGACGGGCGCCGTCGTGCAGGTGCCGCTGTTCGTGGACAGGGGCGAGAAGATCAAGGTCGACCCGCGCGAGGGTCGCTACATCAGCCGCGCCTGAGCGGTCGCGGCTCGGCGACGGTCACGTCGTGGAGCGATGCCCCCGGCTCACCCGCCTCGGCCCGCCCGCCGAACCTCCACCTCTAACCGCATGACGACCATCGCACCTCCCGTGGCCGCCGCGTGGACCGGGATCCTGACGGGGCGTCTCGGTTTCCGGTGGCTCGCTAAGGTCCGTGGCTGTGCCGAAGCTGGTCGACACGACGATTCGCCTGCTCTCGCAGGAGCCACTCGCAGGAAAGCTGCCGACCGCCGAGGTCCTGCGGGTCGCGGAGATCCTCGACGGAGCGGGATTCGCGTGCCTCGAGGTCTCGGGAGGCGGCGTGTTCGACGCAACCGTCCGCCGGCGCGTGGAGAGCCCGTGGGAGCGGATCCGTGCGATCAAGTCACGGGTGTCGACGCCGCTCGGGATCGCACTCCGCGGACGCTTCCTGGTCGGCTCGCGGCCGGTCAGCGGCGACATCGTCAGCCGCTTCGTCTCCTGCGCTGCGGAGAACGGGATCGACGTCTTCAGACTGCACGACCCGCTCAACGACGTCTCGAACCTCACGGAGGCAGGCGCGGCGATCACGAGCGCCGGCGGCGCGTTCCACGCTGGCCTGGTCTACAGCCCGGGCCGCACCGGCGAGTCCGACATGCTCGTCGAGCAGGCCCGGAAGTTGCCCGGTCTCGGCGCGACCCGCGTCCTGGTCAACGATCCGACCGGCGCGCTCGTGCCTCACAAGGCGCAGGCGCTCGTCACGCGCCTCAAAGAAGCGAGCGGGCTTCCGGTCGGCTTCTACGTGCAGGGATCGGCCGGTGTCGGCCTCGCCTCGGCGCTCGCCGCGGTCGACGCGGGGGCGGATCTCGTCGCGACGGCGGTCTATCCACTCGCACTGACGCTCCATCGCGTGTCAGGAGAGTCCGTCGCGGAGTCGCTCGACGGCCTCGGCCATGCGACCGGCCTCGAGGTGGCGAAGCTCTGGGATGCGGCCGATCTCATCGACGAGTTCATCGGGGACGAGCCGGTTGCGCAGATCGCTCCGCGGATCGCGGTGCGCGCGGCCGAGTACGACCTCCCGGCAGGCCTCGTCGCCGCGCTCGAGGTGCACCTGCGCGCGCACGCAGCTGCGGACCGCCTGCTCGAGGTGCTCGAGGAGGTCGGTCGCGTCCGCGCGGAGGCGGGCTGGCCGCCCCTCGCTGCGCCGATCGGGCAGATCCTCGCGTCGCAGGCGCTGCTGCACGTCCTCGAGGCGCGGCGCTACGGGTCCGTCATCGACGAGTTCCGCGAGCTCGTGCAGGGCGGCTACGGCGAGACGCCCGAGCCGGTCGACCCGACGGTCCAGCGGGCCGTCGATCTCCTCGCGCCGCCGCATCCGGTCGAGGAGCCGGTGACCACGGAGGACGTGCGCGAGCAGGCCGAGGGCCTGGCGGCGAGCGAAGAGGAGCTCGTCCTCATCGCAATGTTCGGCTCGGACGCCGAGGAGCTGCTCAAGGTCGTCCGTGGGCGGCACTCGCGCGAATCCGTGCTGATCGCCGAGGATGCGGACGCCGAACGCGGGGAGCGCATACGCGAGCTCGTGAAGATCGTGCAGGAGTCGGGCGTGGGGGAGATCGAGATCGAGGACGAGGGAATGCGCGTGTCGGTGAGACGCGCCGACGAGCCCGGTCCTGCGCTCGCCGTCCCCGTGGACGCGAGTGTCGAGCCTGTCGAGACGGCCGCCACGGCGGAGATGGCCGCGGCTCTGGACGGGATCGTCCGGATCGAGTCGCCCATGGTCGGCGTCTTCTACCGGGCTCCGGTCCCGGGCGCACCCGCCTTCGTCGACGTCGGGGACACGGTCGTGCCCGGTCAGGTGCTCTGCATCCTCGAGGCGATGAAGCTCTTCAACGAGCTGAAGACGGAGACCGCGGGCGTCGTCAAGGCGATCCACGCCGAGAACGCGCAGGCGGTCGAGTACGGCGAGCTCCTCTTCGAGCTCGAGCCCGTTCCCCAGGCGCCTGTCGTCTAGGAGAAGCGTGTTCGACCGCGTGCTCGTCGCGAATCGAGGTGAGATCGCCGTGCGCGTGATCCGCGCGCTGCACGAGCTCGGGATCGAGGCTGTGGCCGTCTACTCGACCGCCGACCGCGACGCGCTGCACGTCGAGCTCGCCGACCAGGCGGTCTGCATCGGACCGCCGTCCGCGACGGAGAGCTATCTGCGGATCTCGAACGTCATCGCCGCCGCGGAGACGACGGGTTGCGACGCCGTGCATCCCGGTTACGGATTCCTCGCGGAGAACGCCGAGTTCGTGCGGGCATGCGACGACAACGACGTCGTGTTCATCGGGCCGCCGGCGGACGTCGTCGAGCAGCTGGGCGACAAGGTGCGCGCGAAGGAAGCGATGGCAGCGGCAGGCGTCCCGCTCGTGCCGGGCTCGGACGGCACGGGCGGACTCGACGCGCTGCGGGCCGCCGCCGCGGCTGCCGGGTTCCCCGTCCTCCTGAAAGCTGCGGCCGGCGGGGGTGGAAAAGGGATGCGGGTGGTCGCCGCCGAGGACGAGCTCGACCGCGCGTTCTCGGCCGCGACCGCCGAGGCGGACGCGGCCTTCGGTGACGGCGCGATGTACGTCGAAAAGCTCCTCTCGCCTGCTCGGCACGTCGAGATCCAGGTGCTCTGCGACGAGGACGGAAACGTGCTCACGCTCGGCGAGCGCGAGTGCTCGATCCAGCGGCGCCACCAGAAGCTCGTCGAGGAGTCCCCCTCCGCGGCCCTCGACGCGACGACGCGCGAGGAGATGGAGGCTACGGTCGCCCGCGCGTCCGAGGCGATCGGCTACCGGAACGCCGGCACCTTCGAGTTCCTCGTCGGCCCGGACGGCGCGTTCCACTTCATCGAGGTGAACTGCCGCCTCCAGGTCGAGCACCCCGTGTCCGAGCTGGTGACCGGCATCGATATCGTCCGAGAGCAGATCCGCATCGCCGCGGGTGAGCCGCTTGCTGCGGTAGGACGCGCGGCGCGACGCGGTCACGCGATCGAGGTCCGCATCAACGCCGAGGACCCGGCCCGCGGCTTCCTCCCTGCTCCAGGGAGGATCGTCCAGCTCCAGCTGCCGCTCGGACCAGGCGTTCGCGTTGACACCGCCGTTCGGGCCGGATCCGAGATCCCGCCCTACTACGATTCGATGATCGCAAAGCTCGTCGTCTGGGACGACACGCGCGCGGCGGCGATCGCGCGGACCGAGCGGGCATTGCGCGAACTCGCCATCGAAGGCATTCCGACTACGCGTGAGCTCGCGCTCGACGTGATCGCCTCGCCGGAGTTCCGCAGCGGCGACTACTCGATCTCGACGCTCGCCGACCTCGAACACCGCCTTCCGTCACTGGCGTCGCCATGAAGCGCACGACGAGCAGGAAGGCGGCGCGGCGTCAGGCCCTGTACCTCCTCTACCAGTGGGACCTCACGGGCCAGGAGCTCGCATCGCTGTACGAGGGAGAGCCGGACGAGTTCGCACGCTCGCTCGCCGGCGCGGTCTCCCAGCGCGCGGAGGCGCTCGACGTCCGCATCACGGCGGCGTCGCCCGACTGGCCGGCAGACCGCCTCGGGACGCTCGAGCGCAATATCCTGCGCATCGGCGTGTACGAGCTGGAGGAGGAGACGGTGCCGCGCGAGGTCGCGATCAACGAGGCGGTCGTGCTCGCGAAGCGCTACGCGTCCGAGGACGCCGCGCGCCTCGTGAACGGCGTGCTGGGTCGCATCGCGCGCGACGAGGAAGCAGCATGACTTCCCCCGTGGACGAGGCGCTCGCGCGCGCCGAGGAGTTCCTGGTCACGCTCAATGCGAAGCGGGAGGAACTCGAGCGGCTCGCTGCGGCGGAGGACGTCGACGGCGACGCTGCGGTCGACCTGATCGGCGAGCTCGCGGAGCTCGCGCGCCAGATCGAGGCCGAGCTGACGCGAGCGCGAGGTCTTGCCGATGCGGCCGGCTGACGAGCTCCGCGACGCCGTCGACGAGTACCTCGCCGCGCTCTCGTTCACATCCGATCTCGGCGAGCTGACCGAGACCATGCGTTACCCGCTCGAGGCGGGCGGCAAGCGGATCAGGCCGGTGCTCTGCCTCGCCGTCGCCGAAGCGGCGGGCGGCTCGGTCGAGAACGCCCTTCCCGCGGCCGCCGCTCTCGAGCTCGTGCACACGTTCTCGCTCGTCCACGACGACCTGCCGGCGCTCGACGACGACGACGAGCGTCGGGGTCGCCCGAGCGCGCACGTCGTGTTCGGCGAGGGAGTGGCGCTCCTGGCGGGCGATGCCCTTCTCGCCGAGGCGCTGCGCCTCGCGCTGACCTACGACGCGAGCGCCGTCGCCCGCGAGCTCGTGGACTCGACACTCGGGATGATCGGTGGCCAGTTCCGCGACATCACCGGCGACGACTCGGATCTCGCGTCCGTGCACCGGCTGAAGACCGGCCGGCTCTTCCTCGCCGGAGTGCGTATGGGTCTCGAGACAGCCGGCGTGTCGGAATCGGAACGGCCTCCGTGGCTCGCGTTCGGGGACGAGGTAGGGCTGCTGTTCCAGGTCGTGGACGACCTCCTGGACGGCGACGGGTACGTCGAGCGCCTCGGTGTGGACGGCGCCCGGCAGCTCGCGCTCGAGTGCGCCGACCGCGCGCGCGCGGAGCTCGACCGGGTCGATGCGGACACGAGCGTGCTTCGCGAGCTGGTCGACGTGCTCATCGTTCGCACCGGTTGAGGGTAGACATGGCCGGTTGCGTAGCTACGCTGTGACCCGTTCAGAACAGACCAGGTCGGCGCGCGCTGCGGCCCACCCACGCTTGCCGACCGTCTTTCTCCTCTCCCCATGTCGACCCGCCCTCGCAGCCTCCTGTTCGCATTCGCCCTGGCGGTCGTCGTCGCCGGGGTCGCCGCCGGACCGGCGCGTGCGATCGTCGACGAGTCGACCCGCGGCCCGAACGCTGCGGTAGCCGCACCGACGCGGGCCGAGCGCGCCGTGAGGGTCGCCCTGACCGCAGTCGGGACACCGTATCGCTGGGGAGGCGAGTCGCCTGCGTCCGGCTTCGACTGCTCCGGACTCGTGCGCTGGGCATACGCGCGCGTCGGCGTCGAGCTCCCACACAACTCGTATGCGCTGTACAGCGAGGGCCGACCGGTTCGCGAGGCGCGCATGGAGGTCGGGGACATTCTCTTCTTCGGGGGCCTCGGGCATGTCGGGCTGTACCTCGGAAACGGACGGATGGTTCACTCGCCCCAGACCGGGCGGAACGTCGAGATCGTCCGACTCGAGAGCACGAACTACGGCGCCCGCCTCGTCGGCGCCCGCCGTGTCGTGGCGAGCTAGAGGTCGCCGCCGTCATCATTCGCCGGGCGTGACGACCGCGCCCGACACCGGCATCAAGCCACTGCTCCTTCCTCCCAGGCTGCGCACGCTCGAGGATGGCGACGGCAGGAGGGCGAGCTACCTCGAGCTCTTCTTCGACCTCGTGTTCGTCGTCGCGATCGCGCAGCTCGCGCACGAGCTCGAGAGCGACCACTCGCTGCGCGGGTTCGGCATGTTCGCAGCGCTGTACCTGCCGGTGTTCCTCGCGTGGCAGGGCTTCAGCTTCTACGCCGACCGCTTCGACACCGACGACGTCGTCTTCCGAATCGTGATGTTCACCGCGATGCTCGCGATCGCCGCTCTGGCGATCCAGGTCCCGGACGTCGCGCACGGCGACAGCGTCGGCTTCGTCCTCGCGTACGTCGTCCTCCGGTCGCTCTTGGTCGGTCTCTACCTGCGCTCGTACCTGCACGTCCCCGAGGCGCGCCCGCTCATCACGCGCTACGCGTGGGAGTACTCGCTCGCGATCGGGATCTGGATGCTCTCGCTCGCGTTCGAGAGTCCGGAGCGCTACGTGCTCTGGGGGATCGCGCTCGCCTGGGAGCTGAGCATCCCGACGCTGGCGCGAGGGCTGTTCACTGCGATCCCCGTCCACGGGAGTCACGTCCCGGAGCGGTTCGCGCTCTTCACGATCATCGTGCTCGGCGAGACGATCGTCGTCGTCGCGCTCGGAACCTCGGGCTCCGAGTGGGCGGCGTCGTCGGCGCTCGTCGCGGTCCTCGGTTTCGCCGCGGCTGCAGCGATCTGGTGGGTCTACTTCGGCGGCGGCGGCGAAGTGACGTTGCGGCGCTCACCCGCTGCGATCCTCGTGTTCACGCACGTCCACATCCCGCTCCTCGCGGCCCTGACGGCGTTCAGCGCCGGAATGACGCTGGCGATCGAGCACGCGTCGGACGCAGGGTTGGATGCGGGGACCAGATGGGCCCTCGCCGCGGGGGCGGCGCTCTACCTCGCGTGCGTGACCACGGCGCAGCGCGCGACGGCGCAGGGAGTCCTGCGTGGAACCGAGCGAGCCCGTGCGATCGCCGTCTCGGTGCTCGTCGGGCTCGCCGCCGTCGGTGGCGCGTTCGAGCCCGTGCTCTTCACCGCGCTCGTCGCGTCGACGCTCATCCTTCTCGTCGCGTACAAGCTCTGGTCGGCGCAGCGGTTCCTGCGCGAAGCCGCGTGACGAAGAAGCGGCTCGATGTCCTCCTGGTCGAGCGCGGTTTCGCGGAGTCACGCTCCCAGGCACAGGCGCTCGTGCTCGCGGGCCTCGTGGTCGGTCACGACAAGCCCGGCGAGCAGGTCGCCGACGACGTCGAGCTCGAGGTCGAGCGGCCGCCACGCTTCGTCTCGCGAGGAGGGGAGAAGCTGCAGCACGCGCTCGACGCGCTGGGAGTCGTCCCGGCCGGCCGGAACTGCGCCGACATCGGCGCATCAACGGGCGGCTTCACCGACTGCTTGCTGCAGGCAGGAGCGGCGCGCGTGGTCGCGATCGACGTCGGCTACGGACAGCTCCATCCGCGGCTCCGATCGGATCCTCGCGTCACCGTGCTCGAGCGCGTGAACGCCCGCTCGCTGACCGCGCTGCCGTTCGCGCCGGAGCTGATCGTCTGCGACGTCTCGTTCATCTCCGTGACGAAGGCGCTGCCGCCCGTGCTGGCGCTCGCAACCCCCGGCTGGCAAGCCCTCGTCCTCGTCAAGCCGCAGTTCGAGGCGGGGCGCGGCGAGGTGGTGAAGGGCGTCGTCCGCGATCCGGAGGTCCAACGAAGAGTGCTCGCCATGGTGATCGCGGCAGCGCAAGCCTGGGATGCCGTGACGGTCGGCGTCGTAGACTCAGGTCTGCCCGGTCCGAAAGGGAACCGGGAGTTCTTCGTCCACCTCGTGCACCGACCAGGCGAACCGCATCCCGATGACTCAGACCGCCTCGTCGCCGACGCCGTTGGGTAAGGCGGTCCGGCGGGCGGCGGTCGTGACCCACGGGACGCCCGGCCAGATCGGATCGGGCCTCGCACGGCTGCAGGCCGTCGCGCAGGAACATGGGGTCGAGCTTCTCTTCTCGGACGGGGAGGCCAAGAAGCACGGAGTGGACGCCGGAACGGACGCGGCCTCCTCAGACCTGGCCGTCGTGCTCGGCGGCGACGGCACCGTCCTGCGAGCGCTGACGCGCTTCCTCGGGACCGGCGTTCCCGTGATCGGCGTGAACTTCGGGCGGGTCGGCTTCCTGAGCTCGATGGGTCGTCGCGAGCTGGAGGAGGGCCTCGGACGTGTCTTCGCGGGCGAGTACGACGTCGTCGAGCTGCCGACGCTCGAGCTCGAGCACCCGGACGGGCGGACCGTGGCGGTCAACGACGTGGTCGTCTCGAGCGCTTCGCTCGGGCGCATGATCGAGCTCGAGCTCGCGGTCGGCGGCGAGGAGCTCGGACGTCAGCCCTGCGACGGGATCATCTGCTCGACACCGTCGGGGTCGACCGCGTAACCGACGTGATCGTCTGGAACCGCTCGGCGGACGTCGTAGCCGGCGTCCTCGTCGACGGCCATCGCGTGTCGACGCTCGGGAAGGCGGAGCGCGCAGTGATCAGGCTCGGCGAGGGCCGATCACTACTGGCGACGCTGCCGGAGGCCACTTTCGTGCGGCGCTACCGCCAAAGCTTCGCGTCTTAGGCCGCAGCCGCCGGCTCCTGCGTAGCCTCCTTCGACAGCCGCGCGATGCCCTGTGCGATGACGACGAGATAGACGAGGAGCAGAGGTAGGCGGAAGATCACCCAGCGGTGCGGAACCGTCAGGTAGTCCGACACGTCCGTCATCCAAGCCGAGCTTCCGAACATCGCAACCGCGTAGGCGCCAAGGAAGGGGACGAAGGCGTATTCGATTGCGTACGTCAGGATGGCGACCGCGTACGCAACCAACAGCAACCGGCGCCACGCGTGGTCGAAAAGGACATACGTCGCGACCAGGGACGGGATGAACCAGTACGCGTAGTGGGCTCCGTACCCGGGCCCGAACGCGACCACGAGCATGAAGATGACCGCCACGAGCAGGAAGAGAGTGCGCGGGTTCAGCGGCGGCGAACGCCACAGCCGGTAGCCGAGCCATGCCACAGCTGCGAAGACGACGAACGTGAAGCCGCGGATATAGAACTCGCGCGCGTCGACGCTCGTGAACCGGTCGAATGCTTCCGCGATCCACAGCAGCACCACGATCAGACAGCCGGCGATCACGAGGAACGACCGGTCGGGGCTCGCTCGTGAGGTGCCTGACCACCGGCGCCAGGTGAGGGCTAATCCGGCGAGGGCCGCGAGCGCGACCAGCGTCACGACGGTGAAGCGCTGGTCGAAGACGTCGAACTCCGTGACCATCCCGGATACGCCGAAGAAGCCTCGTGTCGATCGGTATCCGATGACGTGGTCGAGCACCGCCGCCGGAGCCAAGGCCATGATGACCGCCACGCCGAGAGCGGCCGGGCCCACGACGAGCGCCACGCCGAGCGCGCGTCCGCTGCTTGACGCAAGGCGTGCACCGGGCGCGAGGATCGGCGCGATCACGAGCGGTGCCGTCTTCGCGAGCACCCCGAGCCCGACGAAGAGACACCCGCAGAGCCAGAGGACCACGTCGCGCGATCGCCAATACCCGCCGAGCGCAGCCACGGCAAGCAGGACGAGGAGGCCGACCTGCACGTCACTGTTCCCGTGCTGGCAGATGAGGATAATCGCGATCGGGTTGAGGGCGATCCCCACGAGGAGTGCCCGCCGAACTGTCTGTCGCTCGGCGTCGAGAGATACGAGGGCGAAGTAGAGAGCCACGACGACAAGCGACTCGACGAAAACGAGGTAGACACGCAGCGCCGTGAGGAATCCAACGTCGACCAAATTCGCCGCGTAGTCGAGCGCGACGATGACGACGAGCCACAGCGGCGGCCAGTTCAGGACGCCCGTCTCGTATGGGTTCTTGCCTTCGTCCTGCGCGGAGAGGGCGCCTCGCCAGTAGTCGACGTCCAGTGAGTGCGCGTCTCCGATCGCTGTCACGAACATCCCCCGTGCGAGCCAGGAGACGACCAGCACGATTGCAAGATCTCGTACCGCGGACCGCACCGGCGGCGAGACTACAAGGGCCTCCAGTCGGCTACTGTCGGCCGCGCGCGTGCTTCGGCGGCTCCGCATCGAGAACCTCGCTCTCATCCACGAGGCGGACCTCACGTTCGCGCCCGGACTGAACGCCGTCACGGGCGAGACGGGTGCGGGCAAGACGATCTTCGCTCAGGCGATCGGTCTCCTCCTCGGCGCCCGTGCGGAAGCGGCGGCGGTCGGCTCGGCCGGAACCGAGGCGTACGTCGAGGCCGAGCTCGACGTGCCCGACGGCTTCTTCGACGAGGAGGAGCTCGCCGGGCTCGACGAGCTGCGGCCCGAGGGCGAAGCGGGCCTCGTCGTGGCGCGCCGCGTCTTCGGCGACGGGCGCACGCGTGCGTACGCATGGGGAAGAGCGGTAGCGCGCGAGGACGTCGCAGCCGCCGCGGAGCGCCTGATCGCGATGTCCGGTCAGTTCGAGCAGCGCCGCCTTGCGCGTGCATCGTTCCAGCTCGACGTCCTCGATTCGTTCTGCGGCGCCGAGCAGCTCGAGCGTCGGCGCGAGGCGCGCTCCGCGTGGCGCGAGCTCGTCGCCGCACGACGTCACCTCGACGAGTTGACCGGCAACGCCGACGCCGTCGCCTTCAGGCAGTCCGAGCTGCAGGCGCTCGTGGACGCCACCTCGGGCATGGAGCCCGGGGACGAGGACGAGCTCCTCGCCCGGCGCGAGCGTCTCAGGCACGTCGAGGAGCTGGCCGAAGCGGCGAGCTCCGCCGCAACCGCGATCGCGCCGGACGAAGGAGAGGGCGCTGCCGCACTCGCGGCTCTCGCCGAGCGCGCGCTCGCGCCGCTCGAGCGTATTGCACCGGAGCTCGGCGCCAGCGCCGAAGAGCTGCGTGACCTCGGCGTGAGGTTGCGCGAGGTCGGGAGCGACCTGCACCGTTTCTTGGCATCGCTCGACGCCGAGCCGGGAGCGCTCGAGAGCGTCGAGGAGCGGTTGCAGGCGATCGCCGATCTCCGGCGCCGGTTCGACGCAGGGTCCTACGAGGAGCTGCTGGCCCTGGCGGCGAGCGCCGACGGGGAGCTCGGCGCGACGGCCGAAGGCGATCCCGTCGACGCCGCCCGGCGGGCCGTCGAGAAGGACGAGGAGCGCGTCTCCGCGCTCGTGGACGCCCTCCGCCTGCAGCGCGAAGCAAACGCGAAGCGATTCTCCGCTGCCGTCGCCGACGAGCTCGCCTCGCTCGGCATGGGCCAGGGCGAGTTTCGCGTCGAGATGCGCAAGCGCGAGGTCGGGCCGACCGGAGGCGACGAGGCGATGTTTCTCGTCCGCCCGAATGCCGGCCTCCCCTTCGCGCCGGTCGCGGACACCGCTTCCGGCGGCGAGTTGTCGCGTATCGCGCTCGCGCTCGCAGCGGTGGCCGGCGGCGAGACGCTCGTCTTCGACGAGATCGACGCAGGGATCGGCGGGGTAACTGCTCACGCGGTCGCAGACACGCTGCAGCGCCTCGCGGCGCGCGCGCAGATCCTGACCATCACGCACCTTCCGCAGATCGCAAGCGTCGCGGACGCGCACTTTCGCGTCGAGAAGGTGCCGGGCGACCCGACGCACACGCGCATCGAGGAGCTCGAGGATCTCCTCCGGCGCGAGGAGCTCGAGCGAATGGCGGGCGGCGCGGAGTTCATCGCCACGCTGGCAGAGGGCTGAGGGCGACCCACCGGTCGCCTCATGCCTGTCCGACACGGCTGCCTGGTACGGTGAGACCCCGTGGCCAAGTACGTGTTCGTCACGGGTGGTGTCGTCTCCGCGCTGGGGAAGGGCATCGTCGCAGCCTCGCTCGGCCGGCTCCTCAAGGCCCGTGGGCTCTCCGTCTCGGCTCAGAAGTTCGACCCGTACCTGAACGTCGACCCGGGCACGATGAGCCCGTTCCAGCACGGCGAGGTGTTCGTCACGGAGGACGGCGCCGAGACCGATCTGGACATCGGGCACTACGAGCGGTTCATCGACGAGAACCTCTCCCGGAACGCCAGCCACACGGCCGGCGCGATCTGGGACTCGGTCCTCCGCCGCGAGCGCAAGGGGGAGTTCCTCGGCGCGACGGTCCAGGTCATCCCGCACATCACGAACGAGATCAAAGCGCGCATCCGCCGGGCCGAGAAGGTGTCGCCTGCGGACGTCGTCATCTCCGAGATCGGGGGCACCGTCGGCGACATCGAGTCGCTGCCGTTCCTCGAGGCGATCCGGCAGTTCCGGCGCGAGGTCGGCCCCGAGAACGTCGTGTACCTGCACGTGACGCTGGTGCCGTTCATCGAGGCGGCCGGCGAGTTGAAGACGAAGCCGACGCAGCACTCGGTGAACGAGCTACGCCGGATCGGAATCCACCCCGACGTCGTCGTCTGCCGCTCGACGGGTCCGCTCTCGGACGACATTCGCGAGAAGATCGCGCTCTTCGCCGACGTGGACGGTCACGCCGTGATCGGCTGTCCGGACGTGCCCGACGTCTACCTGGTTCCGGAAGTGCTGCAGGCCGAGGGTCTCGACACGCTCGTGTGCGAGAAGCTCGCGCTCGACGCACCCGGTGCCGAGCTCGGCGAGTGGGGAGAGCTCATCGAGCGCACGCGCGAGCTCCACGAGGACGTCGAGATCGCGCTCGTCGGCAAGTACGTGAAGCTCCACGACGCCTACCTGTCGGTCCACGAGGCGCTGAAGCACGCGGGCGTCCATGCGGGTTGCCGGGTGCACGTGCGCTGGGTCGACGCCGAGAACATGTCCTACGAGGAGGCAGTGCACGAGCTCGAGCAGGTCGACGGCGTTCTCGTCCCGGGGGGGTTCGGCTCGCGTGGATGGGAGGGGAAGATTCTCGCCTGCCAGGTGGCACGCGAGGAGGAGATCCCGTATCTCGGCATCTGCCTCGGCATGCACGTCGCGGTGTCCGAGTTCGCACGACACGTCTGCGACCTGGATGGCGCGAACTCGACCGAGATGGACCCCGAGACGCCGTTCCCGGTGATCGATCTGCTCCCCGAGCAGAAGGAGATCGAGGACCTCGGCGGCACGATGCGCCTCGGCGCGCAGGCCGTCGAGCTCGAGGAGGGCACGCGTGCGCGCGACACGTACGGCGAGCCGGTCGTCCACGAGCGGCACCGGCACCGCTACGAGGTGAACAACGAGCTCCGTCAGCGGATCGTGGACGGTGGTCTTGTCGTGTCGGGGACGTTCCAGGACGGCCGCCTCGTAGAGATCGTCGAGCTACCCGAGCACCCGTGGTTCGTCGCAAGTCAGTTTCATCC
>JAJTCQ010000036.1 GCA_021323315.1 Gaiellaceae bacterium | reverse complement strand
AGCGTCGGAGATGTTGCCGAACGTGCAGCGGACAGACGCGGCTGATCACGTCCCCGTCCTCGCGGACGAGGTGCGCGAGCTGCTCGACGTGCAGCCGGGAGAGACGGTCGTCGACGCCACGTTCGGCGCCGGCGGCCATTCGCGACTCCTCGCGGCCGACCTCGCGGGGCAGGGAAAGCTCGTGGCGATCGACCGCGACCCGAGCGTGCGGCCCTACTTCGACCGAGTCAAGGCCGCAGCGCGCGGGGTGCAGACTCGATTCCTGCGCGGCGACTACGCGGTCGTGCTCTCGCAGCTCGCCGGCAACGGCGTCCGCGCCGACGCCGTCCTGCTCGACCTGGGCATCTCGTCGATGCAGGTGGATCGGCACGAGCGCGGCTTCTCGTACGCCACCGACGCGCCGCTGGACATGCGCATGGATCCGTCCGACGAGCAGAGTGCCGCGGACGTCATTGCAACCTACGACGAGCGCGAGCTCGCGATGATCTTCCGGAAGTACGGGGAGGAGCGCTACGCGGGTCAGATCGCGCGCGGCCTCGTCAGGCGACGGGCGGGCGAGCCGATCGTGCGCACGGGGCAGCTCGTCGACGTCGTGAAGGCGTCGATCCCCGTCCCGGCGCGCTTCGGCGAAGGGCATCCCGCGAAGCGGGTGTTCCAGGCGCTGCGGATCGAGGTCAACCACGAGCTCGAGTCGTTGGAGATCGGGCTCGCGGCTGCGTTCGAGATGCTGCGCCCCGGCGGACGGCTTGCAGTGATCAGCTTCCATTCGCTCGAGGATCGGATCGTCAAGCGCTTTCTGCGCGACCGCGCCCGCGGCTGCACGTGCCCGCCGGAGTTCCCGGTATGCGTCTGCGGCAAGGAGCCTGAGGCGCGGATCCTCACCCCGAAGCTCGTCCGCCCCTCCGTGAGCGAGGTCGACCACAACCCGCGCGCGGGCTCGGCGCGGCTGCGGGCGGCGGTTCGCACCTGATGTCGTCGATCGCGCAGCCCGCGCGGGCACCACGAGCTCGAGCCGCCACCCGCAAGCGCTCCTGGGCACTCGGCGGCGGCGTCGTCTGGATCCTGCTGCTCGCGGCGCTGCTCGCGGGCGTCGTCGCCGTGAACGTCGCGGTGCTGCGACTGAACCTCCAGCTCGACGAGGCGGGTCGCGAGCGGACCGAGCTCAAGACCGATATCGCCGAGCTGCGCTCGGAGATCTCGAGCGCAGCAGCGACGACCCGCATCGAGCGCCTCGCCGAGGGTGAGCTCGGGCTGGTCGAGGTGGACCCCGAGGACACCACCTACATCCAGCTCGGGAAGTGAAGCGCGCCGCCACGAACCGCCGTATCGGCCTCCTCGCCGCCGCATTCCTGATCCTCCTCGCAGCCGCTCTCACGCGGGCCGTCTGGCTCCAGGTGATCAAGGGGCCCGAGTATGCGGCAATGGCGCTGCGCCAGCATCGGGAGACCGTCGTCGTGCCGGCCGGACGCGGAACGATCGTCGACCGGAACGGTGAGCCTCTCGCGATCGGCCGGGCCACGACGACGATCTACGCGAACCCCCGGCAGGTCGACAACGCACGCGATCTGACCTTGTCCGCCGGCAAGATCTTCGGGGCCGATCCCGCCGTGCTCTATCCGACGCTGACCGACCGCTCGCGAGGCTTCGTGTACGTCGAGCGGAAGGCGGATCCCCGGAAGGCCGAGAAGCTCGAGAAGCTCGGGTACGCGGGCCTGGGCTTCTATCCGGAGGAGCTGCGGTTCTACCCGCAGGGGCCGGTCGCGGCGCAGATCCTCGGGTATGCGGGGCTCGACAACAAGGGCCTCGAGGGGCTCGAGCGGTCCCTCGAAGGAACGCTCGCCGGTCAGCCCGGGAGCCAGACCATCGTCAAGGATCCGTTCGGCCGCGCTCTCGACGTGGTCGAGACGAAGCCGGAGACGCCGGGCAAGGACGTGCGGCTCACGATCGACCGTCAGATCCAGGCGAACGCCGAGGAGATCCTCGCCGACACCGTGCGCCGGTGGTCTGCGAAATCGGCCACGGCGGTCGTGATGGATCCGCAGACGGGCGAGGTCCTCGCAATGGCCACCGCCCCGCGCTTCAACGCAAACCGGTTCGGGAAGACGCGCGCTGACCGGCGGCGCAACCGCGGCGTCACGGACACCTACGAGCCCGGCTCGACGTTCAAGCTCGTTACTGTCGCCGCCGCCCTGCAGGAAGGGATGGTGAACGCGCGCTCCTCGTTCCGGCTGCCGCCGACGCTCAAGGTTGCCGACCGCACGATCCGCGAGTCACACTCGCGCGGTACGCAGCGGATGAGCGTGCGCGAGATCGTCGAGTACTCGTCGAACATCGGAACGGTCACGATCGCGCAGCGCCTCGGGGAGGGGCGGCTGGCGTCGTGGATTGACCGCTTCGGCTTCGGCAAGAGCACGGGCGTCGACTTTCCGGGCGAGTCCGCAGGCTTCGCGCTTCCCCTCGAGCAGTGGTCGGGCTCGACGATCGGCACCGTCCCGATCGGACACGGCATCGCGGTCACGCCTGTGCAGATGGCGCGGGCGTACTCGGTGATTGCCAACGGCGGCCTGCTCGTCAAGCCGCGTCTGATCGACCGCATCGGCGGCGAGAGCGTCGCCGGGCGGAACGCGCGCCGGATCGTCTCCCGCGACGTCGCGGCCCAGATGCTCTCCATGCTGCGTGGCGTCGTGGTCGAGGGGACCGGTACCGGGGCCGCGATCCCCGGGTACACCGTCGCGGGCAAGACCGGCACCGCGGCGAAGATCGACCCCGACGGCACCTACTCGACGTCACGCTACGTCGCATCGTTCGTCGGGCTCGTCCCGGCGTCGAAGCCGGAGCTCGTCGTCATGGTCATGGTCGACGAGCCGCGTGGTGGGTACTACGGCGGCACGGTCGCCGCTCCGGTGTTCCGTGACATCGCGCGTTTCAACCTCCAGTACCTCGAGATCCCGCAGGACGCTCCCAAGACCGCGGACTCGAACCGGTAGCGGCCTCCTTCGCTTTCTCTAGCCTCTCCGCGTGCACCTTGATGCCCTGATTCGGGCACTCGCGCCCAGCGAGGTGGCCGGGGGCCGAACGGTGACGATCGCCGATCTCGCGTACGACACCCGCGCCGTCTCGTCCGGCGCGCTCTTCTTCTGCGTGCCCGGTGAGCGGGTCGACGGGCATGACCTGGCGTGGGAGGCGATCGAGCGGGGAGCCGTTGCGCTCGTCGTGGAGCGGATCCTCCACGTGGACGTGCCCCAGCTACTCGTCCGCTCGACGCGGGAGTCGATGGCGGTCGCGGCCGACGTGTTCTTCGGTGAGCCGAGCAGGCAGCTCGAGCTCGCCGGCGTCACGGGGACGAACGGGAAGACGACGACGGCGTTCCTGCTGCGCGCGATCCTGCAAGCTGCAGGTCGCCAGCCGGGCCTCGTGGGGACCGTGGAGTGGCAGGTGGGAGGCGAGCGTCGTCACGCGCCGTTCACCACGCCCGAGGCGATCGACCTGCAGCGGCTGTTCCGCGACATGCTCGACGCAGGCAATCGGAGCGCGGCGGTGGAGGCGAGCTCACATGGAGCGGCGCTTCGGCGGCTCGATCGCGTCCGTTTCGATGCGCTCGTGTTCACGAACCTGAGCCAGGACCACCTCGACCTGCACGGGTCGATGGAGGAGTACTTCGCCGCGAAGCGCCGGCTCTTCACCGGCCCGGCGCCTCCGCCGGCCGCGGTCAACGTCAGCGACGACTGGGGGCGACGGCTCGCCGCCGACCTGGAGGACCTCCACCGTGCGCCGCTGGTCACCTTCGCATTCGACCGAGAGGCGGAGGTGAGACCCGAGAGACTCGAGATCCGCGCAGCCGGCAGCCGCTTTCGCGCCGCGGGCATCCACGTCGAGACGCGATTGCGAGGGAGGTTCAACGTCGAGAACGCCCTGGGGGCGGTCGCCGCCGGGCTGCTGCTCGACCTCGAGGAGGATGCGATCGCCGAGGGCATCGCGAGCGTGACCGGCGTGCCGGGTCGCTTCGAGCCGATCGAGGAGGGACAACCGTTCTCCGTCCTCGTCGACTACGCGCATACCCCCGACTCGCTCGCCAACGTACTGAGCGCGGCGCGGGATCTCGGGTCGGGCCGCGTCATCGTCGTCTTCGGGGCGGGAGGGGATCGTGATCGCGGCAAGCGGCCGCTGATGGGCAAGGTCGCCGCAGACCTTGCTGACGTCACGATCGTGACCTCCGACAACCCGCGTTCCGAGGAGCCGCTCGCGATCATCCAGGACGTGCTCCAGGGAACGGGGCTCGAGGTGGAGATCGACCCGGATCGGCGCAGCGCGATCGGGCGTGCTGTCTCGATCGCGGACGAGGGCGACGTGGTCGTGATCGCAGGTAAGGGGCACGAGCAGGGCCAGGACGCCGGCGGCGTCGTCACACCGTTCGACGACCGTGAGGTCGCGCGCGAGGCGTTGCGGAGCCGGTCGTGATCCCGCTCGGGTGGAGCGAGATCGAGGAGTTGGCGCTCGGAGACCTGCAGGGAGGCGGCGAGGAGATCATCGGGATCAAGGGGGACTCCCGCGAGGTCGGCCCGGGCGACCTCTTCGTCGCACTCAACGCCGGCGTCGACTTCGTGGACGACGCGCAGGCGCGTGGTGCGGCGACGCTCCTGCCGCGCGACCAGGAGGCGGCCCTGGCTGCGCTCGCCTCGCTCGTCCGCTCGAAGAGCGACGCGCGGGTCGTGGCCGTCGTCGGCTCTGCAGGAAAGACCACGACGAAGGACATCCTCGGCGCCCTGTGTGCTCCGCACGCGTCCACGATCTGGGCGGAGAGGAGCCTGAACAACGAGATCGGCCTGCCGCTCACCGTGTGCCGCCTCGAGCCCGAGACGCGCGTTCTCGTGACCGAAATGGGCATGCGCGGGCTCGGCCAGGTCGCCGCGCTGTGTGCGATCGCCCGACCGGACGTCGTCGTCGTGCCGCACATCGGGCCCGAGCATCTCGAGCTCCTCGGCACCGTCGAGCGCGTGGCGGAGGCGAACGCGGAGGCCGTTGCGGTACTCCCGGCCGGGGGCACCGCGGTGGTGCCGGCACGCGCTCCCGAGCTCGAGCCGTTTCTCACGCGAGACGACATTGCGCTCCGGAGGTTCGCGCCGGAGGACCTCGATCAGCACAACGGCGTCACGAGCTTCCGTGTCGGCGACCGCGAGGTACCCCTCACACTGCCGTTCACGCAGCGCCACCTCGCACTCAACACGCTCGCCGCGCTGCACGCGTACGACGCGCTCGGTCTCCCTCTCGAGCGAGCGGAGGAAGGCGCGGCCGAGATTCGCCTCTCGCCCTGGCGCGGAGAGGAACGCGCGCTTCCGGGGGGCGGCTTCGTCGTGAACGACGCGTACAACGCGAACCCGGACTCGATGCGCGCGGCGCTCGAGCACCTCGCCGAGCGGGCGGGCTCACGCAGGAAGGTCGCCATCCTCGGAGAGATGGCGGAGCTCGGCGCGTCGGCCGATGCGTACCACCGTGAGATCGGCGAGCTGGCCGCCGAGCTCGGGATCGAGGTCATCGGCGTGGGCGAGCCAGCTCGGGGGTACGAGCCCGCCGCCTGGGCTCCGACGCCCGACGAGGCACTCACGCTTGCGCGCGCGACCGTCGAGCCGGGCGACGCGGTGCTCGTGAAGGCGTCGCGCGCCGTGGGGCTCGAAGGCTTCGCCGACGAGATCGCGAACTTCGCCCGAGCATGATCCCCGTCCTCATAGCCGGCCTGCTGGCGATGGTGGCCGGCGTCGTCATCGGGCCGAAGTTCATCGAGCTCCTCCGCACCCGCAACCTCGGCCAGCAGATCCGCGCCGAGGGCCCGGCCACCCACGTCGTCAAGCAGGGCACGCCGACGATGGGCGGCCTTCTGATCCTCGCCTCTGCGGTAGTGCCGTTCCTCGCCCTCTCTCAGTACACGGCCGAGGGCCTCACCGTCCTCTTCATCGTACTCGGGTGCGCGTCGATCGGGTTCACCGACGACTATCTGAAGATCAGGCGGCGGCACTCGCTCGGGCTGCCGGGGCGATGGAAGATGGTCGGGCTCGCCGTCGTGACGGTCATCGCTGCTCTCATGCTCAACGAGAGCGCGAGCTTCACCACCGAGGTGTACGTGCCGGTCGCGGGCTGGACGCTCGACCTCTCGGCCGGCTACTACGCGCTCCTCTTCCTCCTCATCGCGGGCACCGTCAACGGTGCGAATCTCACGGACGGGATCGACGGGCTCGCCGCGGGCGTCGTCGTGATCATCCTCCTCACGTTTCTCGCCATCGCCGGCATCGCGTGGCTGCGGTCGGGAGACCCGGGCGCGCGCAGCGACACGCTCCTCGACATCGCGACGCTCGCTGCGGCACTGATCGGAGGGACGATCGGATTCCTCTGGTACAACGCCTTCCCCGCCGAGGTCATCATGGGCGACACCGGCTCCTTCGCGCTGGGCGGAGCGATCGCGGGCTTCGCGATCGTCACGGGCACCGAGATCCTCCTGCCGCTGGTCGCCGGGATCTTCGTGATCGAGGTGATGTCGCTGATCATCCAGGTCGTCAGCTTCAAGCGGACGGGAAGGCGCGTCTTTCTCATTGCGCCGATCCACCATCACTTCGAGATGAAGGCGTGGTCGGAGACGAAGATCATGGTGCGCTTCTGGATCGTCTGCGCGATCTTCTGCGCGTCGGGCTTCGCGCTCTTCTATCGCGACTTCCTGCAGTTCGTGCTTCCCTCGTGAGATGAGCGAGCTCGTCGGTCGGCGTGTCCTCGTCGTCGGGCTCGCGCGAGCCGGATCGGCGGCGGCGGAGGCGCTTCTCGACGCAGGTGCGGAGGTCATCGGCTTCGACGTCGACCCGCAGATCAACGTGGGAAGGCTCCGCGAGCGCGGTGTCGAAGTCCACCTCGAGGCCGAGGAGAAGACACTGACACAGGGGATCGATCTCGTCGTCAAGAGCCCGGGAGTCCGGGCCGACGTGCCGCTCGTCGCGGCCGCCCGCGCCCGTGGCATCCCGGTGTGGGACGAGCTCGAGCTCGGCGCGCGTCTCCTCTCGAACCCCATGGTCGCCGTCACCGGCACGAACGGAAAGACGACGACAACAGCGCTCCTCGGCGAGATGTTCCGGGCCGACGGTCGGCGCGTCGAGGTCGGGGGGAACATCGGGCGGGCCCTGAGCTCCCTCGTCGGCTCGGTCGAGGACGACGCGTGGATCGTCTGTGAGGTCGGCGTGTTCCAACTCGACGATATGCAGGTCTTCCATCCACGGGTCGGCGTGCTCGTGAACCTCGAGCCAGACCATCTCGATCGCTACGAGCGGTTCGAGGACTACGCCGCGACCAAGCTCCGCATGTTCGCGCTCCAGACCGAGGACGACACCGCAGTCGTGCCTCGCGGCTTCCGTGACCTGCCCGGCCTAGCGCGCGTCGTCGAGTTCGCGGGCGACGACACGCTGCCCGCCGAGCCGGCGATCCCGGGCGCCCACAATCGCGAGAACGCAGCGGCTGCAACCGCGGCGGCGCGGGCGGCCGGCGTGTCCGAAGACGCCATCGCGCGAGCGCTGTCGAGCTTTCCCGGTGTCGAGCACCGCATCGAGGAAATCGCCACGGTCGGCGGTGTCCGCTATGTCAACGACTCCAAGGCCACGAACGCGGCTGCGGCGCTGCGCGCGATCGAGGCGCTTCGTCCTTCGACGCTGCACGTCATCCTCGGCGGACGGGGCAAGAACGAGAGCTACGCCGAGCTCGCCTCCGCGTTCCGAGAGGGCGACCGCGCCTACCTCATCGGCGAGGCCGCGGACGAATTCGCAATCGCGCTCACGCGCGAGAGCGTGCCGTACGTCGTCGCGGAAGATCTCGGGACCGCGGTAGCGCGCGCCGCCGAGCGGGCATCGCCAGGCGATGTCGTCCTCCTCTCACCGGCGTGCGCGAGCTTCGACCAGTTCCGCGACTTCGAGGCGCGTGGCGATGCCTTCCGCGAGCTCGTCGAGGCGCTGCAGTGAAGACCGGCGACGGCTACGCGGATCAGCGGCTGGTCGCGTTCCTGACGCTCGGCCTCGTCGCGTTCGGACTCGTCATGGTATACAGCGCGACCTCTGCGTCCGCCGCGCTCGGGAACGGCGACCCGATGAGCTACCTCAAGCGCCAGGCCGTCTACGCGCTCGTCGGCGTCGTCGCCATGGTGCTCGCTGCGAGGTTCGACTACCACCGGCTCCGCTACGTTGCGCCGCCGCTCGTCCTCGGCGCGCTCGTGCTGTGCACCGCCGTGCTCGTCCTCGGGCCGCAGATCAATGGCGCGCGCCGCTGGTTCATCGTCGGCCCGGCGAGCTTCCAGCCCTCCGAGCTCGCCAAGCTGGCGCTGTGCCTGTTCGCGGCGACGTACCTCGCCCGGCGGAAGGCGCCGCAGACGTTCCGCGAGATCTTCAACCCGCTCGGCGCCCTGACGCTGGTGTTCGCCGGGCTGATCGTCGTCGAGCCCGACCTCGGAACCACGATCACGCTCTGCGGGATGATGCTCGCGATCTTCCTCGTCTCGGGGGTGCCGATCCGCCTGCTCGTCGGCGCCGGCATGCTGGCGGTAGGCCTCGGCCTCCTCGCCATCTGGATCGAGCCGTATCGCCGCGCACGCGTCTTCAGCTTTCTCGACCCGTGGTCGGACGCGCAGGGCGCCGGCTTCCAGATCGTGCAGGCGACGATCGGCATCGGCTCGGGCGGGTTCACGGGCGCGGGCCTCGGGGAGGGCGTCGGGAAGGTCTCCTACCTCCCCGAGGCGCACACGGACATGATCTTCGCGGTCATCGGGGAGGAGCTCGGGTTGATCGGCGCAACCTTCGTGATCGCCGCGTTCGCGCTGCTCGCTATCGCCGGCTTCCGCATCGCGATGCGCTGCCGGGACCCGTTCGGAAAGCTCCTCGCTGCCGGCATCACGGCGCTCGTCTGTGGACAGGCGGCTGTCAACCTCGCGGCAGCGCTCGGCATCGCCCCGCTGACAGGGATTCCGCTGCCGTTCGTCTCGTACGGCGGCTCGAGCCTCGTCGTGCTGCTCACCGGGATGGGGGTTCTCCTTAACATCGCCGTCAATGGACGAGTCGCCAAGGCTTCGGTGCGTGATCGCGGCGGGAGGCACGGCCGGCCACGTTCGACCCGCTCTCGCCGTCGCGGAGGCGCTACGCGCACGCGGGGTGAGCGTGACGTTCGCCGGGTCACGCGGCCGCGTCGAGTCGCAGCTCGTTCCTGACGCGGGCTTCGCGCTCGACACGTTCGCCGTCTCGGGCTTCCCACGGCGGCCCGGTCTCGGTCTTGTGCGTGCGGTCTGGCAGGCGATCCGGGCGCCGTTCGCCTGCTGGGGGATTCTGTCGCGCCGGCGGCCCGACGTCGTCCTCGGCGGCGGAGGATACGTGGCGGGGCCAATGGTGCTCGCGGCGCGCCTTCGCGGGATCCCGACCGCGCTGACGGAGGCAGACGCGCACCTCGGCCTCGCAAATCGGCTCGCCGCACCCCTCTCTCGGCGCGTGTTCCTCGCATATGCGATCGTCGGACGGGACGGTGCGAGGTATCGCGTGGTCGGTCGCCCGATCCCGTCGGCGCATCTTGGTGCCTCGAGAGAGGACGCGCGGGCCGGTTTCGGGCTCCCGCAGCACCGTCCCGTGCTCGCGGTGTTCGGCGGCCTGGCGGGAGCGCAGGCGCTCAACGAGTTCGCGGTCGATGCGTTCGGCGAGGCGGGACCGGCCGTGCTGCACGTCTCGGGAGCGCGTGACTACGAATCCGTGCGACCTCGTGTCGCCCGCGACGACTACCTCCTCCTCGAGTCGACGGACGACTTCGGGGCGGCACTCGCCGCCGCCGACCTGGCGATCTCCCGCGCCGGCGGCACGGTCTGGGAGCTCGCCGCCGCGGGCACGCCCGCGATCCTCGTGCCGTACCCGCACGCGACCGCGGACCACCAGGCGCTGAACGCCCGGCACTTCGAGGCGGGCGGCGGCGCCGTCGTCGTCGATCAGCGCGAGCTCGCGCGCGTCCCGGCGCTCGTCGAGGAGCTGCTCGCAGACCCGGCGCGACTCGCGGCGATGAGCGAGGCGATGCGGTCGCTTGCGAAACCCGATGCGGCGGACGTCGTCGCCGACGAGCTCGTCGCACTCGCGCAGGCCGTCCGGTGAGCCCGCTCCCGCTGGCGGGGCGGCGCTTCTATTTCGTCGGCATCGGCGGCGCCGGGCTTTCCGCGTACGCGAACTTCGCACGCGCGCTGGGAGCCGAGGTGGCGGGCTGGGACGCCCGCGACACGATCTTTCTCGAGGCGCTCGCCGACGTCGACGTCGACCTCGGTGGCGAGCCGTTTCCGCGCGCGGGAGCGGAGGTCGTGGTCTCGACGGCGCACGCAGGTCGAGCCGAAGGCCGTTCGCGCGCGGAGTTCCTCGCCGAGCTGGTCTCCCTGCGCCGCGCGATCGTCGTCGGTGGTGCCCATGGCAAGACGACGACGGCTGCGATGGTGGCGTACGTGCTGCGCGAGCTCGGCCACGATCCTGCGTGGATCGTCGGTGGGGTCGTTCCGCAGCTCGGCGGGAACGCGGGCGTGGGCGAGGGATGGCTCGTCGTCGAGGGCGACGAGTCGGACCGGTCGATCGCGCTTCTCCAGCCGGAGATTGCTGCGGTGACGAACGTGGAGCTCGACCACCACGCCGCCTACGGCTCGGAGGCGGAGCTGGCGTCGTTCTTCGAGGATTGGCTCGCGGCGGCGCCGCATGCCGTCCGCGGCTGGGAGCTCGAGCCGGTGTCCCTCGAGCTCGGCGTGCCGGGCGAGCACAATCGCGCGAACGCGGCCACGGCCCTCGCGGTACTCGCCTTGGCGGGAGTCGACCGCGCCGCCGCGGAGCGAACGATTGCGTCTTTTTCCGGCGTCGGCCGTCGCTTCGAGCTCGTCGGGGAACGAGGCGGAGTCCGCGTCATCGACGACTACGGCCACAACCCGACGGAGATCGCAGCGACGCTCCGGACCGCGCGCTCGCTGGAGCCGCACGCGCTCATTGCCGTCTACCAGCCACACGTCTACGAGCGGACCCGCCAGCTCCATCAGGAGCTCGGAGCGGCGCTCGGCCTCGCGGACGGTGCGATCGTCACCGACGTGATCGAGGGCCGTGACGCCCCGCTCCCCGGCGTCACCGGGAAGCTCGTACTCGACGACGTGCCGCCGTCCACACGGCGTGGCTGGGCGCCGACCATCGAGGACGCGTCCACGCTCGCGCTCGCCTGGGCGCGGCCCGGCGACGTGGTGGTCACGCTCGGGGTGGGCGAGCCGTGGCAGATCGCAAGGGACGTCGTCGAGGGTCTCGCCGAGTGACTCGGATCGAGCACGGCGTCCCGCTTGCGAAGCTGACGACGATCGGCGTCGGTGGACCCGCACGGGCGCTGGTGCGACCGCGTACTGTCGCCGACCTCGTCGAGGCGCTGCGGTTCGCCCGAGAGGAGGGTCTCGACGTCCTGCCCGTCGGGCTCGGTTCGAACCTGCTCGCCTCCGACGACGGAGTCGACGGGCTCGTGCTCAGGCTCGAGGGTGAGCTCGCCGCCGTCGAGGTGGAGGGGGCCGCTCTTCGAGCAGGCGCCGGGGCCACGAATGCCGTCTCCCTGCATCGAGCGCGAGACGCCGGCCTCGGCGGGCTGGAGTTCGCGTGCGCGATTCCCGGCACCGCGGGTGGCGGCGTCCTCATGAACGCGGGCGCCTACGGACGCGACTGGGCGGACATCCTCGTCCGGGCGCTCGTCACGACGGCGGACGGGGCAGGCTGGCTCTCGGCAGACGAGCTCGGGCTCACGTACCGGCACTCGTCACTGCAGGAGGGCGCCGTGGTCGCGCGAGTCGAGTACCGACTCGAGCCGCGACCGCCGGCCGAGATCAAGGCTACGGTGGCCGAGCTGGTCGCTCGGCGCAAGGACACACAGCCGACGAACAGGCGCACCTTCGGGAGCGTGTTCAAGAATCCGCAGGGCGAGCTCGGGGCAGGGAGGATGCTCGAGCTGTGCGGGCTCAAGGGCCACCGGGTCGGCGGCGCGATGATCTCCCCCAAGCACGCGAACTTCATCGAGAACGCCGACGCCGCGACGAGTGCCGACTGCGTCGCGCTGATGGTCGAGGCTCGCAGGCGAGTACACGAGGAGTACGGAGTCGTACTCGAGCGAGAGGTCGTCTTCGCCGGTCTGCCGGAGCTGCCGCAGCTCACGTAGGAGCCGACCTGCACACGCCGAATCCAGCCGCATGGTCGGGGGACGGAGTGCGCTAGGTTCGCGTCGGCGTGGCGCTGCGACAAGCGTCGTCGTCCCGTTTCCGCGAGGTGCGGCCGGTGCTCGCCTGGACCTCGTGCGCTTCGTTCCCTCCGGCCGCTCGCTCGTCGTCAGCATGTCCGTCCTGGTCGCAGCGGGGGTGGCGTATTTGGTTGCCTACTCGACGTCGGTGTTCGCAGTCGAGCGCATCGACGTCCGCGGCGCGCCCCCCGAGGTCGCCCGTCACGTGACCGTGGCGACGCGCGAGCTCGTGGGGTCGAGCCTCGTTGCCGTCGACACGGAAACGATCGAAGGGAAGTTGCGCGCGCTTCCGACGGTCGCGGGCGTCTCGGTGGATCGTGCGTTCCCCCACACGCTCGTCGTCAGGGTCGCGCCGGAGCGCCCGGTCGCGGTCGTCAGGCGGGGCAAGTCGTCGTGGTTCGCGACCGGCGCCGGCAAGGTCGTCCGCCGGATCGAGACCGGCACCCAGCGCGCTTTCCCGCGTCTGTGGCTGGCGAAGGGCACGAGCATCCGGCTCGGTGGAAACGTGCCCGCCGGCTGGCTACCCGCCACCCGGGCCCTCGCCGACGCTCACGCCGTCGGTCTCGGCTCGCGCGTCAAGGGCATTCGGCCGGATGGGGACGAGCTGACGCTGGTGCTTCGCCGCGGCACCGAGATTCGACTCGG
>JAJTCQ010000035.1 GCA_021323315.1 Gaiellaceae bacterium | reverse complement strand
CGCGTAGTGACGGTTCTCCGTCTCGTACTCGACGTGCGCGGTGTTGATCGTGATGCCGCGCTGGCGCTCTTCCGGCGCCGTGTCGATCGAGTCGAAGGTCGCGCCCTCCGTGTTCGTGCCGGACTCCGAGAGAACCTTCGTGATCGCGGCAGTGAGCGTCGTCTTGCCGTGGTCGATGTGGCCGATCGTGCCGACGTTGACGTGCGGCTTGGTGCGCTCGAACTTCTGCTTAGCCATCTGCTCCTATCCTCCGAGCTCGTCTTCCTGGGTTTACGCTGTCTTCTCGCCGCCGACGATCGCCTCGGCGATCGAGGGTGGCACTTCTTCGTAGCGGTCGAACTGCATCGTGAACGTCGCGCGGCCCTGGCTCATCGAGCGCAGGTCGGTCGCGTAGCCGAACATCTCGGAGAGCGGAACGCTCGCCTTGACCGACTGCGACCCACCGACCGGCTCGAGCTGCTCGACCCGGCCACGACGGCCGTTCAGGTTACCAATGACGTCGCCGAGGTACTCGTCCGGTGTCACGACCTCGACTGCCATGACCGGCTCGAGAAGCTTCGGCTTGGCGCGCTTCATGCCCTCCTTGAACGCCATCGAGCCGGCGATCTTGAAGGCCCGCTCGCTCGAGTCGACGTCGTGGTACGACCCGTCGGTGAGCTCGATCCTGACGTCGACGACGGGGTAGCCGGCGATGATGCCGGAGCTCATCGCCTCCTGGATCCCCTGGTTGACGGCGGGGATGTACTCCTTCGGGATCTTCCCGCCGACGATCTTGTCGTCGAAGGCGTAGCCGTCGCCCGGGTTCGGGTAGAGGTTGACGACGACGTCGCCGTACTGTCCCGAGCCGCCCGTCTGGCGGACGAACTTCCCCTGGATCTTCTCGGCCGGCGTCGTGATCGTCTCGCGATACGCGACCTGCGGCCGTCCGACATTGCCGTCGACCGAGAACTCGCGCTGCAGGCGGTCGACGATGATCTCGAGGTGCAGCTCGCCCATCCCCGCGATGAGCGTCTGCCCGGTCTCCTCGTCGGACGAGACGCGGAAGGTGGGATCCTCCTCGGCCAGACGCTGGAGCGCCGTCGCGAGCTTGTCCTGGTCGGCCTTCGTGCGCGGTTCGATCGCAACCGAGATGACCGGATCCGGGAACGACATCGCCTCGAGCACGATCGGTGCCGAGTCGGTGGCGATCGTGTCGCCGGTCGTCGTGAACTTGAGCCCGACGGCTGCAGCGATCTCGCCCGCGCCGATCTCGTCGCGTTCCTCGCGATGGTTCGCGTGCATCTGCAGGATGCGGCCGATCCGCTCGGTCTTGCCGTTCGTCGTATTGAGCACCCGATCGCCTGCCTTGACCTGGCCCGAGTAGACGCGGAAGTACGTGAGCTTCCCGACGTACGGGTCGCTCATGACCTTGAACGCGAGCGCAGCGAACGGCGCGTCGTAGTCGGGCGGGCGCGACTCCTCGGCCTCCGACTTCGGGTCGACACCCTGCACGGGCGGGACGTCCAGCGGGCTCGGCAGATAGTCGACGATCGCGTCGAGAAGCGCCTGCACGCCCTTGTTCTTGAATGCCGAGCCGGCGAGTACCGGCGTGATCGCGCCGGCCAGCGTCCCTCTCCGCAGCGCGCGGCGGATCATCTCCGGCGCCACCGACGACTCGTCCTCGAGGTACGTCTCCATGAGCTCGTCGTCGAACTCCGCGATCAGGTCGATCAGGTCGTGGTGCCCCTCGTGGGCCGCGTCGGCCAGGTTCGCCGGGATGTCCTCGATCGCGAACTCGGTCCCGAGGGCGTTCGAGTAGATGATCGCCCTCATCTCGACGAGGTCGACGATCCCCGAAAAGTGCTCCTCGCTGCCGATCGGGACGTGGATCGGCACGGGGCGCGCGGCGAGGCGGTCGCGCATGGACTGCACCGCCGCGTCGAAGTCGGCGCCGGTGCGGTCCATCTTGTTGATGAACGCGATGCGGGGGACCGCGTAGCGGTCGGCCTGCCGCCAGACGGTCTCGGACTGAGGCTGCACGCCTGCAACCGAGTCGAAGACGGCAACCGCCCCGTCCAGGACGCGCAGGCTGCGCTCGACCTCGACGGTAAAGTCCACGTGCCCGGGCGTATCGATGATGTTGATGCGATGGTCGCGCCACTCGGCGGTCGTCGCCGCCGACGTGATGGTGATGCCGCGCTCCTGCTCCTGCGCCATCCAGTCCATCGTCGCGGCGCCCTCGTGCACCTCGCCCATCTTGTGCGTGCGACCGGTGTAGTAGAGGATCCGCTCGGTCGTCGTCGTCTTGCCCGCGTCGATGTGGGCCATGATCCCGATGTTGCGGACTCGCTCGAGCCCCACGGGTGTCGCTACGGCAGACATCTCGCTTACCAGCGGTAGTGCGCGAAGGCCTTGTTGGCCTGCGCCATCCGGTAGATGTCGTCCTTCTTCTTGTACGCCCCGCCCTGCTGGTTCAGTGCGTCCATGAGCTCACCGGCGAGCTTCGCCGACATGCCCTTCTCGCGCCGGTCGCGCGCTGCCTGAACGATCCAGCGCAGGGCCAGCGTCCGCGCGCGGCGCTGCGGCACCTCGACCGGCACCTGGTAGTTCGCGCCGCCGACACGGCGGGAGCGAACCTCGAGCACGGGCGTCACGCTCTTCACCGCCTGCTCGAGGACCTCGAGCTGTGGCTTGCCCGTCTTCTCGGCTGCGACCGCGAGACCGTCGTACACCGTGCGCTCGGCGATCGACTTCTTCCCGTTGCGCATGAGGCGGTTCACGAGCTGCGCGACGAGCACCGAGCCGTGGACGGCGTCGGCCTCGATCGTGCGTGGCTGGATTTCTGCGCGGCGCGGCATCGCTAGGCCCTCTTCGCCCCGTACTTCGAGCGGGCCTGGCGGCGTTCCGTGACGCCGGCAGAGTCGAGCCCGCCGCGAATGACCTTGTAGCGGAAGCCCGGAAGGTCCCTGACGCGGCCGCCGCGGACGAGCACGACCGAGTGCTCCTGCAGGTTGTGCCCCTCGCCGGGGATGTAGGCGCCGACCTCGACGCCGTTCGTGAGCCGGACGCGCGCGACCTTGCGCAGCGCCGAGTTCGGCTTCTTCGGCGTGGTCGTGTACACGCGCGTGCAGACGCCGCGCTTCTGCGGCGCTCCCCGGAGAGCCGGGGTCTTCGTCTTCACCTTTGGTGTCGTCCGCCCCTTGCGAACGAGCTGGTTGACTGTGGGCACGCGCTGGCTCCTACGTCTGGTCGGTGGATTTCCTCACAGAGAAAGGGCTGGCGGGCAAGCAACACCGCGCCAACCGGCCGCAGGATCGTAGCAGACCGCCCGTAGAAAAGCCGTCCGCGGCCGCCTACAGTGCGCAGGGCGAGGAGGAACTTCAGGAGCGATGGTGATCGGGGTTGTCGCGGCGTGCGCGGTTCTGCTGGCCTGCGGGCTTGCTGTCCATGCCGTCCGAAGGTCGCGGCAGGACGCCGAGCGGCGTCTCGAGCTCGTGCTCGATCGGCTCGGCGGCCATCTCGAGACGATCGCGGCCGACGTCGAAAGGTCGCTCGAGCGCGTCGTCGCAGCGCAAGGGCACCGGCTGCAGCCGCTCACGCTCGACTTCGACGAGCTGATCGACGACCTCGTGGCCCAGGCGGCCGCGCGGACGGACGCGGACGCCGTCGTGCTCCGGATCGAGGGCCCGTGCGGACGGCCGGTCGTCGCAGCGGCCGGGTCGCCCGCGGATGGTGGCGACCTCGCGGAGCGGACGCTGGCTCCGCTCGAGGCACGGTCGTTCCGCACCGCGACCATCGACTGGACGTACAGCGCGTCGGGGGAGCCCGGCGACGAGCCCTTCCACTCGGCGGTCGTCGCGCCGCTCGGAGCGTCTGCCGGCGTCCCGGGCACGCTCGTCGCCTACGCGACGGCGCCGAACGCGTTTCGCCCCGAGCACGCCACGATCCTGCACGAACTCCTTGCCGAGGTCGCTCCGGGCATCGCGAACGCTCGTCGGTTCGCCGAGGTCGAGGCGAGGCTCCTCCTCGACCCCGAGACCGGCGTGGCCAACCGCCGCGGCTACGAGGTCGTGCTCGGCCGCGAGGTCGCGCGCGCCAGCAGGACGGGCCGCCCGCTTTCGGTCGTGCTCGTCGGGATCTCCAACGGCTCGCAGACGACCACCACGGGGAGCGCGAAGAGCGTCGACCACTTCGCACGACTCCTCACGCGCGTGACGCGGGGAAGCGACATCTCGTGCAGGCGCGGCGATTGCCAGTTCGCGATCCTGCTGCCCGAGACGTCGGAGTCGGGTGCCACCGTCCTGACGAACCGGCTGCGGGAAGAGGCGAGCCGCGCGTTCGGGACACGCCAGCCGTCGATCACGGTCGGGCATGTCGCGTTACGGCCCGACGAGTCGGTCGAGGCTCTCGAGGCGCGCGCCGAAGCAGCCCTGTCCCCGACACCCGAGCTGCGGAAGACGGGATTCCCCGCACAACGTCCCGTCCCCCGCCCGGAGACGGTCGCCGCACCCGCCGTACAGGCCCATCTGGTCGAGACGGCCGACGCGCTGCGCCAGGACGTGCTCGAGGCGGTTGCGCGGGAGATCTTGGACGCTCGCCCCTTCGGACGTTCGCTGGCCTTCATGGCGCTCCACGTCGAGGGGCACGGGGAGCTCTCCGAGCGAGACCGGGAGTCGGCGGACACGGCGCTCACCAAGGTGGCCAGCCGACTTTCGGAGAGCGTCGGCAGCGGCACCGTGCTCCGCCTGAGCGCAAGCGAGTTCGTCCTCGTGCTCTCGGGGGCGAGCGCAGACGACGCCGAGGCGCTGGTCGGCAGCCTGCACGGACAGGGCGACGCCGAAGACCCTGCCGGGATCAGGCTCACCGCGGGGATCACCGAGCTCGTCGAGCGCGACGGCGCCCAGACCGCGCTCGGGCGTGCGGAGCATGCGCTCTGGCAGGCGAGGCAAGCGGGTCCCGGCACCGTGGTCCTGGCTGTCCCGGGCCGCCGGAGATCCTGATTCAGGGGGGCCGGCGGCCGCGTCTCATCGTCCAGTTTGGGCAGTACAGTGCGATCGGGGTACCTCGTTCGAGGTTGCATCCCCCGTTTGCGTGAGTACAAGGAGATGTAGGTCCGAATGAGCTGGCACATCGCGTGGCGACGACGGTCGTGATCATCGCCGCGGCCCTCGTGGCCGCGGCCGTCGTCGTTGCGGTCGTCTCGAGCCGTCGACAACGGTCCGCGGCTCCGCAGGAGGACCTCGTCCGTGCGGTCGACGAGATGCGGAGCAAGATGGACGCCTTGGCAGGAGAGCTCTCCGGCGCGCTCGAGCGCGCCGAGCAGGAGAGCCGCCGCAACCGGCTCTTCGGCGAGCTCGGCGGCTCGATCGATCTCGAGGAGCTCATGGACCGCGTGCTCGACGCCGCGATGGAGATCCCGGGCTTCGACGCGGCGATGATGGTCGTCGAACGCCAGGACGGCGCTCCTGCTTTGGTCACAAGGGGCATGACCGTCGACGAGTCCGCAAGACCACCGACCTCGGGTGTCGTCGGAACGCTGCCGGGCACAATCACGGTGAGCTACCGCTACGGACGTGATCGCGACGGCCCGGACCTCGAGCTGATCCGCGGCGGCGCGTTCATCCCACTCATGGGTCGCGAGCTGCGCCCGGTGGGAACGCTGTCGCTGTTCTGGCGCACTCCCGACCTCGAGCCGAGCGCACAGGACATCGAGCAGGCAGAGCAGCTGGCGGCGAGCTCGATCTCGGCGATCGAGAACGCGCGCAGGTACGGCGAAGCCAGAAAGCTTGCGGAGACCGACGCGCTCACCGGTCTCTTCAACCAGCGGTACTTCCAGGAGACGCTCCGCCGCGAGGTCACCCGCGCTCACCGCTACCAGCGCAAGCTCACGCTCATCGTCTTCGACCTCGACGACTTCAAGTCGATCAACGACCAGGTCGGGCACCTCGCCGGGGACAGGGTGCTCGCTCAGGCCGCGGATCGCTTGCGCGAGGCCGTTCGCTCCGTCGACGTCGCCAGCCGTATCGGAGGTGACGAGTTCGCGGTGATCATGCCGGAGTCCGCGGCCGAGGACGGAGAGCAGCTTTTCCGGCGCGTCCACAATTCGATGCGCGGCACTGCGCTCGGCCCCGACGAGCAGCGGCTCCGGCTCTCCGGCGGCATCGCCGAGCTCTTGCACGGCGACACGCCCGCGAGCCTCTTCGAGCGCGCTGACGCCGCGCTCTACCGCGCAAAGGAACTCGGAAAGGATCGCGTCGACATCGCGCGAGCCGGCGAGGTCCGAATGGACCCGGAAGCCCGGCGCGAGAGCTGAGCTAGCTCCGGAGCGCCACGACGCGATTGCCTGCCGGCGGGCCGGCCACCGGTCGACGCGTGGAGACGACGACGCTCGAACGCGGGCCGAGGCGAATGCCGAGGAAAACGGCACGTTCGCTCGTCGTGAAGCGAGCTGCCCGAACCGGCACTCGTCCACCACGGCGGGTGACGATCCAGGCGTTGTACGGCGTTCTCGCGGGCGTCGGTGCCAGACCGCGGATCAGGATCGCTGCGCGACCGCCGCTCCCCACGGCCAGAACGAGCCCGCGTGCGCCACTGAAGGCGATCCGCTCGGTGCTCGGCTTCGCGAGGAGCGCGAGTGCACGCCGCTCGACGGCCGGCAGGGCTGCCGACGCTCGAGCCGGCGCTGCAGGGCGGGGGCCCGCCGTGGGCACCGACGTCTCCGCCGAGCGGGAGGAGGACGAGCCGGCGAAGACGACCGCTGCAGCACCGAGCGCCATGGCGGCGATCCCGGCGGCGACACCGAGCGCGACGAGTGTCACGGGGGTGATGCGCCGGGCGCGAGGAATGTCGACGGCCCAGATGCTCCCGGGAGAGAGCCGCGGTCCCTCCCGCACGCCGCCATCGCCCTCGAGGGCCGGAAGCTGGACGACGGGGATGTCCGGAACGGTCGTCACGGCGCGCACATCACGGTAGCGAGGGGTCCGGAGGGACTAGCCGGTGACCCCGCGTCGACTCGCCTGTCCGCGCTCTGCGGGGAGGCGCCGGCAAGCGATGTCGACCGACGCCGCCGCTAGTAATAGGCGCGTGCCCGAGTCAGATGCCGCCATCGCGCTCACCGCCCTCGCGCTCCTCCTCGGAGCAACCTGCCTCTTGCTCCTCGTCCTCGCGCTTCGCCGGATGATCGGACGCCACGAGGAGGTCGTGGCGACGATGCTCCAGCGCTACGACCACCGCCTGGCGGAGTTCGCGCAGACTCTGAGCGACGCTCTCAACCAGACGCTGCCGGCGCGTATCACCGCCGCGATCTCGGGAACCCCCGTCGATGCGCCGCCCGCCGTGGAAGGGCCGGATCACTCGAACGTCGTACGCGTCCTCGAGCTCGCGCGCGAGCAGACCGCCGCCGACGCCGCCGTCGCGATCGTCGGGACGAAGCAGGAGCCGATCCTCGCGACCGTCGGCCTGTCCCAGAGCGAGGTCGCGCAGGTCGGCGGGCTCGGCGTCCCCGACTACCGCGGCGCACGCGCGATCCAGGTCTCGTTCAACGGAGACGACACGACTCCGAGCGACGGAAACCCGATCCGGAACGGTCTCGCCATCCCGCTTCTCGACTCGACGAACGAGCCGGGCATGCTCGCCGTGCTCACGCGAACACCCGACCGTCAGTTCAGCGAGATCGACATTACCTCGCTCGAGAATGTCCTGAGCATCACGCGCCCGGCGCTCGAGACGTCGCTCGAGCTCCGCGAGCCGGATCCCGTGCCCGACCGCGATCCGCTTACCGATCTCTACGACCGGCCTGCTTTCCATGCGCTGCTCGACCGCGAGATCGGCCGGGCCCGCGGCCGCAGGGAACCACTGGCGCTCCTCGTCCTCGACGTCGATCGCCTCACCACGATCAACGCGCGCATCGGCCATCTCGCCGCGGACGAGGTCCTGGCGACGGTTGCTCGCGTCCTCGACGACGTCTGCGGCCCCCGCGATCTGCCATGCCGGATCGGCGGAGGACGCTTCGGCGTGCTGCTGTCGGTCGCGGACAGCCGCGACGCAGAGGCGCTCTTCGATCGCCTTCAGGCGGCTCTGCGCGAGCGCCCGCTCCCGAAGCTGGGCGTCGTCTCCTTCTCGGGCGGCGCCGCGGAGCTGCTCCCGAAGGACGACGCAACCGCGCTCATCGTCCGGGCCGACGCCGCGCTGGCCTTGGCGAAGAGCTCCGGCCGCGACATGGTCGTGACGGCCGCCAAGCGGCCCACCCGCGACGTCGCCTGAACGCGACTAGGAACCGCCACGGGCGGTGAACCAGCGCGCCGCCTCGGCCTCGTGGAGAGAGAGGAACGGCGCGAACGCCGAGAGAGACACGACGCCGAGCTCCGGGAGCCGATCTCGCTCGCACACGAGCTTGCTCGCCGCCGCCTTCTGCATCCGGATCGTCCACGCGGCGTATGCCTCGGCGCGGCGCTCGGCGCGCAGCTCGCGCGTGACGGCGGCTCGGGCGAGGTCTGCAGGAAGCGCGCCGAGCGCGGTCGCCTCACCGTGTGCCTCGACGACGAACGCGCCCTCCGCCGTGCGAATCGTGATCCGCCTGCCGCCACGGATCGCGAAAATCGCCGCCGGCGCGGACGTGGCGAGCGCGACGCCCTGCCCGTCCGGCAACCAGCTCGGGACGGGAGAGACCGTGACCTCGCGTGCGAGCACGGGCGCGAACGTCGCACGGAAACGAGCCACATCGCCCGACGAGATCCGCGCAGGCGACAACCGGTCGACGATCTCCGCAGAGCGGAGCTCGTCGCCGAGGATCCCGCGTGCCACCGCGAGGCTCGCGCCCGCCTCCGTGACCGCGGCTCGATATGCGACCGAGCTGCCGCGGAAGCGTGCGGCCACGACCCGCTGCTCCAGCGCAAGCGCTTCGAACGGCGAGACGCGGGCGCGTTCGCGCTCGACCGCGCGGGTCACGAGCGCGGTCAGGGCGAGCTCGCGGTCGCGCGTGACCCTCGCAAGCGCGGCCACTCCGGACGCCGTCAACGCGGTCGCTCCGTAGAGACAGCGCACGCCCGCCGGCAACCCGAGCTGACCGGTCTTCAGGTTCGCGTCGAGCTCTTCGCCGAGCATCGCCGGCGCGTCACACAGACTCGCGTCGCGCGCCCACAGCCACACGCACGCCGCGTATGTCTTGTCGGGATCGTTCGACCGCTCGTTGCGCTGCGCCCAGCCCCACGACCAGACATGCGCGAGGTCGAGCTCCTTGGCCACCTGCTTCACGGCGAGCGTATGCCACTTGGCGACGCTGAACCAGCGCGACCGGGGCCGCAGCCCCTCGCGTCCGCCCGCCCCCGCACCGGTCTGGAAGCCGACCATGATGCCGATCCGCGACGGCGGGATCCCGACCGCGAAAAGCTTGGCGACCGACTGGCGGTGCCGGACACGGAGCCGCCGCGAGCCGTCGATCGCGCCATCGCGCCAGATCAGATTCGCGTTCGCATAGTTCTCGAGCACGAGGTCGGAGACCGCGCCCACCGCCCTCCACCACGCGGCTGCGTCCCCGGCCGTGAACGGCTCGCTCGAGATCAGGAGCGCCGGCCGTCCACCCCGTTCCTTCAGGCGCGTGACGAAGCGCAGGACGTTCGCCCGGTAGCGCTCGGCGGTCGGGGTGAGCGGCGTCGGCAGCGATGCCCCCCACATCTCGTTCAGCGCGATCAGCGGCGTCTGACAGCCCGACACCGACACCGCGTAGTCGAAGAGCGCATCCGCGCGCTTCTCCATCAGCGCCGGGTCCGCGGGCTCGGACGGGGTCCCCACGCGCTTGCGGAGGTACATGTCCCAGTGCACGGTCCCGGCGCCGGCCGTTCTCGCCTCGGCGGCCAGCTGCGTTCCGCCGGTCGCCACGACGACGCCCGGCCTCGCGAAGCGCTCGCGCCAGAACGACACGGAGCCGTCCGCGAAGTCGATCCAGGTCGGCTGCGCCTCGGGAAGGCCGCACGACAACGCCGCCGAGCCCGTCGCCGGCCAGGCGAGAAGAGCGGCGACCAGAGTGCCGAGGACGAGGAAAGCCCTGCTCACGGGCATCACAGGTAGCAGAAAGCCATTTGCGCTGACTGGCCTGCCGTCGCGCGACGCGGCCGCGAAGCGGCCGTCCTCAGGGATCTGCGCGCCACCGGGATCCGCGAGCGCGGATCCCGGTGGCGCGCACAGTCAGCCTAGGACTCCTCTTCGGCGGGTGGCTCGACCTCGGCAGCGTCGCCGTCGAGCGCGGGCTCGGCGTCGAGCGTGAGGTCGAGAGCGTCGAAGTCGAAGCCGTCGCCGTCGCCGATCTCCTCCAGTGCAGCGAGCAGCTCCGCTTCGGCCTCGGGCCGAGCGAACGTGACCGGGAGCGGCTCCGTCGGCTCGATGGAGATCTGCCGGTACTGCTTGAGACCCGTCGCCGCCGGGATGAGCTTTCCGATGATGACGTTCTCCTTGAGCCCGTTGAGGTGGTCGACCTTGCCCTCGATTGCGGCATCGGTGAGCACCTTCGTAGTCTCCTGGAACGAGGCCGCCGAGAGGAATGACTCGGTCGCGAGGGACGCCTTCGTGATGCCGAGGATGATCGGCTCGAACGTCGCCTGCTCGCCCTTTTCCTTCTTGACGCGGGCGTTCTCGCGCTCGAGCACGACCTTGTCGACGAGCTGGCCCGGCAGGAGCTCCGTGTCGCCGTTCGTCTCGACCCGCACCTTCTTGAGCATCTGCCGAACGATCAGCTCGATGTGCTTGTCGTGGATCTCGACTCCCTGCGACTTGTAGACCTTCTGCACCTCGCCGACGAGGTACAGCTCGGTCGACGTGTCGCCGGTCAGCGTGAGCAGGTCGCCCGGGTTGAGCGAACCCTCGTTGAGCGGATCACCCGCCTCGACCACCTGGCCCTTGGAGACGAGGAACCGCGTGCGACGCGGGAACGTGTACTCCCGCGGATCGGGGAGCTCACCGCTGGCATCGAGCGTCGTCGGCGTCACGGTCACCTTCACCGTCCGCTCGGCGTCCTCGATGTCCACCTTGCCCGCGACGTCGACGAGTGTCGCCGCGCCCTTCGGATTCCGCGCCTCGAAGATCTCGACGACGCGCGGCAGGCCGTGCGTGATGTCGTCTCCTGCGACGCCACCCGTGTGGAACGTCCGCATCGTGAGCTGGGTGCCGGGCTCGCCGATCGACTGCGCGGCGATGATGCCGACAGCGTCGCCGATCTCGGTCATTCCGCCGGTCGCGAGGAAGGTGCCGTAACAGTTTCGACACAGTCCCGACTCGCTGCGGCACTTGAGCACCGAGCGAACCGGGATCGTGGTGGTCTCGGCGAACTCGCCGAGCTCCTCGACGAGCTTCCGGAGAGCTCTCGGCGTGATCTCGCTGTTCTTCTCGACGATGACCGTCCTGCCGGGCTTGCCGTCCTTGAGGGGCTTGTGGATGTCCTCCGCAGCCACGCGTCCCGCGACGCTCTTGTTCGGCGTGTCGTCGAGGATGAGCGGCAGCTCGATGTACTCCTTGGTCCCGCAGTCGGCCGGCACCTTGCCCGGCTGCTCGCGGATGATCACGTCCTGCGACACGTCCACGAGCCGCCTCGTGAGGTAGCCCGAGTCGGCCGTGCGCAGAGCCGTGTCCGCGAGGCCCTTGCGGGCGCCGTGCGTCGAGATGAAGTACTCGAGGACGGTGAGGCCCTCCATGAAGTTGGCCTTGATGGGACGGGAGATGATCTGCCCCTTCGGGTCGGCCATGAGGCCGCGCATACCCGCGAGCTGGCGGATCTGGTTGAACGACCCGCGCGCTCCCGAGTTGGCCATCATGTAGATCGGGTTCGTCGGCTCGAGGTTGTCCATCATCCGGTCCGCGACCTGATCCGTCGCCTCGGTCCAGATGGCGATGACGCGCTCGTCGCGCTCCTCCTCGGTCATGAGCCCGCGGTCGTACTCCTTCCCGACCTTGCTGACCTCGTCCTCGAAGCCGGCGAGGATCTCCTCCTTGTCACCCGGGATGACGATGTCGTTCTTCGAGATCGTGATCCCGGCGCGAGTCGCGAAGCGGAACGTCACCGACTTGATGACGTCGAGCGCCGCGGCGATCGTGTTCGGGCCGTAGTGCTCGACGAGCTCGCCGATGAAGGTGTCGAGCTCGCGCTTCGTGAGCGTCCGGTTGAGGAACGGATGATCCTCGGAGTCACCTCCCGTCGCCTCGTCGAGCGCCCGCTCGACCTCGGCGTTGAAGATGACACGGCCGGGCGTCGTGACCAGCCGCTCGCCGCTCCAGGTGTACTCGATCGGATCCTTGAAGTCGACCGACTCCGAATCGATCGCGAACTCGACGTCCTCCTCGGTCCGGAACCGCTTCAGACCCTTCACACCGGCCGCCTTCGCCGCCTGCTCGGCGGTGAGCTTTTCCAGGTCGTGCTCGCAGTACGTGAGGAAGTACGCACCGAGCACCATGTCCTGGCTCGGCGTCGCGAGTGGGCGGCCGCTGGCCGGAGAGAGGATGTTGTTCGCGGAGAGCATGAGTACGCGCGCCTCCGCCTGCGCCTCGGCGCTGAGCGGAAGGTGCACGGCCATCTGGTCGCCGTCGAAGTCGGCGTTGAACGCCTGGCAGACGAGCGGGTGTACCTGGATGGCCTTGCCCTCCACGAGCACGGGCTCGAACGCCTGAATCCCGAGGCGGTGCAGCGTCGGAGCGCGGTTCAGCAGAACCGGATGCTCCGCGATGACTTCCTCGAGGACGTCCCAGACCTCCGGGATCATCGACTCGACCATCTTCTTGGCGGCCTTGATGTTCTGCACGGCCTTCCGCTCGACGAGCCGGCTCATGATGAACGGCTTGAAGAGCTCGAGCGCCATGAGCTTCGGAAGGCCGCACTGGTGGAGCTTCAGGTTCGGCCCGGCGACGATCACCGAGCGGCCCGAGTAGTCCACGCGCTTTCCGAGCAGGTTCTGGCGGAATCGTCCCTGCTTGCCCTTGAGCATGTCGGAAAGCGACTTCAGCGGCCGGTTGCCCGGGCCGGTGACCGCGCGGCCGCGGCGGCCGTTGTCGAACAGCGCGTCGACGGCCTCCTGCAGCATCCGCTTCTCGTTGTTGACGATGATCTC
>JAJTCQ010000034.1 GCA_021323315.1 Gaiellaceae bacterium | reverse complement strand
GACCCGCATGACCATGCCGTTTTCGCATAGCCATGTTCAGATGGGCCCGCCTGGTCGAACGATAGAGAGGGACGAGAGGCGCTCTGTCGTTCCGATCCACATGGCTCCCAAGCTCGCGCTCTCGACGTGTCGTACGGCGTGTGCGAATCAGAGCGCTTCGCGCGCGGGGCCGTGCCCATGGACGCTCGCCGATGTGGGGCGCACCGAACTGAAGTTGAGGAAACCGCGGGAGCCGGCTCGAACTCGACCGAGATTCTCGGTAAGGTGGAGGAAACGTAGATCCACGTTTTCCCTGTGTTCATGCGGGTTTGTGCCATTGTTGCAGAGCACGAATCCGCTGCTCTATCCACTGAGCTACGGGGGCGTCGGGCTAGCGTAGCGTTGCGCTCACGCGCCGAACCCCGCCGCGAGGAGCTCTGCGTACCGGTCCTCCCACGGCTCGCCCGGGCTGACGGCGGCGTGGTCGCGGTCGGTCGTGGGCGCTCGTTCGCGCTCACGTCGAGAGCACTAGACTCGCGATCGGTGAGACGGAACTGGTTCATCGCCGCGATCGTGATCGGCGCGCTCGCGATCGTCATCGCGGCAGTGGTCATGCGCCTCACCGAGGACGATCCGGAAACGACGGCCGAGTGGGCCGACTCGGTGTGCACCAGCCTCACCGACTGGCGCTCGTCCATCGCCTCGCTCGCCGATCCGGGGGACGAGGTGTTGACGGCGGAAGCAGTCCGGGATCGCCTCGACCAGGCGGACGATGCGACCTCGGACCTCGTCGACGAGCTTCGCGACCTCGGACCGCCGGACCTCGACGCAGGCGACGAGGTCCAGCAGGCGCTCGACTCGGCCGCCGCGGGAGTGGCGGCGAGCTACGCGGACGTCCAGTCCGCGGCGGAGGAAGCGGCCGACGCCGACAACGCGACGGAGCTCCTCGAAGGGCTCGCGGATCTCGCCGACGACTTCGCGGCCCTCGCCGACCAGGCCGGAGACATCGTGGCGACGCTTCAGTCAGCTTCGCTCTTCGGCGATTCGTCGGACGAGCTGGAGCAGGCCTTCGCTGCGTCCGACTCCTGTCAGGCGCTCCGGGCCGACAGTTAAGAAGCCGCGTACTCGGCGCCGGCTCTCTTGCGGGGGGCCGGTGGGCGACGGATACCATCCTGCGCGTGGGACCTTTTCTCCTCGCGTTCATCATCCCGATGGTGCTCGGCTTCTGGGCCCAGCACCGCGTGAAGTCGACCTTCGCCAAGAACCTCGGGGTACGCATCGCCAACGGGATGACGGGGGCGCAGATCGCCCGCCGGATCCTCGATGCGAACGGCCTCAACGAGGTGCCGGTCGAGGAGACGCCGGGGACGCTCTCCGACCACTACGACCCGCGTAGCCGCTCGGTCCACCTGTCGACGCCGGTGTTCCACGAGGTTTCCGTCGCCTCGACGGCCGTCGGGGCGCACGAGGTCGGCCATGCGATCCAGCACGCGCAGGCGTATTCGTTCTTCCGGTTCCGCAGCGCGATGTTCCCGGCCGTTCAGTTTGCGTCGAACATCTGGATGCTCTTCCTGCTCGGAGGCATCTTCCTCAACATCCTCGGCTTCATCTGGATCGCGATCGCGCTCTACTCGATCGCCGTCCTCTTCCAGTTCGTGACGCTGCCGGTCGAGTTCGACGCGTCGCGACGAGCGAAGCAGCAGCTCCAGGATCTCGGCCTCGTCGCCTCCAACGAGGCGACCGGCGTGAACTCCACGCTCAAGGCTGCCGCGTGGACGTACGTCGCCGCAGCACTCGCCGCGGTCGCCGTTCTCCTCTACTACCTCTCGCTGCTCGGCAACCGCTAGCGCTCGCGCGGCGTCCAGCCGAAGCGCCTGAGCGCGACGACGAGCCCGGCGAGACCCCACGCGATGACGATCGCGAGCGCCTTCGGGTCGGCGGACAGCGAGTCGCCGCCGAGGTACACGCCGTACACGATGTCGAGGAAATACGTGAGCGGGAGCACGTCCGCGATCGCCTGCAAGGCGGCCGGGAAGTCCGTCGTCGGGCCGAACGAGCCCGAGAGGAACGCCATCGGCAGGATGACGACGTTCACGACGGCCGACACTCCCTCCGCCGAGCGGATGAGCGAGGCGGCGCCGAAACCGAGACCTGCGAACGACGCGACCCCGAGCACGACCGCGCCCGCGAAGCCCAGCCAGTTGCGAGGCATGCTCGCGCCGAATCCCAGCCCGCCGAGCGCGAGCAGCGCGACCGACTGCAGCGCAAACGTCGTCAGCGTCGAGAGCAACACCGCGAGGAGGTAGACCGGCGGGGGCAACGGCGTCGCGCGCAGCCGCTTCAGCGCACCGGCCTCGCGCCGGATCACCAGGGTGATCGCAAGCCCGCCGAAGGCCGTCGTCGCGGCGCCGTAGCCGAAGAGGCCGACCAGGAGGACGTCCTCGGCCGGAATGCCGTCGATCTCGTCCCCGTACACGGAGCCGAGCAGTGCGTAGAGGAGAAGCGGGAAGACGAAGATGAACACGGCGGCCTCACGGCTCCGCCAGAAGGTCATCTGCTCGAAGCGCAGCTGGTGGACGAGCACCGTCATTCGAGCGTCTCCGGCTCTTCACCGACGAGCTCCAGATAGACGTCCTCGAGCGTCGGCCGTCGTACCTCGAGGTGCTCCAGCTCGTGGCCGGCGTCGAGTGCAGCCGTCGTCAGCTCGCTCAGCGCGCGCGTGGGCTCGGTCGTCTCGACCACGACGGACTCTCCATCGCGCCGGTAGCGGATCTGCGTGACCCCCGAGTCGCCGATCAGCTCGGACGGCGTCCCCTCCCGGACGATCTCGCCGTCTCGCAACACCGCCACGCGATCGGCGAGCTGCTGTGCCTCGTCGAGGTAGTGGGTGGTCAGGAGGATGGTCGTGCCGAGCGAGCGGAGCGCACGGATCATGTTCCACGCGGCTCGTCGCGCTGCCGGGTCGAAGCCGGTCGTCGGTTCGTCGAGGAATACGAGTTCGGGGTTGCCGACCAGCGCGACCCCGAGGTCGAGCCGCCGTTTCTGGCCGCCCGAGAGCGACTTCACCCGTGCGTCGCGCTTCTCGGTCAGGCCGACGAGCGCGATGACTTCGTCGACGTCGCGCGGGCTCGAGTAGTAGCCGGCGAAGAGCCGGTGCGTCTCGCGCACGGTGAGGAGCGGGCTCGGCTCGGACTGCTGGAGCACGACGCCGATGCGCTCGCGGAGAGCCTTCGGGCTCGTCCCCGGATCGTGCCCGAGCACCGACGCGGTTCCCCCGTCGCGGGCGCGGTAGCCCTCGAGGATCTCGACCGTGGTCGTCTTGCCGGCCCCGTTCGGGCCGAGCAGGCCGAACACCTCGCCGACGGCGACCTCGAAGCTGATCCCACGAAGGGCTTCGATCCGCCCGTAGGACTTGCGGAGGTCGGAGACGACGATCGCCGGTGCCACGGCCCGAGACGATATTCGGCACGGTGGCGCGGGGTAGGGTGCGGCCGTCGTGCCGACGCTGCGATACGTCGTCGTGGACGTGTTCACGGACGCCGCTCTGGCGGGGAATCAGCTGGCGGTCTTCACCGACGCGCGCGAGGCGGACGCCGAGTTGATGCAGGCGCTGACCAGGGAGATCGGCTTCTCGGAGGCGACGTTCCTCGTGCCTGCCGAGGCGGGTGGCCACGCCCGCGTTCGCATCTTCAACCCGCGCCACGAAATGGCGTTCGCCGGCCATCCGATCCTCGGCACCGCCTGGGTGCTCGCGCAGCCGCTCCAGCGAGGCGTCATCGAGCTCGAGACCGGTATGGGGATCGTTCCCGTCGAGTTCGACCGTGACGAGTCGGGAGCACTCGTCTTCGGCCGGATGCAGCAGCCGGTGCCGACCATCCGCGCGGTCGACGAGGTGGACCTGCTCTTCGAGGCGCTGGGGGTCGACGGATCGCAGCTGGCGGTCGAGCTCTACGACAACGGCGCGACTCAGATCGTCGTGACGCTCGCAAGCGCTGCCGAGGTGGCCGCGCTCTCGCCCGATCTCTCGGCGATCGAACGGTTCGGGGTCACGGGCGTGAACTGCATCGCAGCGCTGGACGGACGCTGGAAGAACCGGATGTTCTGGCCGAACGGCGAGGACGCCGCGACCGGCTCGGCAGCAGGACCGATCGCCTGCCACCTCGCCCGCCACGGGCTCGTGGAGTGGGGCGAGTGGATCGAGCTCTCGCAAGGTGTGGAGATCGGCCGCCCATCGACGCTCTTCGCGCGCGCCGACGGCGCCGGCGGTGAGATCGTCCGGGTCGTCTGCGGCGGCCGGTGCGTCGTGGTCGCGCGCGGCGAGTTCAGGCTCTAGGAGGGCTCGGCGAGGAGTGCCGACACCGTCGCGGCGGCCGCCCGGGCGGCCTCGACGGGCTCCGCGCCTGCAGCGCGCTGCACGACGTACGTGACGGAGTAGGTGTCACCCGCGCCGGTCGGATCGACCTCACCTTCGACGGGAACGGACGGGACGTGCTCGGTCAGCTCGGGCGTCACGACCCAGGCACCGCGCGAGCCGAGCGTGAGAACCACCTCGGGCACGCCGAGGGCCCGAAGCTTCTCCGGGTCCGCGCTTCCGACCAGCACCTTGGCTTCGTCGTCGTTCAGCTTGAGGACCTCGATGTGGCCGAGCACGTCGCCGATGTGCTCGTCTCGCTCGAGCGGCCCGAGCGTCGCCGTACGGACCAGGCCTTGCGCGTCGACGAGCAGCTGACGTCCGTCTCCCGCGAGCGCGGCGAGCGTCTCCGGCGGGAAGTCCGTGCGCGTCAGCGCGCACACGTTGACCCACGTCGAGTCGCCGGCCGCCTGGACGGAACGCTCTGCGGACCACGGATCGCCCACCGCCTCCTGCCACATGATCCGCCGGTCCCCCTCGTAGTGGAAGTGGTACTCCGCCGTCGTCGACGACTCGTGCCACGTGACGCCGAGCCCGAACGCCTCGAGCGGCGGCACGAGTGCGGCGCGATCTCGAGCGCTGCACGAGGCATGAACGTTTGCGTCCGCTCCCAGCCGTGCGAGCGCTCGCGTCGACCAGAAGACGCCCCCACCCGGGCGCGGGTCGCCGCCGGCGACGACGTCGCGCGTGAGATGACCGAGTGCGGCGATCGTCGTCATGCCGGAGCCGGTCCGGCAGCCTGGCGACGGGTGACGAGCGCGACCCCCATCGCGACGCCGAAGGAGATCAGGAAGCTGGGAACCGTGGCGCCGATGCCCCAGTCTGGCGGGTTCAGCTCCTCCACGAGCTCGACCCACCAGGAAGGCCCGGTCGGGAAGAGCCACTGGTAGAGCGCGAACCCCGCGATCCACGCCGCGATGAGCCCCGTCCGCCAGGCGGGTGAGTCGAACACATCCGCCGTCGTGTAGTGAGCCCCGGCGACGAGCCAGTCCGCGAGCACCACGGCGAACAGCGGCACGAAGACCGAGCCGAGCAGCAGGAGGAAGCTCTGGTAGCTGCCCATGTCGATCACGAGCGCCCCCGCCGTGGCCAGCGCCGTCACCACCACGATCAGGAGCGCCTGTGGTGCGCGGGGGAACGCGTTCTGGAGCGACATCGCAGCCGAATACGCGTTCGCGAACGCCTCGTCGGTCTCGGTGACGAGCAGCGCGAACAGCGCGACGATCGCCGCGAAGCCCCCGGCGACGACGGCCACGGGGAGCGCGGTCGGATCACCGAGGCCGCGCGAGAGCACGAGCACCGCGCCGAGTGCGAGCAGCCAGGCGTCGAGTGTGAAGTACCCGATGCCTGTTCCCGCGAAGGCACCGCGGCGGGTCTTCGAGAAGCGCGTGTAGTCGGCGGCATACGGCACCCACGACACCGTGATCCCGACGACGACGTCGGCGCCCTGCCAGACCGAGAGCCCTCCGTCGCCGTCGGCGTCCCAGAGCGCGCCGAGATCGGCGCCGTCGAATGCCCACCACGTGAGGTACACGAGCGCGAGCGGAACGGCCCAGATCGCGAAGCGCCGGATGAACGTCCGCACGAAGCCGATCGGCCCGAGCAGCGCGAGGACGAGCGCGAATACGCCGAAGACGATCGTCCAGAGCCACTGCGCGCGAAAGCCGAAGAACTCGTCCGAGAGCGCCGCGGCCGCCGTGGCGATGACGAGAAGCTCGAAGACGGTCCAGCCGAGTCCTTGCAGGACGTTGATCCCGGTCGGGAGCAGCGAGCCGCGCTGACCGAGCGGTGCCCGCATGAGCGTCATGCCCGGGACGCGTGCGTCGGCGCCGATCAGCCCCGCGGTCGCGAGCATCAGGTTCCCGATGAGGCAGCCGAGCAGGATCGCGACGAGCGCGTCCGGAAGCGAGAGCGCCGGCACGAGCACCGCACCGGCGACGATCACCAGGAGCGAGGCGCCGAGATTCCCCCACAGGAGCCCGGTCTCGAGGCCGCCGAGCACCTGCAGCCGCGCCGGAACGGGCTCGATCCCCCAGCTGCCTTCGACGAGTTCGGGCGGCGCCACCGACGGGTGAGGCTAGATGATTGGCAGCGTGATCCCGCGCTACTTCGTCGTCGCCGAAACCATGCACGAGCTCCAGAACCCGACATCGGCGGAGAAGTTGCTCCTGCTCGGCCGGCGGCTCGGGCTGGGGCGCGACTCGCGTGTCCTCGACATCGCGTCGGGGCGAGGCGGTCCCGCGCTGCTGCTCGCGCGCGAGCACGGCTGCGCGTGGCACGGCATCGAGGTCTCACCGGACTTTCACGCGGTCGCAGTCGAGCGGGCGGCTGAGGCGGGGCTCGAGGATCGCGTGAAGTTCGAGCTCGGCGACGGCGCGGCCGCGACGTTCGAGCCGGAGTCCTACGACGCTGCGGTATGCCTCGGCGCGAGCTTCGTCTACGGAGGCCTTGCCGACACAGTCGACGCGCTCGCGCCGGCAGTCCGGCCGGGTGGGCACGTCGTCGTGGGCGAGCCGTACTGGCGCAGGCTTCCGCTCCCGGACGACGACGACAACCGGAAGGAGGCGTGGACGACGCTCGAGGGAACGGTGGTCGTCTTCGAGGCCTCTGGGCTCCCGGTGGTCTCGGTGATCGCCTCGTCCGACGACGACTGGGACCGCTACGAGACGCTTCACTGGCAGGCCGTCGAGCAGTGGCTCGCAGCGAATCCCGGTGATCCGGACGCCGAGGCGATCCGATCGCGCCACGAGCAGTACAAGCGGAACTACCTCCGTCACCAGCGCGAGCGCCTCGGCTGGGCGATCTTCGTCGGCTGGAAGCGATCCTAGGCGGCGAGTAGCCGCCGCAACACGTACGGGAGGATCCCGCCGTGGCGCAGGTATTCGCGCTCACGGGGCGTGTCGAGGCGCACGGTCGCGCGGAACTCCTTGTCGTCCGCCCGGACCGTGACCTCGCTTGCCTCCCCGTTCTCGAAGCCGACGATCGAGAACGTCTCGAGAGCCGTGAGCCCGATCGACGCCTTGCTCTCTCCCGGCAGGTACTGGAGCGGCAGGACGCCCATCATCAGGAGGTTCGAGCGGTGAATGCGCTCGTAGCTCTCCGCGACGACCACGCGCACGCCGAGGAGGCTTGGTCCCTTTGCCGCCCAGTCCCGCGAAGACCCGGAGCCGTACTCCTTCCCGGCCAGAACGACGAGCGGCGTCCCCTCGGCGCGGTAACGCTCGGCCGCGTCGAAGATCGTCATCTCCTCGCCCGAGGGTACGTGCACCGTCCACGTTCCCTCGGATCCGGGGACGAGCTGGTTGCGGAGGCGGACGTTCGCGAACGTGCCGCGCACCATCACCTCGTGGTTGCCGCGGCGCGAGCCGTACGAGTTGAAGTCCTTGCGCTCGACGCCGTGCTCGACCAGGTAGCGACCGGCCGGGGCGTCGGGCTTGATCGAGCCGGCGGGCGAGATGTGATCAGTCGTAACGGAGTCGCCGACGGAGACGAGGCAGCGTGCTCCGACGACGTCCTCCACGGTTCCGGGTTCGAGGGGCATGCCGTCGAAGTACGTCGGGAGGCGCACGTAGGTCGAGGCGGGATCCCAGTCGAACAGCTCGCCTTCCGGCACCGGGAGCGAACGCCAGGTCTCGTCCCCCGTGAACACGTCCGCGTACGTGGCGCGGAACATCTCCTCGCCGATCGCCCCGGCCACCGTCTCGCGCACCTCCTCGGGTGAGGGCCAGATGTCGGACAGGAACACGTCCTCTCCGTCCGACCCGACGCCGATCGGCTCTGTCGCGAGGTCGACGTCCATCCGTCCCGCGAGCGCGTAGGCGACGACGAGCGGTGGCGACGCGAGGTAGTTCGCCTTCACCTCCGGGTGGATGCGGGCCTCGAAGTTGCGGTTTCCCGACAGCACCGCGCAGACGACGAGGTCGCCCTCGGCGACGCCGGCGGAGATCTCGGGTGGAAGCGGGCCCGAGTTGCCGATGCACGTCGTGCACCCGTACCCGACCGTGTGGAAGCCGAGCTCCTCGAGGTACGGCGTGAGACCGGCCTTCTCGTAGTACTCCGTGACCACCTTCGAGCCGGGGGCGAGGCTCGACTTCACCCACGGCTTGCGAGCCAGGCCGCGCTCGACCGCCTTCTGCGCGAGGAGTCCCGCGCCCACCATCACGGCCGGATTCGACGTGTTCGTGCACGACGTGATCGCGGCGATCACGACGGCGCCGTGGTCGAGGTGGAACGTCTCGCCCTCGAAGGTGACCTCGACGGCGGACTTCTCGGCGAGGACGAGACGGGGTCCTGTCGCGATGTTCGCACTCCCCTCGACGGGCTCGTGGCCGGGCACGCCGGACGCGAGCGGGTCGCTCGCGGGGAAGGTCTCGTCGACGGCTTCGTCGTGTGCGTTCCCGTAGTCGACGCCGAAGGTCGGGAGCGTCTCGACGAATGCGCGCTTTGCGTCGCGGAGCGGCACGCGATCCTGGGGTCGGCGCGGACCGGCGAGCGACGGCTCGACGGACGAGAGGTCGAGCTCGACCACCTGCGAGTAGGTCGCAGCCTCGTCGGGCTCGTGCCAGAGCGCATTCTCCTTGCAGTACGCCTCGACGAGCGCGATCCGCTCGTCGGAGCGCGCGGTGAGCCGGAGGTACCGCAATGTCTCGGCGTCGACGGGGAAGAACCCGCACGTTGCGCCGTATTCGGGCGACATGTTCCCGATCGTCGCGCGGTCGGCCAGCGGGAGCGTCTCGAGCCCGTGCCCGAAGTACTCGACGAACTTCCCGACGACGCCGGTCTCACGCAGGATCTGCGTGACCGTGAGCACGAGGTCCGTGGCCGTGGAGCCCTCGGGCAGCGCGCCGGTCAGCCGGAAGCCGACGACCTGCGGCACGAGCATCGAGATCGACTCGCCGAGCATCGCGGCCTCCGCCTCGATCCCGCCGACCCCCCAGCCAAGGACGCCGAGGCCGTTGATCATCGTCGTGTGCGAGTCGGTGCCGACGAGCGTGTCCGGGAAGGCGACGCCGTCGCGCCCGTCGACGACGCGCGCGAGGAACTCGAGGTTGACCTGGTGGACGATCCCCGTGCTCGGCGGCACGACCTTGAAGCTGTCGAACGCGCCCTGGCCCCAGCGCAGGAACGCGTAGCGCTCGCGGTTCCGCTCGAACTCGAGCTCGGCGTTCCGGAAGATCGCGCGGCGCGTCGCGAACTCGTCGACCTGCACCGAGTGGTCGATCACGAGCTCGACCGGGAGAAGCGGGTTGATCCTCTTCGGGTCGCCGCCGAGGTCGTCCATCGCGTTCCGCATCGCCGCGAGGTCGACGACCGCAGGCACCCCTGTGAAGTCTTGGAGAAGCACGCGGCCGGGCGTGAAGGAGATCTCCTGCGAGGGCTGTGCGGTCGCCACCCAGCCGGCGACGGCCTCGACGTCCGCCGCCGTGACGCCGACGCCGTCCTCCATGCGCAGGACGTTCTCCAGGAGGACGCGCAGCGTGTACGGCAGGCGCCGGATGTCGTGGCTCGCCTGGAGCGCCTCGAGGCGGAAGATCTCGTGGCTCGTGCCCCCGACGTCGAGTGTCGAGCGCGCGCCGAAGCTGTTCGGATGGGCCACGTCTCGATTCAACCAGACGACCCTCGTTCTCGACCTTGTGACACCGTCTCAGTAGGAGGCGTGACCTTCCCGAGGCCGCGCTCGGTCAGCGTGATCCGGTTCGGGTCGAAGTGCCGCTCCACTGCCCGGGCGTAGGGGATCCCGACGCGGCGCGCGTACGAGGCGAACCCCTCGTCGCGCACCGGCTGCAGGTCCTCGGTGTAGGGGTCGAGGACGTGCTGACGCCCGACCTTTCGCGCGGAGTTGAAGAAGGCGAAGCCCATTCCGACGGAGACCTCCAGCAGCGATCGCTGCTCGCGGTCGGCTTCCGCCACGAGCCCGCGGTAGACGGCTGCGAGCTCGGGCGGAGCCGGCAGCCCCTTGGCATCCGCGCGGAGGTCGGCGAGCGAGCGCTTCAGGCCCTCGATCTCGAGCGGCGGGATGTCGATCAGGCGCGCGGTCGTGCCACTCGCCCCCTCGAGCGAGGCGAGGAGGTCGTCCACCGACGAGAACTCCGCCTCCCTCGCGAGCACGCCGGCGTCCTTCAGCTCCGATGCGAGCGCGTCCAGGTACACGCGTGTTCCCTTCGTGACGTCGGCCGCGCCTGCGAGGAGCCACAGGGGCGAGAACCCGAACGCGAGGATCGACCCGAGCTCGACCACGTTCCCGCCGGCCTTGCGCACCGCGAGCTTCTTCGGCGAGGACTCGTGCTCGTCGGCGATCAGCTCCGCCTCGCGCTCGACCCCACCCACGAGCTCGACGGCGATGCGCAGCAGGTTCTTCGCCGTCGCCTCGTAGAAGCGCGACTTGCGAACGAGCCTCGGCAGCACGAGCTCGGCCGTCTCGTGGATCGTCCCGCCGAGCGCCGCGGCGACCGCACGAAGGATCCTCTCGGGCACCGAGACGAGGTACCGGGTGGCGCGTCGCACGGTCTAGCTCTCGATGGGCTTGGCCCCCACGGCGATGCCCCCGAACGCCGAGAAGCCGGTCAGCCGCAGTGTGGGTGCATTCGGGTCGTCGGGCTCGGGAACTCCAACTGCCACGCCGCCGGCGAGCGTCTGCACGTCCGACTCCACCCGCCACCCCGCAGGGACGCGGACCGCGATGCCGCCGAACAGCGAGCCGAGCTCGAGCCTCGCGTCCGGCGCGAGCGTCGCTTCGCGCAGGTCTACGGCGATCCCGCCCAGCCACGTGAACATCGAGCCGCCCCGGAACGCTTGCGCCCGGCTCTTCAGCTCGATCCCGTCGAGGATCGCGACCAGCCTGACCTCGTCGCTGTCGGCGTCTCCGCGCGAGGGAAACGCACGCTTCAGGAGCGATGCAGAGGCGAACGTCCCGGCCCAGAACCCGAGCTTGAAGACCAGGAGCGTGCGGAAGAGTCGCACTGCCGCAGGGTACCCCGCGCGTCTAGCATGGCCGCGATGGAGGCCGAGACGATCCGTGCGCTGCTCGAGCAGGCCTTCCCGGGCGCAGCCGAGCTCGCGGTCCAGGATCGCACGGGCACCGGGGACCACTTCCAGGTGACGGTCGTGAGCCCGGACTTCGACGGCGTCTCGCTCATCGACCAGCATCGCCGTGTGAACGACGTGCTCGCGTCGCCCCTCGCCGACGGCTCGATCCACGAGCTCCGGATCAAGACGAAAGGAACGTCATGAAGCCCCTGAACGAGCAGATCTCGGACGTCATCACGCAGGAGCCCGTCGCGGTGTTCATGAAGGGGACGCCGCAGATGGTGATGTGTGGCAACTCGCACCGCGCCCTGCAGGCGCTCCACGCCGCCGGTGCGCCGATCACCGCCGTCGACATCCTTCCCGACCCGCGCATCCGGCAGGAGCTCTCGTCGATCTCGGGCTGGCCGACGATCCCGCAAGTCTTCGTCAAGGGTGAGCTCATCGGCGGGGCCGACATCACGGAAGAGCTCGCCGAGTCCGGCGAGCTCGGGCAGAAGCTCGACGAGGCCCTCGGCGCCGAGCGCGCCCAGGAGGTCAAAGTCGTCGAGCTCGAGCTCGCCTAGGCGCTACGCGGCTGCGATGCGGTCGGCGAGCTCGCGCGAGATCGCGTGCTCGCCCGACGACGTTCGCACCGTCACCGGCCCACCGAAGGGGGCGTGAGCCAGCATCTCCACGCTCGCATCGGGGACGATGCCGAGCTCTCCGAGGTAGCGCAGCAGCTCGGAGTCGCCGTCCGGAACGCGCGCGATCGATCCGCGAGCGCCCGGCTCGAGGTCGAGCAGGGACCGGTTCTCGCCGTGCACGAGCCGGAGCTCGCTGTCCGGGATGGGGTCTCCGTGCGGATCGTGCGTCGGAAAGCCGAGCTCCGCGTCGATCTTCGCCTCGAGCTCGTCGGAGAGCGCGTGCTCGAGCAATTCGGCCTCCGCATGGACTTCGTCGAGGGAGAGTCCGAGCCGGTCGACCAGGTAGCGCTCCAGCAGGCGGTGGTGCCGGACGACCTCGAGGGCGCCACGGCGGCCCTCGTCGGTGAGCGCGACTCCGCGGTACGGCAGGCGCTCGACCAGCCCGAGTTCGTCGAGGCGCTTCGTCATCGCGGTCGCCGACGGGGCGCTGACGCCCATGTGCCGCGCGAGGGCGGACGTCGTCGCGCGCTCACCTGAGGACTCGAGGACGTAGATGGCCTTCAGATAGTCCTGGGCGGCGACCGTGAGTTCGGGGGGAGGGGCTCGCATGTCGGGTATCTTAGGTTACACTGCGAGTCGGAATTAGCCATGCCTAAAACTCGCCTTACCCGAGGAAAGCTCCTGGCTGCCGCCGCGCCGCTCGCGGCGATACCGCTTGCGGGCAAGCTCGCTCTGGACGACAGCGCCACGGCGGGCAGGCACGACCATTCGAGCCACGCTCGTGAGCGGTCGCTCGAGACTCACGAGCGGGCGGGGATGGGCCACGCGGCGATGATCGGCGCCGAGGTACCCGCCGTCGGCGGTCCGCGAGACCTCGACGTGCTGCTCTACCCGCCGCCTGCGCTTCCGTACGAGCCAGGGCGCGTCCGCGAATACGACCTCACCGCGACCGACGTCGAGCTCGAGGTCGCCCCCGGCGTGTTCTTCCCGGCGTGGGTCTACAACGGCACCGCTCCCGGCCCCGTCGTCCGCGCGACCGAGGGTGACCGACTCCGCGTGAACTTCGTCAACGCCGGGTCGCACCCGCACACGATCCACTTCCACGGCATCCACCCGACGAACATGGACGGGGTGTTCGAGGTCGTCCAGCCGGGCGGCCGGTTCACGTACGAGTTCGAGGCGAAGCCGGCGGGGCTGCACCTCTACCACTGCCATGCGACGCCGCTGAAGAAGCACATCCACAAGGGCCTGTACGGCGCGTTCATCGTCGACCCCAGGGAGCCGCGCCCGCCGGCGCAGGAGCTCGTGATGGTGATGAACGGCTTCGACACGGACGCCGACGGCGGTAACAACTTCTACACGGTCAACGGGCGCTCGTTCTACTACGCGAAGTACCCGATCCGCGTGCGGCGATCCGAGCTCGTTCGGATCTACCTTGCGAACCTCACCGAGTTCGACCTGATCAACTCGTTCCACCTCCATGCGGATTTCTTCCGGTACCAGCCCACGGGCACCGGCGAGTACTGGGAATACACGGACACCGTGATGCAGTGCCAGGGCCAGCGCGGCGTGCTCGAGATCCAGTTCGCGAACACCGGGACGTTCATGTTCCACGCGCACCAGTCGGAG
>JAJTCQ010000033.1 GCA_021323315.1 Gaiellaceae bacterium | reverse complement strand
CGCTCACGCCGTCGGTCTCGGCTCGCGCGTCAAGGGCATTCGGCCGGATGGGGACGAGCTGACGCTGGTGCTTCGCCGCGGCACCGAGATTCGACTCGGCCGGGCAACCGAGGTCAGGCTCAAGCTCACCGTCGCCGTGAAGGCCCTCGCGCTCGTGGACTCGGGAATCAGCTACGTCGACCTGAGCGTCCCGCAGCGCCCGGTTGCCGGTTGAGCAACCTTCAGTCTCTACTTGAGCTTGAAGCTGGCCCGTGCGACGTCGTTGACAAGCCGCCGAAGGAGGCCTACCCTCGGCAGCGAAGGACGTGCGGCACGTCGCACGTTCAATCCGAACTTCATGTTGAGGTGGGTTGAGAGATGAGCAATCAACTTGGCAGCTATCTCGCCGTCATCAAGGTCGTCGGCATCGGCGGCGGCGGCACGAACGCGGTGACGCGAATGGTCGAGGCCGGCATTTCCGGCGTCGAGTTCGTCGCCGTCAACACGGACGCGCAGGCGCTCCTCATGACGGAGGCCGACGAGAAGATCCACATCGGCTCGCGCGCCACACGAGGCCTCGGTGCCGGGGCCGACCCGCGCGTCGGTCAGGCCGCCGCGGAGGAGAGCCGGGACGAGCTGAAGGAGGCGCTGAAGGGCGCGGACATGGTGTTCGTCACCGCCGGCGAGGGTGGCGGGACTGGCACCGGCGGAGCCCCTGTCGTCGCCGAGATCGGCCGCGAGATCGGGGCGCTGACCGTCGGCGTCGTGACGCGGCCCTTCGCGTTCGAGGGCAAGCTTCGCTCCGACCAGGCCGAGCAGGGCATCCAGTCATTGCGGGAGAGCGTCGATGCGCTGATCGTCATCGAGAACGACCGGCTGCTCCAGGTCGTCGAACGCTCGACGCCCGTCACCGAGGCGTTCGGTATGGCAGACGACATCCTGCGACAGGGCGTCCAGGGGATCACCGACCTGATCACCGTGCCGGGTCTCATCAACCTCGACTTCGCCGACGTGCGGACGATCATGAAGGACGCCGGATCGGCGCTGATGGGCATCGGCTCTGCGAGCGGCGAGAACCGCGCGGTCGAGGCGGCTCGCGGGGCGATCTCCTCGCCGTTGCTCGAGCAGTCGCTCGACGGCGCGACCGGGATCCTCCTCAACATCACCGGCGGCCCGGAGCTCGGGCTGGCTGAGGTCGACGAGGCCGCCGAGGTCGTGCGCGCCGCCGCCGACTCGAACGCGAACGTCATCTTCGGAGCGGCGATCAGCGAGGGCATGGGCGACGAGGTTCGCGTCACCGCGATCGCGACCGGCTTCGGAACCCGCGCGACCCGGAGACGTCGAGTCGAGACGCCCGTCGGCGCGGCCGTCTCCTCGGAGCGTGAGCGGCCTCCGTTCAACGCCCCGAGCGTGCAGGACGTCGAGCTCGACATTCCCTCGTTCCTCAGAGAGGACTAGCACCCGATCAAGGTGCGCCGCGACGCGGCCGCGCAGCGGCCGCCTGCAGGGCTGTTCGCGACCGGAAATCGGGCGCTAGCCGGTTTCCGGTCTGCGCAAAGCTTCAGTCGTTAGAGTCGTTTGCCGTGGAAGCGACGCTCCTGCGCACGCCGATCTACGAGCGCCACGTCGCGCTCGGCGCGCGCATGGTTCCGTTCGCCGGCTACGAGATGCCCGTCCAGTACGAGGGTGTCATCCCCGAGCACAAGGCGGTTCGAACCGACGCGGGAGCGTTCGACGTCTCGCACATGGGCGAGATCCACGTCGACGGCCCGACGGCGCAGGAGTTCCTGCAGGCCATGCTCTCGAACGACGTCGACAGGCTCGCGGACGGCGAAGCGCAGTACACGCTACTCACCAACGAGGCAGGCGGGATCATCGACGACCTCATCGTGTACCGCCTCGGACATGGGCAGTTCTACCTCGTCGTGAACGCGTCGAACCGCACCGCCGTGTACGGCTGGCTGAAGGAGCGCGAGCCCCGCGGATGCGAGGTTCGCGACGCCTCGGACGAGTACGGCCTGGTCGCAGTCCAGGGACCTCGCGCGCTCGCGCGGCTCGGCCTACCGGAGGCACCCGCTTTCACGCACGCGATGAGCGAGCTCGACGGGATCGAGGTGATGGTGGCCCGCACCGGCTACACCGGCGAGGACGGCGTGGAGCTGTGCTGCGCGGAGGACGACTCCGTCGCGCTCTGGGACGCGATCGTCGAGCGTGGCGTCACTCCCTGCGGCCTCGGCGCGCGCGACACGCTGCGCCTCGAGGTCTGCTACCCGCTGCACGGCAACGACATCACCCCGAAGACGGACGCGATCTCGGCCGGGCTCGGCTGGGCGTGCGCGCTCGACACCAGCTTCACCGGCGCGGACATGCTCCGTCGAATAAAGGATGAGGGACCGACCCGCAGGCTCGTCCCGTTCGTCATGGAGGAGCGCGCCGTCCCGCGGCAGGGGATGACGATCGAGGGCGGCGGCGAGGTCACGTCCGGGACGCACTCGCCGATGCTCGACCAGGGCATCGGCCTGGCTTACGTGCCGGCCGCGTCCGCAACGCCCGAAACCCAGCTCGGGATCGACGTCCGAGGCAAGCCCCGGCGGGCGCGCGTCGTCAAGAAGCCCATTTACCGGAAGGAGCGCTAGTGCCCGCCGCAGAGAGTTACCCGGACGACCTCCGCTACCACCCCGAGCACGACTGGGCGCGGGTCGACGGCGACGAGGCGACGCTCGGCATCACATGGTTCGCGCAGGACTCGCTCGGCGAGCTCGTCCACTACGAAGCACCCGAGGCCGGCTCGACCGTGACGAAGGACTCGTCGTACGGCGAGGTCGAGTCCGTCAAGGCCGTCTCGGACATCGTGGCGCCGCTCTCCGGCGAGGTGCTCGAGGCGAACGCGAAGGTCGTCGGCGCGCCGGAGACGGTGAACGACGACCCGTACGGGGAGGGGTGGCTGATCCGGATCCGGATGTCGGACTCGTCCGAGCTCGACGCGCTGATGGACGCGGACGCCTACCGCACGCACGTCGCCGAGTCGTAGGGTCGAGATTGCCTCGTCCTCGCCCGTTGACTCGATGAGCTACCTCAGCCTGACCGACGACGACCGCGCGGAGATGCTCTCCGCGATCGGCGTCTCCTCGCTCGAGGAGCTCTTCGAGCAGATCCCGCCGGGCGTGCGCTTCGATCGCGAGCTCGACGTGCCTCCGGCGCTCTCCGAGCTCGAGCTCGTCACTGCCATCTCCAACCTCGCGGCGAAGAACGCGCACGCGGGCGTGGAGCTGTCGTTCCTCGGCGCCGGCATCTACGACCACTACGTGCCGTCGGTCGTCGACGTGTTGCTCTCGCGCGGTGAGTTCCTGACCGCGTACACGCCCTATCAGCCCGAGATGAGCCAGGGTGTGCTGCAGGCGATCTTCGAGTACCAGTCAGTCATCTGCGAGCTGACCGGGATGGACGTGTCGAATGCGTCCGGATACGACGGCACCACCGTCGCCGCCGACGCCTGCTTCGTCGCCAAGCACACCAGCGACCGCTCGAAGGTCGTCCTGGCCGAGACGCTGAACCCACAGGTGCGCCAGGTCGTGAAGACGTTCGCGCTCGGCTTCGGCCTGGACGTGGTGGAGGTGCCGCATCGCGGCGGAACCACCGATCCCGACGAGCTCGGAGCAGCCGCAGCCGACGCCGCGGCCGTCATCTTTCAGCAACCGAACTTCTTCGGCTGTCTCGAGCCCGCTGCCGACCTCGCCGCCGCCGCCGCGAGCGCCGGTGCCCATCCGATCGCGCACGTCGACCTGATGACACTCGGCGTGCTCGAGGCTCCGGGCGAGTACGGCTGCGCCATGGCGATCGGGGAGGGTCAGAGCGCCGGCTGTCCGCCTCTCTTCGGTGGGCCGCACTACGGATTCTTCGCTGCGCGGCAGGAGTTCGTACGGCGCATGCCGGGACGGATCGTCGGAGAGACGCTCGATGGGGACGGGCGGCGAGCGTACGTGCTGACGCTCCAGACCCGCGAGCAGCACATCAGGCGCGAGAAGGCGACCTCGAACATCACGACGAACCAGACGCTGCTGGCCCTCGCCGGTCTCGTCACCCTCTCCTGGCTCGGCCCGCAGGGACTGCGAGAGGTCGGAGAGACGTGCATGGCTCTGGCCGAGTACGCGCGCGAAGAGCTTCCGCTCGAACCGGCTTTCGAGGCTCCCTCCGTCAAGGAGATTGCGTTCCGCACTCCGATTCCTGCCAGGGAGGTCGTGCGTCGCATGCGCGAGCGCGGAGTACACCCGGGTTACGCATTGGGTCGCGACTACGAGGGGATGGACGACGTTCTCCTCGTGGCGGTGACCGAGAAGCGGACTCCCGACGACATCGATCGGCTCGCACGGGAGCTCGAGGAAGTGCTCGCGTGACCGAGCCCGGACGCGCCTGGGGCGACGCGCCGTTGATCTTCGAGCGCTCCCGGTCGGGCCGACGTGGCGGACGCGTGCCGGACTACGGCCTGCCGAAGCCCGAGCTGCCGCCCGGCTTGTCCCGCGCTCGCGCTCCTCGTCTCCCGGAGCTCGCCGAGCCCGAGCTCGTTCGCCACATCACCGCGCTCGCGGACCGGACCTTCGGCGTCGACACGGGCTTCTACCCGCTCGGGTCCTGCACGATGAAGCACAACCCTCGGGTCAACGAGCGCGTCGGGCTGCTGCCCGGGTTTCGGGATCTCCATCCCCACCAGGAGGACGAGGGCGCGCAGGGTGCGCTCGAGTTGATGTGGACCCTGCAGGGCATCCTTGCCGAAGTCGCGGGGCTTCCGGCCGTCACACTGCAACCTGCCGCGGGCTCGCAGGGCGAGCTGACCGGGCTCATGCTCATGCGCGCCTACTTCGCCGACCGGGGCGAGGAGCGCGACACGATCGTCACCGCGGACACCGCGCATGGCACGAACCCCGCGAGCGTGGCCATGGCGGGCTACAAGCTCGAGCGCGTCGAGACGGACGCGCGCGGAAACCTCGACCTCGAGGACTTGCGCGGGAAGGTGGACGAGCGGACAGCCGGGCTGATGCTCACGAACCCGTCGACCCTCGGGCTCTTCGACGAGGGCATCGAGGAGGTCGCGCGGATCTTCCACGACGCCGGCGCGCTTCTCTACTACGACGGCGCGAACCTCAACGCCGTCGTGGGGATCTCGCGCCCCGGCGACATGGGCTTCGACATCGTCCACTACAACCTCCACAAGACCTTCTCGCAGCCGCACGGCGGAGGCGGACCGGGGGGAGGCCCGGTCGCGGTGCGCGAGACGATCGAGCCGTTTCTTCCTGCCCCGGTCGTCGTGCGCGAGGGCGACGCATTCCGCCTCGACCACGACCGGCCGAAGTCGATCGGCCGCGTGCGCGGGTTCGCCGGTCCGTTCGGCGTCTTCGTGCGCTCGTACGCCTACATGCGCGCGTACGGGCCGGCGCTGCGCGAGATGTCCGAGGTGGCCGTGCTGAACGCGAACTACGTGCTGGCGAAACTGCGCGACGCGTACGACCTGCCCTACGACCGACACTGCATGCACGAGTTCGTGCTCTCCGCGCGGAGCCTCAAGCGCGATCACGGGATCACCGCGCTCGACGTCGCGAAGCGGCTCATGGACTACGGGATCCACCCACCGACCGTCTACTTCCCGCTGGTCGTCCCCGAGGCGCTGATGATCGAGCCGACCGAGACGGAGCCGAAGGAGCGGCTCGACGACTTCGTGGACGCGATGCAGGCGATTGCGCGCGAGGCGGCCGAGTCACCGGAGTTGCTGAAGGAGGCGCCGCACGGCCGGCCCGTGCGCCGGCTCGACGAGGTGCGCGCCGCGAAGCAGCCGGTGCTGCGGTATGCCTTCGACGACGACCCGGCCTTCGTGGGCTAGGTCGGAGGCTCCCACACCTCGAACGGTTGCCTCCGGGTCGGCCGCCCACCCGAAGCGGCCGACGCTCTCCATGTCCTCTGTCTTCTCGTCGACCTCGACCCCGGTGTCGCGAAGCTCGGCGAGCATCGCGTCGTGGTTCGGGACGATGACGATCACAGCACCATTAACGTGTCGACGCCAGCTGACCGCAGGCGGCTTCGATGTCGCGGCCACGTGTGAGCCGCACCGTCGCCGGGATGCGCGCACGCTCGAGGACTGACTTGAAGCGCTCGATCGTCTCTCGTGACGAGCCGTCGTAGAGCCCGGTCGGGTTGTAGGGGATGAGGTTGACCTTGAACGACCTGCCGTCGATTGCGGCGGCGAGCGCCTGCGCGTCTGCCGGAGAGTCGTTCACTCCCGCGAGCATGACGTACTCCACGAACACCTTCCGCCGGCGCAGCTCGACGTAGCGCCTGCACTCCGCGAGAACGTCCTCGAGCGGGTACCGGTCGTTCACCGGCATGAGCTCGGAGCGCTTCGCGTCGTCGGCGGCATGGATCGAGAGGGCGAGCCGGATCGGCTTCTCGACCTCGTCCACGAACCGGCGCAGGCCGGGGATCCAGCCGACCGTGGAGATCGTCGTGCGGCGAGGGGTGATCCCCAGGTCGGGGAGCCGCGCCGCGGAGGCGAGGACGGCGTCCACGTTGAGGAACGGCTCGCCCATACCCATGTAGACCGCGTGGTTCACCGCCTCGCGGCGGCGGAAGTGGAGCGCCTGGTCGAGGATCTCCGAGGCCGTGAGATTCCGCCCGAACCGCATCGCGCCGGTCGCGCAGAACGTGCACGTGAGCGGGCAGCCCGACTGCGACGAGAGGCACAGCGAACGGCGGCCGTCGCGGTAGCGCATGAGCACGGCCTCGACCGGGTGCCCGTCGACCGTACGGAAGAGCGCCTTGACCGTGCCATCGCGCGCCTGGCGCTCGGTGACCAGCTCGATGGTCGAGAAGGGAACCGCACCCGCGAGGCCAGCGCGCAGCGCCTTCGGCAGCGTCGTCATCTCGTCGTACGACGCGACGCCGCGCGTGGTCCACTCCCAGACCTGACGCGTACGATAGGCGGGCTCTCCGTGCTCGGCGAGGGTGGTCTCGAGCAGTGCGAGATCCATTCGTCGGACGGTAGCGTCCAGCGCGTGATCGACCTTCGCTCCGACACCGTCACGCAGCCGACGGAAGGCATGCGCCGCGCGATCGCGGACGCAGCTGTGGGCGACGAGCAGAAGCGGGAGGATCCGTCCGTCAACGTGCTGCAGGAACGGGTTGCGGCGCTGCTCGGTCAGGAAGCGGCGATATTCGTGCCGACCGCGACGATGGCGAATCAGATCGCGCTGAAGCTGCACACGCGGCCGGGCGACGTCCTCATCGCCGAGCAGAACGCGCACGTCGTCATCTACGAGTACGGAGGCGCGGCAGCCCACGCGGGGCTCATGACGCTCGGGCTTCCGGGCGATCGCGGCCGGCTTGCCCCGGAGCAGGTGCGGGCGGCTGCCGAGCCGAGTACGAAGGGGGCGGACCAGCGCGCCGCGATCCTCGCGCTGGAGAACACGCACAACGCCTCGGGTGGGCGTGTGTGGCCGCTCGACGCGCTCGAGGAGGTCGTCGCTACGGCGCGCGACGTGGGCCTCGCGGTGCACCTGGACGGCGCGCGCCTCCTCAATGCGTCGACGGCGCTCGGCCTTCAGCCTGCCGAGATCTCGGCGCGCTTCGACACGGTGACGCTCTGTCTCTCGAAGGGCCTCGGCTGCCCGCTCGGGGCGCTCCTCGCCGGCTCGCGCGAGCTGATGGAGCGCGCGTGGCGCGAGAAGCACCTGTTCGGAGGCGCCATGCGCCAGGCCGGGATCGTGGCTGCCGCCGGCCTCTATGCACTCGACCACCACGTGAACCGGCTCGCGGACGACCACGACCGCGCCCGCACGCTCGCGCAGGCGCTCGACGCTGCCGGGGTACCCGTCGATCTCGCGCAAGTCGAGACGAATTTCGTGCAGGTGGACGTCGAGCCGCTGGGCCTCGAGCGCGCGGAGGCCATCGCGCGGCTGAACTCCGTCGACGTCGGCCTCTCGTCGACGCCGCATCCGACCGTGCTGCGCGCGGTGACGCACCTCGAGATCGACGACGAGGCCGTCACACGGGCCTCGGAGCTCATCCCCGAGGCGTTGCTGGCGCCTCTCGCGGGCTAGCGGTCGCCCGCGAGGAAGAACGCGGTCGCGACGACGACGTAGGCGGCGAGCAGGAGCGCGCCGCGCGCGCGGCTCGAATTGCCGCCGAACAGTACGGCGATCGTGAAGAGGACAGATCCACCGAGCGCGGCGATCTCGACCGGTCGCAGGCTCAGCGAGAGCGGGTCGATCAGCCACGAGAGAAGCGCGACCGCGGGTATGAGGAACACGGCGACCTGCGCCGCGGAGGCGAGCGCGATCTCCGCCGCGAGCGCGATCTTCCCGCGGGCTGCGACGACGACGGCGCCGCCGTGCTCGGCCGCGTTGCCGACGATCGCGACGATCACCGCTGCCACGAAGAACTCGCTCAGACCCACCTTGTCCGCGAACACCTCGAGCGAGCCGACGAGAATCTCCGCGACGAGTGCCGTGACGACCGTCGCGAGCGCGAGGACTCCCATTGCGGCACGGAGCGACCAGCCCTTGATCTCCTCGTCGGACGCGACGTGCAGCGTGCGGTGCCGCCGGAGCGAGTACCAGGTGACCCCGACGTAGACGATCAGCAGCACGACCGATATCGCGGCCGACACCTGTGCCAGCTCGTCGGTATCGGGATCGCTACCGTCCCAGCTGGGAACCGACGGGATGAGCAAGAGCAGGGTCGCGAAGCCGATCAGTCCGAACGAGAGGAAGCTCGAGTAGCGGTCGAGCCGCCCGCGGCCGCCGGCGACGAGCGCGGCGCCGAGGACGAGCAGCAGGTTCCCCACGACGCTGCCGGTGAGCGACCCGCGCACGACCTCCGTGAGGCCGTCGTTGACGGCGATGAGCGCGATGATCAGCTCCGGCGCGTTCCCGAAGGTCGCGTTGAGGAACCCGCCGATGCCTGGGCCGGTGTGCTCGGCCGCGTGCTCCGTCGCCTCCCCGATCAGCCAGGCGAGTGGGATGAGCGAGAGGGCCGCGAGAACGAACTCGAGCGTCTCGGGCGGATGCACGAGGTAGTGCAGGCCGATCGTGAGCGGTCCGAGCGCCAGCAGCGCGAAGAGAACTTTTCGTACCAAGGCTGGAGAAGGCTACAGACCGGTCCCGCAGGGATCCGTGGATCCGTGGCGCCGTCGCCACTGCCTGAAAACCCGGCTCTTGTCAAGTCTTGCGGAGGGCGACACGGCATGAACACAATCGGGACGTGGACGACGATCGAGCAGGGCTCGAGCTCCCGCTCCGAATCCAGGACGAGGTGGCCTGTCGCCACTGTGACGTCCACTGCGAGAAGGTCGTCTACCCTGCCGCGTGCCTCCGGATGGCGTGCCCGTTCGTCTACGCGTACGAGGCGTGGGGGCACACGTACGTCGGCTGCATGCAGAAGGTCTACGACGTGGAAATCGACCTCGACCTGCTCGAGGAGGCCGAGTCGGGGCGTTCGGGGTTCGGAGGCATCCGCGCGAGGCGCGCACCGCTTCCGATGTGCGAGGTGGAGGTCTTGGGGACGTACCCACACCGAGAGGACGAGCTCGGCTGCCGTATCCCCGAGTTCCACGAGCTTCCCCGCGAGCGCGCGACCTTCCGCGTGTTCGCGACCGTTGCAGACTAGGCGCGAGCCCGAGCCGACGCCTGGCGCTTCCAGCGGCCTTGCCCGCGGCGCCGTAGTGCGCGGAGCAGATCCATGTCGGCGGTGCCGAGACCGGCGTCCGGCCACGTCTCGAGCACCGCGGGGAGGTTGCGGAAGGCGGGATGCCCGAGGAAGACGGCGAGCCCGTCGCCGAGAAGGCCGTCTGCGACGACCTCGTGCCGGTCGCGATTCGAGCCGAGCGGAGTCTGGGCGTCGTTCACGTGTAGCAACCGCAGCCGGTCGAGGCCGAGGCGCACGTCGAGATCACCGAGCGCCTCGTCGAGAGCCGTCGGGCTCGTGACGTCGACACCGGAGGCCCACCAGTGACACGAGTCGAGGCAGACGCCGAGCCGCTCGTGTCCGTCGAGGGCGTCGGCGATGACTGCGAGCTCGTCGATCGACCGGCCGATCGTGCCTCCGGCGCCCGCCGCGTTCTCCAGACAGAGCCAGAGATCCTCCGTCGTCAAGGTCAAGAGCTCTCGTAAGGGCCGCACGACGGTCTTGACCGCGGCGGCGAACCCGCGTCCGACGTGCGAGCCCACGTGGAACACGACCGTGTCGGCGCCGATCTCGCGTGCCGTTTCCATCGTCGCGGACAACGCGGCAAACGACTTCGAGCGAATCGTGCGATCTCGGCTGGCCAGGTTGACGAGGTAGAGGGCGTGGCACGCGACGTGCCTGACGCGCGCCTGGCGCCGTCGCTTCCGGAAGCGCGCGAGCTCCTCGGGGTCGTGCTTCGTCGGCTTCCACATCTGTGGGCTCTGCGTGAAGACCTGGACTGCGTTGCCCCCGATCTCCTCGATACGGTCGATCGCCTTCGAGATGCCCCCGGCGGCGGACACGTGGGCGCCGAAGAGCATGCGCCGACGATACTTCCGCCGTGTCCGTCCGCGTCCGTATGGCTCCGTCGCCCACGGGTCTCCTGCACATCGGAGGTGTGCGGACATTCCTCTTCAACTGGCTGTTCGCACGCGGGCAGGGCGGTGAGTGCCTGCTCCGGATCGAGAACACCGACACGAGCCGCGAGGTCGAGGAGTCGGTCGAGCAGATCGAGCGCTCGCTCCGTTGGCTCGGCATCGAGTGGGACGGCGAGACGACGTTCCAGCTGGACGTGATGGGGCGTGCCAAGGAGGAGGCACAGCGGCTGGTCGCCGAGGGCGCCGCCTACGAGGACGCGGGCGCGATCCGCATCCGCATGCCCGACGACGGCACCATGGGCTGGGACGACGCCGTAAAGGGCCGGATCGAGGTGCCGAACGTCGAGCTCGAGGATCTCGTCCTCGTGCGGTCCGACGGTCGGCCGACCTACAACTTCGCCTCCCCGCTCGAGGACTGGCTCGACGGCATCACGCACGTCATCCGGGGAGAGGATCATGTGTCGAACACGCCGAAGCAAATCAACGTGCTCCGCGCCCTCGGCGCCGAGCCACCGGTCTACGCGCACGCCCCCAACGTCTTCGGCATCGACGGCAAGAAGCTCTCGAAGCGTCACGGCGCAGTTTCGGTCGACGAGTTCCGCGAGGCGGGGTACGTCCCGGAGGCGCTGATGAACTTCCTCGCGCTCCTCGGCTGGGCGCCCGACGGCGAGACGACGATCATGTCGGCGGGCGAGCTCGTCGAGCGCTTCTCGCTCGAGCGCGTGGGGTCGAGCCCGGCGACGTTCGACTACGCGAAGCTCGACTGGATGAACGGGGTCTATCTGCGGGCGCTCCCCGCCGGGGAGTACGCCAACCGGCTCGTCACGTTCCTCCGCGAGCGGGGAGTCGAGTGGCCCGAGGGCACGGTGCGCGCGGCCGCGCCGCTCGTGCAGGAGAAGATCGGGCGACTCGACGAGTTCGCAGTCTTCGCCGGCTTCTTGTTCCACGACGTCGAGCCCGACCCGTCGTTGCTCGATGCGCGCATCCTGCGCGCGGCCGAGGACGCGCTCGGCGGCGTCGAGCCGTGGACGGCTTCCGAGATCGAGGCGACGCTGAAGCAGCTCTGCGACGACCTCGAGGAGAAGCCGCGCACCGTCTATCTCCCGGTCCGCGTCGCCGTCACGGGATCGCGCGTCTCGCCGGGCCTTTACGAGAGCCTCGAGCTCCTCGGTCGCGACAAGTCGCTCGTCCGTATCCGGGACGGCGTCGAGGTTGCCTCGTGAGCGCATTGCGCGACCTCGTCGGCACAGAACTCGGGCCGACTTCGTGGATCGAGGTCACGCAGGAGCGGATCGACGCCTTCGCGGCCGCCACTGACGACCCGCAGTGGATCCACGTCGACCCGGAGCGTGCCGCCGAGGGCCCGTTCGGCACGACGATCGCGCACGGCTTCCTCACGCTCTCGCTCTGCGTCCCGATGCTGTACGAGGTGTTGCCCGAGCGCGGCGCCGGGATGGCCGTCAACTACGGGACGAACCGGGTGCGCTTTCCGACGCCGGTGCTCTCCGGCCGGCGCGTTCGCGGGCGTTTCCGCGTCCTGAGCCTGGACGACACACCCCACGGGGAGCGGGCGGCGATCGAGGCGACGGTGGAGTGCGAGGGCGTCGACAAACCCGTCTGCGTGGCCGAGCTCCTCGTCCTGACAGTGTCCTAACAACACGTGGCCTCGTCGGACAGGTCTGCTACCTTGGCGCGCCGGTGGGTCTCAAGCGCCTTCTCTTTCTCGTCGCTGTTGCGGCCGCGATGTTGCTCGGCCTCGCGTCGTCGGCTCCGGCTGGCAACTTCGACGAGCAGAAGATGGGCTGCACCGGCGAGGATCCGGCTACCTGCCCGACCGGCACCGAGGGGGTGCCGTACTCGATCACGATCTACCTCGTGCCGCCCGACGGCGGTCGGGGCGAGGACTTCCAGTGCGCCACCTTCCACCACACGGGTGGGAACTTCCCGCCCGGACTCTCCATCGCCAGTGAAGGCGTCATCAGTGGAACCCCGACACAGGCAGGGACGTACGACTTCTACCTCACGGTCAAGTACGACAAGGAGACGACCTGCCCGTTCAAGAACCCCTCGGACGATCGCTTCATCATCAACATCAATCCCGGGGTCGCCAAACTCACGATCGGGCCCGAATCGACGACTCCCGGCACGATGGGCGCACCGTATTCGTTGCAGATGACAGCGTCGGTGCCCGATGCAAAGACCTGGTCGATCAACTCGGGGACGCTTCCTCCGGGCGTCGCGCTCGACGCGAACACCGGTCTGATCTCCGGAACACCGACGGCGGCGGGTCAGTTCGACTTCCAGGTGCTCGCGAAGGTGAACGCAGACGGGCGCAGCGACACGAAGAGCCTCGCAATCGTCGTCCGCGACCCTGTCTCCATCGTCGCGACCGAGCCATTCACGTCCGCTCGACGGGCTCCCAGCGAGGTGAGCGCGCCGTTCGAGGCGATGCTGACTGCGACCGGAGGTAACGGCACATACACGTGGTCGCTTTCGAGCGGAACGCTCCCGGAGGGCCTGCTCTTCGCCGACGGCGCGATCAGCGGGACGCCCGGCGCGGCCGGCGTCTACTCGTTCATAGTGACAGCAACGGACTCCGAGGGACGCGTCGCAAACTATCCGGCACGGATCGTCGTGGTGCCGAAGCTCACGATCTCGACCCGTTTTGTGCTGCCGGCGCGCGTCGGCAAGTTCTTCCAGCGCAAGCTCGCGACGGTCGGCGGGGTCAAGCCTGCCGTATGGCGAGTCGCCCGCGGGCCGCTCCCGCGGGGTGTGTCCCTCGATCGCTTCGCGGGTGTGCTCTACGGCTACCCGAGTCGGCCGGGGACGCGCCGTGTGCTCTTCGAGGCCAAGGACTCGTACGGCGTGATTGCGCGGAAGACGCTCCGCATCAGCGTGCTTCCGGCCCCGAGGCCAGCGGTCTCCGGCTAGTCCTCGGGCGCCGACCCGAGTCGCGCTCGGATGGACTCGACTGCCTTCTCCGCGCGCTCTCGGCCGCGCGTCGCCTCCCGCTCTGCGCGCTTTGCCTCGTTGAGCGCCTTCTCCGCGCGTGCGAGCTCGTCACGGAGGGCGGCGCGCTTCTCCCGACGCCTCTGGTCGTCCTGCTTCCGTCGAGTCTCGGCAGCCTTCGTCATAGCCTTTCGCCCTGACGGCGGCGCCATGCCGACGAACGCGCCGAAGCCGGCAGCTCCAGGCTCGTCCTTGAGGGCACCTCGGCTGAGGTCGGCGCGAGCCTCCTCGTCCGCGACCGCGTTGCGGAGCAGGTCACGGAGACGGCGCGTCACCGAGTCGGTCGGACGCTTCCCGCCAATCGAGAGCTGCGCCAGCGCGACCTGGGCGAGGAGGTCGAGCGACTCGTCGAGCTCCGCACGAGCGGCTCGGTAGGCATCGGGATCGGACCCGAGCTGCGTCTGCGCGACCCGCTCGGCCGCCGTCGCTGCGGCGCGGGCGGCCTGCGGTCGGTCGCGCGCCGCGCGGTTCGCGGCGAGCACCACGGGCTGCGCGCGATCCGCTTCCGCTCCTCGACGAAGTCGCTCGGCGACACGGCGAGCAGCGCTTCGGCCTCCTTGGGGAGCGCGTCCACGCCTGGGATGGTTGCATTCCGCGACGCGGCGGATCGCCGCGTTAGATACGTTCTCGCGGCGGGTACAGGGATCGTGTGCAGACGTACGAGATTCACTGTGGTGACCGGGTCGTGACGCAAGTCCAGTCCCACACCCCGCGCTACGCGATCACCGACTACCTGCGCTCGCTCGGCTGCACCGACGACGAAATAGAGGCGATCGGCAGTGATGCGGTTGCGTGGCGAGGAGCCGTCTACACGGCGAGAGCTGTGGGTGAGCCCGCCAGTGCCGAATCCGAGTGATACCAGCGTCCGCCCCCCGCTCAAGTGGAGGTACGCCATGAGCAGCCGACTTCGGCGCTCCCTCGTTCTGACGACCCTGCTAGTCCTCGCGCTCGGGGTGGCCGGCGCCGCGGGTCAGGTCGGCAACCCGACGAACACCAAGGTCGCAGGCATCGACGTCGACGCGACGACCATCCCGGAGCTCCAGCAGTTGATGAACTCGCGTCGCATGAACTCCGTCCAGCTGACGAACTTCTATCTCCGACGCATTCGCCAGCTCAATCCGACGCTCCACGCGGTGATCACGGTCAGTCCGACGGCGCGCGCCGACGCTCGAGCCGCCGACCGGGCGAGGCGCAACGGCGATGACCGTCCGCTGCTGGGCATCCCGATCATAGTCAAGGACAACGTCAACACGACGGGCATGCCGACGACGGCCGGAAGCTGGGCCCTAGCCGGGAGCACGCCCGACGACGCGTTCATCGCCGATCGGCTGAAGGACGCGGGCGCGATCATCATCGGCAAGGCCAACCTCTCCGAGTGGGCCAACTTCCGGTCCGGCCCGTCGTCGAGCGGCTGGAGCGGCATCGGTGGCCAGACGAACATGCCCTATGTCCTCGATCGCAACCCGTGCGGCTCGAGCTCGGGCTCGGGCGTGGTCGCAGCTGCTGATCTGGCGGTCGCGGCCGTCGGCACGGAGACGGACGGCTCGATCGTCTGCCCCTCCGGTGCCAACGGCGTCGTCGGGATCAAGCCGACACTCGGGTTGTGGAGCCGCGCAGGCGTCGTCCCGATCAGCGCAGACCAGGACACGGCCGGACCGGTCGCCCGCAACGTCACCGACGCGGCAGTGCTCCTCGGCGCAGCGACCGGCGTCGACGAGAACGACGACGCAACCGAGGCGCAGGTCGGCAATGCGTTCACGGACTACACAGGGTTCCTCGACGACGACGCGCTCGCGGGCGCTCGAATCGGCGTCTGGCGCGCCGGCACTTACAACGACGAGTTGGTGGGCTCGGTCGTCGAGCCGATTCTCGACGACGTGATCGACGCGCTCGAGGATCAAGGTGCGGACGTGATCGATGACACCGACCTCGACCTGTCGGCCACGGCGCGTGAGCTGGACGCGCTCCTGTGCGAGTTCAAGACCGACATCGCGACGTATCTCGAAAGCTACGTCGACGGGACGAATCCGGTGACCGGCCAGCCGTATCCGCAGACCCTCGCCGAGTTGATCGCGTTCAACCAGGCTCATCCCGAGCTCGAGGGGCCGTGGAACGACCTCATCTTCGAGCTCGCCGAGGCCACCGAGGGGCGGGACGGGGATTGCGCCGCGATTCGCGCTGACGTCACGCCACCGGTGCAGGCCGAGATCGACGCCGTCATGGCCGAAAACGACCTCGACGCGATCGTCGCGCTGACGAACGGTCCCGCCTGGCCTACGAACGACGACCCGGACGAGGGCGATCTCGACGGCCACTTCGAGTTCTTCGTCGGCTCGTCTGCGGCGGCTGCGGTGTCGGGCTACGCCGACATCACGGTGCCCGCCGCGTACATCGAGGGGCTGCCGGTCGGGATCACCTTTATCGGCGGCCGCTGGGCCGAACCAGAGCTGCTCGGCCTTGCCTACGACTACGAGCAGGCGACGCAGATTCGCGTTCCGCCGCAGTACGTTCCAACCATCGGCGACGCCCTGTTCCCCGGCGTCCCGAACCCGGCGCTTCAGGCGCAGGAGCAGCAGCGCCCGCAGGCGACCCAGGGTCAGCGCAGTCTCTTCGTGCGCCTCCGGTAGCGGGACGCGTCGTGGAGTCGACGAGGCCCGGTCATTCGGCCGGGCCTCGGGCTGTGGAGGCAGAGACCGCCTGGCTACCCGCTTTCGGGTCTGATGCGAATCAAGCGGGAGAAGCCCATACGGGGCACTCCCACAAGTGGCGGCGATCAGCACGCTAGTGTCGGCGTACGGTCATTCGGCTTCGCCTTTATCTCCTGGCGGGCGCGCCGCCGGGCTTGAGGCTTACGAGCCAGAGTCCGACCTGAGCGCCGTTCCGTTTACTCCGCTTGGGCGAGGTAGAGATGGGGCGGACCCGAGGGAGTGAGCATGTGTGGTGCGGCCCGGCACGACCATGCCGGCTGCCTCGATGCGATGGCGGTCGCGGTAATCGCTGCCGTGATGGTGCATTAGCTCCGGGGAACGGTATGAGTGCCGTTCATCCGTATCGCCGCAGCGACATCACCATGACGACCGACGAGCGGCGCTCGTACGTGCGCTGGTGGATCGAACGCTCCGGCCTCACACCGGCGCAGGTCCGCGAGATCGCCACCGGCATCTGGTCAGACCGGCTTGTTGTCGATGTCACGCAGACGACGGCCGCGCTACCGGGCTTCGTCTTTCGAAGCACGCCGGGCGCGGAGGCGTCCGACGTAGCGGGCGATCCGTAGCCGCTCTGCGTACATCGTGCGCAGCCGACGAAGCTCGAACCGGTCGAGAGCCGGCCAGCGTTGAAAGAGCGGCGCGAGTTCCTCATCGCGCAGCGCCCGCTGCTCGGAGAGCTCGGCAGTGCCCAGCACAGCCAGGTCGTCGGGAAGCGCTTTCATGCGTACTCCCTGTCGCAGGTGCCGCCTACATACCCCAGCGCTTGCAGCGACAAACGCGAAACACTCAGCCGATTCTTAGGAAAGTCGCTTTTGAACTCGGCGCCAGCGGGTACGCAGTACGCGACACCTCGAAAGGAGGCGCACAAATGGCACCGACAACTACCTTCGAGACGTGGAAGTACCGTGATCCCAGCCTCGCGACGAGCCTCACGCAGCGCGAGCTGCTCGGCTACGACGTCGAGGCGATCGACGGCTCCATCGGCAAGATCGACGACGCCACGCTCGAGGCCGACTCGGGGCACCTCGTGGTCGACACCGGCCCCTGGATCTTCGGCAAGAAGGTCATGCTCCCGGCTGGCGTCATCAAGAGCGTCGATCACGCCAACGAGAACGTCTTCGTCAACCGCACGAAGGACGAGATCAAGAACGCCCCCGAGTTCGACGACGCGTTCAGAAC
>JAJTCQ010000032.1 GCA_021323315.1 Gaiellaceae bacterium | reverse complement strand
TGTGTCTCGCCAGGCCGGAGCTCCAGGGCCGTCACCCCGAGTTCGGCCACGGCTCGCATCAAACGAACCTCTCGCTTGCTCCGCTCCCCGAACAGGCGATGACGGATCTGCTCGACGGGTTCGTGCCCGGCCTTCCGGAGGAGCTTCGGGCACGCATCCTCGCGCGCTCGGAGGGCGTCCCGCTGTACGCCGTCGAGACCGTGCGGATGCTCCTCGACCGTGGGCTGCTGTCCGAAGAAGACGGCGTCTACCGGCTGGTGGGTGAGGTGACCGAGCTGGACGTACCGGAGACGCTGCACGGCCTCATCGCGGCTCGGCTCGACGGGCTCTCGGCCGACGAGCGTCGCATCCTGCAGGACGCATCGGTCCTCGGGAAGACGTTCACGAAAGAGGCGCTCGCGTTCCTCTCCGGGGCGTCCGAAGCCGAGCTCGACCCACTCCTCTCAAGCCTCGTACGGAAGGAGGTCCTAGGCGTACAGGCGGATCCACGCTCGCCGGAACGCGGCCAGTACGGCTTCCTCCAGGATCTCGTTCGTCGGGTCGCCTACGAGACGCTCGCGCGTCGCGATCGGAAAGCGCGCCATCTTGCCGCGGCTACGCAGCTCGAGTCGAGCTTCGGAGCCGCCGAGCAGGAAGTCGTCGAGGTCGTCGCCGCGCACTACCTCGCCGCCTATGAGGCCCAGATCGACGCCGACGATGCGGGCGAGATCAAGGCGAAGGCACGCGATCTGCTGGCCCGGGCGGGTGAGCGCGCCGGATCGCTCGCCGCGGTCGGCGAGGCGTGTCGCGCGCTGGACCAGGCCGCGACGCTGGCCGACGAGCCGACGGAACGTGCCCGCCTCTTGGAGCTGGCGGGATTCTGGGCCGAGGCGAACGTCGACTGGGAGTCCTCGGAGAGAGCTTTCCAGGAAGCCATCGAGCTCCTGACCGGTGTGGGAGACGTCCACGGCTCCGCTCGCGTCTCCGGGAGACTCGCCAGGCTCGAGGGGAACACCGGGCGCGGTGAGCAGGGCTTGCGTCGAATGGAGGCGGCCTTCGCGACGGTCGCAGGCGACGAGGCAGATGCCGACGTCGCCGACCTCGCATCGCGGCTCGGACAGGCGTACGCCTTCATGGGTGACCTGGAGCGCTCGACCGAGATGACGGAGCTGGCTCTGGCGGTCAGTCAGGCACTGCGCCTTCCGGAGCCACTGTCCCGTGCGCTCGGGACGAAAGCCATGCTCGCGCGCTCGCTCGGCCGCCCCGAGGAGGAGCTCGCCTTCCATCGTCACACCATCCGGTACACGCTGGAGAACGATCTGCCGACCCATCAGCTCTCCACCGCGTACGGCAACCTCTCGGACGCATGTCTGGGGGGCGACCGGTACGGGGAGGCACTGGAGGCCCTCGGTGACGGTCTTGCTCTGGCCCGGCGCGGCGGGGATCGTGGATCGGAGCTCTACATCCTCACGGAGACGACGTACGCCCTGACGATGACCGGCCGCTGGGACGAGGCGGTCGAGATCTTCCGGGAGCTTCCCGCCGAGACCGTCGGCACGAGCGGCAACTACTCGAGCGTCCTCACCGGCGTTCTCGAGATCTTCGTCCATCGCGGCCAGCTCGAACCGGCGGGCGAGGTGCTGTCGATGTTCGCATTCCTCGGCGAGGAGATCGCCCTTCAGGATCGCGCGGTTCACGCTGCTGCGCGCTCGGCTCTGCTCTACGCAGAGGGACGTCTCGAGGAAGCAGTCGCTGCGGGCTCCGAGGCGGCGGGGGTCACAGCCGTTTCACAGGCGGTCAAGCAGGGCTTCGTATGGGCCGTCGAGGCATCCCTCGGGCGCGGTGACCTGACCCGGGCGGACGAGTTGCTGCGAAGCGTCGAAGAGCGGCCGCCCGGACTGCGCATGCCGTTCGTCGAAGCGCAAGCACAACGCTTCCGCGCACGCATGAACGGCGACGCGGGGGGCTTCAAGGCAGCCGCGGGCGGGTTTCGCGAGTACGGTCTCCCGTTCTGGCTCGCAGTCACGCTGCTCGAGCACGGCGAGATCACCGGCGAGTCGGCGCTTCTCGAGGAGGCGCGCGAGATCTTCCAAGGCTTGCAAGCAACTCCCTGGCTCGAGCGCCTCGACGCGTGGGTCGACGCGCCTCGACCGCTCACCGTCTAGCCGAATCGTCGGGGACTGCATCGCCTGACGCCCGTCTGCGATTAGAGTCGAGGCGTGTCTGGGTGGGCGAGGACGACTGTTCTCGGTGTGGTCGGCGGCCTGCTCGCAGTCGCCGCCGCTTCCGCCTGGGTCGTCGTGAGCTTCGTCCCCATCCTGCCCGCGAACGCCGGCCCGTTCCTCTCGAGCGCCCTGACGCCCGCGGAGGCGCAGGCGCTGAGCCGGAGAGCAAATCCGGACGCCAGCTGGCCGATGTTCGGCGCGTCGCCGGCCCGCGCGCGCTTCGTGGTCTCCGGCCTCCGGCCGCCGTTCCACGTCGTGCACCGGATACCCGGCGAAAGCCTCATCGAGATGCCCCCAGCCGTCTCGCAGGGGCGCGTCGTCTTCGGCACCCACGATGGCCTCGTCATCGCAGCGCGGGCCAAGGACGGAACGCGTGCGTGGAGCGCGGACATCGGCGGCTGCATCGCCTCGTCGCCGGCCATCCGCGCGGGGGTCGTGTACATCGGGTGGTCCGGGCCTGCTCCGTGCCGTGCAGGAAAGGACGCCAGCGGCGGGGTCGTCGCGCTGGGACTCTCGACCGGACGACTCCTGTGGCGGTTCAACGCCGGCAACGTCGAGGCGAGCCCCGCCATCGTGGCGGACAGGCTGTTCTTCTCCGCGTTTCGGAGTCGTACCGAGTCGTGGGTGTACGCGATGAGGCTCGGCGAGGGTCGACGCGTGCTCTGGAGCCATCGCATCCCGAGCAAGGTGGCCTCGAGCCCGACGCTCCTCGGCCGCCGGCTCTACGTGTCGGCGTACGATCGGCGCGTCTACAGCTTCGACGGCTGGAGCGGGCGGCTTCGCTGGCAGACGACGGCGTTCTCGGACGACCCGGAGGTGCGCGTCTTGCTCGGCCTGCGCAGCCTCGTGCGTCGCAAGTCGTGGACGGAGGGGGGGTACTACGCGACGCCCGCAGCTGCCTACGACCGCGTCTACGCGGGTGTCATCGACGGCGTCTTCTCGGCCTTCGACGCACGCACCGGAGTGCACCGCTGGAGTCGCAAGCTGGCGGGGTCGATCTACGGCTCGGCAGCCGTCTGGAAGGAGAAGGTCTACGTGGGAACCACTTCGGGCGCCTTCTATGCCCTCTCGGCGCGCGGCGGCGACGTTCTCTGGAAGCACGACCTCGGAGGGAGGATCCTCGGCTCGCCGACGGTGACGAACGGCCGCGTCTACATCGCGACGAACCGGCGCCAGACCTTCGCGCTCAACGCCCGGACCGGCGAGGTCGAGTGGCACTTCGACGACGGCCACTACTCGCCGCTCGTCATCGCCGGCTCACGCGGCTACCTCGTCGGCAAGGGGCGGATCTACGCGCTCAGGAACGCTCCGCGCTCCTCCGCGCATCACGAGGCACGCTAGGCCGCCGCAGCTGCGCGCTCGGTGAGCACGCCGCGCAGGAACTGCCCCGTGGCCGACTCCTCGACCTCGGCAACGTCCTCGGGCGTTCCGGTCGCGATCACCTCCCCGCCCTCGTCTCCACCCTCGGGGCCGAGGTCCACGATCCAGTCCGCCTGCTTGATGACGTCGAGGTTGTGCTCGATGACGAGCACCGTGTTCCCCGAGTCGACGAGTCGTTGAAGCACCTCGAGCAGCTTCTCGATGTCTGCGAAGTGGAGGCCGGTCGTCGGCTCGTCGAGGATGTAGAGCGTCTTTCCGGTCGCGACCTTCGAGAGCTCCGCCGCGAGCTTCACGCGCTGCGCCTCGCCCCCGGACAGCGTCGTCGCGGGCTGGCCGAGCTTGATGTAGTCGAGCCCGACGTCGTGGAGCGTCTGCAGCCGTCGCCGGATCTTCGGGATCTTCGCGAAGAACTCGAGCGCCTCCTCGACGGACATCTCGAGCACGTCCGAGATCGACTTCCCCTTGAACCGCACCTCGAGCGTCTCCCGGTTGTAGCGGTGCCCGTGGCAGGTCTCGCACGGGACGTACACGTCAGGCAGGAAGTGCATCTCGATCTTGATCGTCCCGTCGCCCTTGCACGCCTCGCAGCGGCCGCCGCGCACGTTGAAGGAGAAGCGGCCCGGCTTGTAGCCGCGGATCTTCGCCTCGGGCGTGAGCGAGTACAGCTCGCGCACGTGCGTGAAGAGATCCGTGTACGTCGCCGGGTTCGACCGGGGCGTGCGTCCGATCGGGCTCTGGTCGATCTCGATCACCTTGTCGAAGCAGTCGATCCCGTCGACCCCTTCGTGCTCGCCGGGCTTCACGCGCGTCTTCCCGACCCGGTTGGCGAGCGCTTTGTAGAGGATCTCGTTGACCAGCGTCGACTTGCCCGAGCCAGATACGCCCGTCACTGCGATGAAGCGGCCGACGGGAAAGTCGACGTCGATGCCCTTCAGGTTGTGCATCGCCGCGCCGCGCACGGAGAACCAGCCGCGCTCGTCGTCGTCGCGCCTCGGCGGGACGAGGATGCTGCGTTCTCCGTTCAGGAATGCGCCGGTGACGGAGCCGGGCGTCGTCGCGATGTCGTCCGCCGTCCCCTCGGCGACCACCTCTCCCCCGTGCTCGCCCGCTCCGGGCCCGAGATCGACCACCCAGTCCGCCGCGCGCATCATCTGCTCGTCGTGCTCGACCACGAGCACGGTGTTCCCGACGTCGCGGAGCCGCTCGAGCGTGTGGATGAGCCTGCCGTTGTCGCGCTGGTGGAGCCCGATCGACGGCTCGTCGAGGATGTAGAGGACGCCGACGAGCTGCGATCCGATCTGCGTCGCGAGCCGGAGCCGCTGCGCCTCGCCTCCCGAGAGCGTCTTCGCAGCGCGGTCGAGCTGCAGGTAGCCGACGCCGACGTTCTCGAGGAAGGTCAGCCGCTCGCGCACCTCCTTGAGGATGCGCCGGCCGATCAGCTCCTCCGTCTTCGTGAGCTCGAGCTCGTCGACGAAGCGGAGCGCCCGCGCGACAGACATCTGCGTGAAGCCGTGGATCGAGAGGTCGCCGATCGTCACGGCGAGCACCTCGGGCTTCAGCCGCGCGCCATTGCACTCGGGACACGGACGGAAGCTCATGTACTCCTCGATCCGGTCGCGTGCGTGCGAGGAGTCCGTCTCGCGGTACCGGCGCTGGAGGTTGTCGAGCAGCCCCTCGAAGGCCATGGTGTACTGCCGCCTGCGCCCCATGCGGTTGCGGTACGTCACGAAGATCCGCTCGCCGCCCGTCCCGTGCAGGAACTTGTCCTGCTGCTCGGTCGTGAGCTCGCGCCAGGGCACGTCGAGCGGGATCTCGTACCGTTCCGCGATCGCCTCGATCACCGAGTCGTAGAAGCTCTGGCTTCCGATCGTCCAGGGCACGAGCGCGCCCTCTTCGATCGAGAGCGACGTGTCGGGGACGAGCAGGTCCGGGTCGATCTCGAGCTGCGCGCCCAGGCCCGTGCAGCGCGGACAGGCGCCGTGCGGCGAGTTGAAGGAGAAGACGCGCGGCTCGAGCTCGGCGAGCGAGACGCCGTGATCGGGGCACGCGAGGTTCTCCGAGAACGTCAGCGACTCACCGTCGAGCACGTCGATGACGACCAAGCCCTCGGCGAGTGACGTCGCGGTCTCGATCGACTGCGTGAGCCGCTGCCGCAGGTCGGCCTTCATCACGAGCCGGTCGACGACCACCTCGATCGTGTGCTTGAACTTCTTGTCGAGGACGATGTCCTCCTCGAGCAGCCGCTGGTCGCCGTCGACCTTGACCCGCGTGAAGCCGTCGCGGCGCAGCTCCTCGAGGACGTCCTTGTACTCGCCCTTGCGATCGCGCACGACGGGCGCGTTGATCGTGAACTTCGTGCCCTCGTCGAGCCGCAGCACCTGCTCCACGATCTGGTCGAGCGACTGGCCCGCGATCGGGCGGCCGCACACGGGGCAGTGTGGCCGCCCCATGCGCGCGAAGAGGAGGCGAAGGTAGTCGTAGATCTCGGTCACCGTCCCCACGGTCGAGCGCGGGTTGCGCGACGTCGTCTTCTGGTCGATCGAGATCGCCGGCGAGAGCCCGTCGATCGAGTCGACGTCCGGTTTCTCCATCATCTGCAGGAACTGCCGGGCGTACGCGGAGAGCGATTCCACGTATCGCCGCTGCCCCTCCGCGTAGATCGTGTCGAACGCGAGCGACGACTTTCCGGAGCCGGAGAGGCCCGTGACGCAGACGAGCGCATTCCGCGGGATGCGGACGGTGACGTTCTTCAGGTTGTGCTCGCGCGCGCCGTGGACGACGAGCTCTTCGGCCTGACTCATAGGCGCGCCATTGTACCGAGGCGAACAGACGTTCTGGTTCGTGGGGGGAAACATGTTTCCCCCCACGCGCCCCCTTCCCTTTCGCGTGCAATTCTCGGCAGAAGCTGGCCTCCCGGCGGGCAAAGCCCGCCTCCGGCTCGAAGCGGTTCTTTTCCGTCAGCGTCACGATGCGCTACAAGGGGCGCCATGCGATCTGCGTGCGTCGTCCTCGCCACCCTTGCTCTCGCTGGCTGCGGAAACGACGTCGACGTCGAGCTCGTCTGGGGCGGGCCGCCCGACGCCGGGCCGGGTGGAGCCGTCTCGACCCGGGGCTTCTCGGGCTTCCAGCAGGAGGTCGACGCGGAATGGGAGCGCTCGCCGGCGATGGCGGCCGGGATCTTCCTCCGCCTCGACGAGCGGACGGCCGTCCGCACCACGATCGACGCGAAGGCAGGGCCGGAGGGGGGCGGCGACCAGATCGTAATCGTCACCCTCGACGGCCTCGCAGACGACTCCGTGCGGACCGAGCGGTGGACGCTCGGATTCGAAGACGCCGAGGATGGCGTCTACGCGCTCACGGGCGCGTTACGAGAACTGCGCTGCCACGAGGGACGCGGCCAGCAGGACTTCGCGGGCGCGGCCTGCACCTGAACTACGGATACGGCGGAGGAGGCGGCTGCGTGGTCTCGGTCGACGTCGTCGTGGAGTCGGTGCCGGATCCCGTGACCTCCCGGGCCTTCATCTGACCGCGGATCTCACCCGCTGCGTTCTTCCTCGTGTGCACATTCACGTACGCACGACCGGCACGAATCACCCGCAGTTGAGCGTGCGAGACCATCGTGCTTCCGCGCTGACCGCTCCGACACGGGCCGCACAGCGCCGCCATGACGTTCCCCGCTCGTCCGACCCGGCCCGCATGAATGTGCGCGGCCATCGCCCGGCCGGACAGGTTCGAGAACGTGAGTCGCCACGTGACCCTGGCGCGATCGTTTGCCTGCTCGACCGCGCTCCCGCTGAAGAGACCCGTCGCACCCACGGGCACGCCCTGCGGCTTCGGCACCTCGAAGCGAGCCTGGAGGGTGGCGTTCAGCTTGTAGGTGTCTCGCTGTGGCGCTGCGATTGCCAGGGCTACCACGAAGCCGGCCATGGCGAGCAGCAAACCGATTCCAGCTGCGAGTGTCTTCAGCATCGTCGCTCCCGACTCCGAAGTGGACCCCTGGTCCTTCGGGCGGAACGGTCCTGCGGTTTGCGGTCCGTCAGCGCCGCGCTGTCCGCCAGCGGCCGAAGACGAGGCCACCGACGGTGAACCCGAGCCCGAACGTGCCGAGCGCGAAGGCGCCAATGGCGATGAACTTTCGCCACAGCGAGAGGCGGTGCCAGCGGCCGATCGCCTCCTTCTCCTCGACCGAGAGCGGCTCTCCACGCCGCTGCTTGCGCACCGCCCCACCTGCGCGAAGGCCGAGGTAGATGTCGTCGAACAGTTCCGGCGACTCGTCCGCCACGGCAGCGAGTGTAGCGCCTGCCTCGGCGGTGACCCGTACGCCGGTAGAGTCCCGGCCGGTGGAAGCGGCCTTCTCCGAGCTCAAGTCGCGCCTGGGCAAGCTCACCGATCTTCGCCGTATGGAAGCCCTGCTCGTGTGGGACATGCAGGTGTTCATGCCGCCGGGCGGCGTGCCAACTCGCGCGGCGCAACTCGGCACGCTGGAGGAGATCGTGCACGCGCACATGGTCGACGACCGCTTCGGCGAGCTCTTCGAGGAGCTCGAGCCATACGCGGCGTCGCTCGCGTACGACTCGGACGACGCCTCGCTGATCCGGGTCGCGCAGCGCGACTGGGAGCGCGCGCGGCGCGTTCCCGCCGACCTCGCGGTCGAGTTCGCGAAGGTTGCCGCCGAGTCGTACGAGGTCTGGGTCACGGCGCGCGAGGACTCCGACTTCGCGCCGTTCCGGCCCTGGCTCGAGCGCGTCGTCGACCTCCGCAGGCAGTACATCGAGTGCTTCGCCCCGTACGACGATCCGTACGACGTGCTGCTCGAGGACTACGAGCCGGGGATGCGAACCTCGGAGATTCGCGAGATCTTCGCCGTGCTGGCTCCCGAGCTGCAGTCTCTCGTCGCCGAGCAGGCGACGGAGGAGGAGGACCCGTTCCTGGACGGGCCGTTCCCCATCGGCGCCCAGGAGGCGCTTTCGCGCGAGCTCGTCGAGGCCATGGGCGCGACCTGGGACCAGTTCCGGCTCGACCCGACCGTGCATCCCTTCGAGATCACCTTCGGTCTCGGCGACATACGCCTCACGACGCGGTACTCCGAGAGCGAGCTCAATTCGCTGTTCACGGCGATGCACGAGACCGGGCACGGCCTCTACGAATGGGGTGTCTCGAAGACGCTCGAGCGCACGCCGCTCGCCGCCGGGGTCTCGGCGACGCTCCACGAGTCCCAGAGCCGGCTCTGGGAGAACGTCGTCGGGCGCTCGCTTCCCTTCTGGCGCTGGTTCTATCCCCGCGTGCAGGAGACGTTCCCGGGCAGGCTCGGGGACGTCTCGCTCGAGCAGTTTCACCGCGCCGTCAACCGCGTTCGCCGCTCGTTCGTGCGCGTCGACGCCGACGAGACGAGCTACGGGCTCCACGTCATCCTCCGCTTCGAGCTCGAGGAGGAGCTCCTCTCCGGCCGGCTGGCCGTCGCCGACCTTCCCGACGCGTGGAACACGCGCTTCGAGGAGCTCATGGGAATCCCGGTGCCGAACGACGCAGTCGGCGTCCTCCAGGACGCGCACTGGTCGGGCGGAGGCTTCGGCTACTTCCCGACCTACCTGCTCGGCACCGTGCTTTCGATCCAGATCTGGGAGAGGGCGCGAGCGGCGATCCCTGGCATCGACGAGCAGATCGAACGAGGGGAGTTCGGCGAGCTGCATCACTGGCTTCGCGAGAACATCTACTCGCTCGGGCGCAAGCTCACGCCCGCAGAGACGATCGAGCGCGTGGTCGGCGGACCGATCGACCCGCAGCCCTATCTCGCCTACCTCCGCGACAAGTTCGAGCTCTTCGCGACCGTTTGAGGCCGTGGAGCGCGTCGACACGATCGTCATCGGCGCCGGACAGGCGGGTCTCGCCGCGAGCTACTTCCTGACGCAGTGCGGCCGCGAGCACCTCGTGCTCGAGCGGGGCGAGGTCGGCGAGACGTGGCGCTCGCAGCGCTGGGACGGGTTCTTTCTCAACACTCCGAACTGGTTCCTCCAGCTTCCGGGCGGTGCGTACGACGGTGACGACCCCGACGCGTTCGCGCCGCTCGCCGAGGTCATCGAGTACCTGGAGGGGTACGCACGATCGTTCGCGGCTCCGCTCCGGGAGAACGTCGAGGTGACCGCGCTCCGCCCCGCCGGGGGCGACTACCTCGTCGAGACGGCTGGAGAGACCTTGTCCGCGACGAACGTCATCGTGGCCAGCGGCGCCTTCCAGCAGCCGCGCCCGCGAGTGTCCGGAGTGGACTACGCGCCGGTCGAGCTCCAGCTGACGACCAGCGATTACCGCCGGCCGGGCCAGCTCCCGGAGGGAGCCGTGCTCGTCGTCGGGGGCGGGCAGTCGGGATGCCAGATCTCGGACGAGCTGCTCGCCGCGGGTCGCTCCGTCTACCTCTCCGCAGGCAACTGCGCCTGGTTCCCGCGCCGGCACCGAGGCCACGACTGGGTCCACTGGGTCGTGAAGGCCGGAATCCTCGACGACACCGTCGACTCGCTCCCTGGCCCGGCTGCGCGGCTCGGATGCAATCCGCCCATCTCGGGCAACGACGGCGGCCACGACTGCCACCCGCGCTGGCTTGCGGCGCGCGGCGCCGTCGTCGTCGGCCGGCTCGAAAGCGTGCGCGACGGCGCGGCGCACTTCGCGTCGGGAATCGAGGAGACACTCACGGCCGGCGATCAGTTCGCGTACTCGGTGATCGCCCGGATCGACGACTACATCGCGGAACACGGCCTCGAGGCCGGCGCGCCGGAGGAACGCGAGAGCCTTCCGTCACCGATTCCCGACACCGGGCGCATCGACCTTCGCGACGCGGGAATCACGACCATCCTCTGGTCGAACGGCTACCGGCCGGACTACTCCTGGATCGAGCTCGAAGTCGCCGACGAGTTCGGCTGGCCCGTTCAGAAACGTGGGGTCTCCGAGCATCCGGGGCTGTACTTCGTGGGCGTGAACTGGCTCCACAAGCGCAAGTCGGCGCTCTTCGGCGGCGTCGGCGAGGACGCCGAGCACGTCATATCGCACCTCGTTGCGCGCTAGACGGCCACGGCGAGGTCGGAGCGGCGCTCACGCGCGAGCACGTCGGCAAGCGCCTCGACGCACGTCGCGTCGAACAGCCTCCCGGCTCCCGCGCGCAGATGCTCGAGTGCACGCTCGTGCGACCACGCCTTCCGATACGCGCGCTCCGAGATGAGCGCGTCGTAGACGTCGCAGACGGCGAGGATGGCCACGTCGGGAGGGATCGGGTCGCCCGCGACCGCTTTGGGGTAGCCGGAGCCGTCGAAGCGCTCGTGATGCCCGCGCACGAGGCGGTGAACGTTCGGCGAGAACCCGCCGAGCGCGCGTAGCAGCGCCGGCCCCGTGGAGACGTGGTGCATGACGATGCCGTACTCGTCGTCCGTCAGCGGCCCGGGCTTCCGCAGGATCTCGGGCGGCACGGCGAGCATCCCTATGTCGTGCAGGAGGCCGCCGGTGGCAAGGTCGCGGAGCCGGCCGGGCGAGAGTCCGAGCTCGTCGCCTACCTGCGCCGCGCGGAGGGCGACGCGGCGCGGGTGATCCCCCGTATGCGCCTCCTTCTTGGCGAGTTCGGCGAGCAGCGCGCGGACATGCGGCCCGACGAACGCCTCTGCGTCGACGACCACGTCCGCACCCGCGACATCGCCGAGGAGCAGCTTTGCGCGCGCTGCGCCACGATGCAGGTCACGGGCGACGATGACGCCGATGACCGCGATCCCCACGATCTCGAACGCGTATCCCAGCAACGAGCCGAGGCTGCCGTCGTCGAGCAGAGCGACAGGCATCGCGGCGGCCAGACAGATGACGCCGAGCGCGATGAGGAGATCCGCACTCCGCTGCGTGAGCCGGTGGAGGCGGAGCGCCCGCCAGAAGAGGGCGCCGTAGAACGCGAGACCGATCGCGAGCACCGCCGCCGTGGCCGGGCCGCGCGGGCCGGGCACGGCGGGCACGAGGCCCACGAGGGCCGCGATCCCGAGCCCGAAAGTGACGGCGACACATACGGCCACGGAACCGAGAAGCACGCGCGTTGCGCCGGGCCGGCGGAGCACCGTGAGCGCGCCGAGCGCGAAGAGTGCGCCTCCGATCGGCAGGGTGGCGCTGTCGGTGTGTGCCGCGACACCGAGGAGCGCTGCCGGAACGAGCACCGCGAACACGACCAGCGCGAGCAGCGGGACGCTCCGTCCTCCCATGAGTGTGCGTATCGGCACGGACGGCCGAACGCTGAACCGGCACCGCCAGGTGATCGTGCGCGCGGCGCCGTGTCGTTAGCGCCTACGCAGCGCGGCCGAAGCGCTTCTCGGCGCGAGCGCGGGCGCGGGCAGCCTCCACCTCGCGGTCGCGCGGCGACGCCGTCGTCACGAGCTCGGCGAGCAGGTGTCGCGTCGCGTGGGCGACCTCGTCCACGGCGCGCTCGAAGGCGGCTTCATTGGCCTTCGACGGCTTTGCCGCGCCACTCACCTTCCGTACGTACTGCAGCGCCGCAGCGCGAACCTCCTCGTCCGTCGCAGGCGGCTCGAAGTTGTGGAGCGTCTTGATGTTCCGGCACATGATCGTCTCCTCTAGGTCGTCTCGGCGAAAGCCGTCAGCTCCCGCCGCAGGTCCTTGATCTCATCCCGCAGCTTCGCGGCGTACTCGAACCGGAGCTCCTCGGCCGCGAGATACATCTCCTCCTCGAGGGTTATGACGAGCTTGTCGAGCTCGTCGCGTGACATGCCCTCGACCTCCGCCTTCCCACGGCGGCGCCGCGACGAGGGAACGTGCGGGGACTCCAGCGACAGGAGCTCCGAGATGTCGGACACGCCCTTGACGATCGTCTCCGCCGTGATCCCGTGCTCCTCGTTGTACGCGACCTGGACGGCGCGGCGCCGGGAGGTCTCGTCCATCGCGCCGATGATCGCCTCGGTGCGCTTGTCCGCGTACAGGAGCACCTTGCCCGCCGTGTTGCGCGCCGCCCGACCGGTCGTCTGGATGAGCGCGGTCTTTCCGCGCAGGAAACCCTCCTTGTCGGCGTCGAGCACCGCGACGAGCGACACCTCGGGGAGGTCGAGGCCCTCGCGCAGGAGGTTGACGCCGACGAGCACGTCGAACTCGCCGAGGCGGAGCTCGCGGATGATCGCGATCCGGTCGAGCGTGTCGATCTCGGAGTGCAGGTAACGCGCCCGCACGCCGGCCTCGAGCAGGTAATCCGTCAGGTCCTCGGCCATCTTCTTCGTCAACGTGGTGACGAGGACGCGCTCTCCCGCCTCCTCGCGGTGGCGGATCTCGTTCAGCAGGTCGTCGATCTGGTTCCGTGTCGGTCGCAGCTCCACCTCGGGGTCGACGATCCCGGTCGGCCGGATCAGCTGCTCGGCGATCACCTTCGAGCGCGAGAGCTCGAACGGCCCCGGGGTCGCCGACACGAACACGAGCTGGTTCACCTTGCCGAGGAACTCGTCGAACCGCAGCGGCCGGTTGTCGAGCGCCGACGGGAGGCGGAAGCCGAAGTCGATGAGCGTCTGCTTGCGGGAGCGGTCGCCCTCGTACATGCCGCCGAGCTGCGGCACCGTCTGGTGCGACTCGTCGACGAAGCAGACGAAGTCGTCCGGGAAGTAGTCGATGAGCGTGAACGGGTGCGAGCCGACGGGCCTGCCCTCGAGCGCCCGCGAGTAGTTCTCGATGCCGTTGCAGAAGCCGAGCTCCTTGAGCATCTCGAGGTCGTACTCGGTGCGCTGGCGGATCCGGTGCGCCTCCAGCATGCGGCCCTCGTGCTCGAACTTCGCGACCTGCTGCTCGAGCTCGGCGCGCAGGTCGTCGATCGCGCGCTCGACGGTCGGGCGCGAGGTCACGTACTCGGTCGCCGGCCAGATGACCAGGTTGTCCAGGTGGGAGTAGACCTCGCCCGTGAGGGGGTCGAAGTGGGTGATCTGCTCCACCTCGTCTCCGAAGAACGAGACGCGGTACGCCGTCTCGACGTTCGCCGGCTGGATCTCGACGATGTCGCCCTTCACGCGGAAGCGGCCGCGCCCGAGCACGGTGTCGTTGCGCACGTACTGGCTCTCGATGAGCTTCCGCAGCACCTCGTCGCGATCCTGTGTCTCCCCCACGTCGAGGATGAGCACGCGCTCGCGCCACTCCTCCGGCGAGCCCAGGCCGTAGATGCACGAGACCGATGCGATGACGACGACGTCGCGCCGTGTGAGCAGTGAGGACGTGGCCGAGAGCCGAAGCCGCGCGATGTCGTCGTTTCGGGACGAGTCCTTCTCGATGTAGAGGTCGGCCTGCGGGATGTACGCCTCGGGCTGGAAGTAGTCGTAGTACGAGACGAAGTACTCGACGGCGTTGTCGGGGAAGAACTCGCGGAACTCGTTGCACAGCTGCGCCGCGAGCGTCTTGTTGTGTGCGATGACGAGCGCGGGGCGCTGGAGGCGCTCGATGGTCCACGCCATCGTGGCCGTCTTGCCCGTCCCGGTCGCCCCGAGGATCGTCTGGAAGCGGTTCCCGGCGGCCACCGACTCCGCGCCAGCGTAGCCGCGGCCCGAGTTGTGCCACCATCCGCGCAGTGACGAGAACGCGGGTCGGGCTGATCGGAGCGGCGCTCGCGTTCCTCGTCGCGTCCGGAGAGGCAAGAACAGTCGTGCCTCCGAACCTCGTCTGCAAGCTCCCGCGGGGAAGCGCTCGGCTTCCAGCCACCGCGAGGCACGGGCTCGTCCAGCACCTCCGGCAGTACGCGGCGGTCGAGCTGGCCACGCGGCGCCAGCGCGCGCGAGCCCGGCACGTGCTCGAGCAGCTCGAGTCCGCGGCGAAGCGCGAGAGCTGGAGAGACGTCCGCGCCGCCGAACGAGCCGGCTACGACACGACGACGACACGCCCCCGCCGGCACGGCGACCGCCGCGTCTTCTTCTTCCACGCCGAGCGACGCGAGGAGCCGCGCGGTCCCTCGGTCCTCGATTTCCGCCGGCCAAAGGCGCTGATCTACGCGAATGCGCCCGGACGAGTACTCGTCCTCGTCGGTGCGATGTGGAGCACGAGAGACGGGGTGCGCGGGCCGACGCCGGCCGGGTCGATCATGCGCTGGCACTCGCACGTCGTCTGCAAGGAGGGGCGAAAGCGCGGCCTGAAGCCTCCGGCGAGCGGGGTGTGCCCGCCGGGATCGCGGCTCACGCAGGGGGCGAGCGAGATGCTCCACGTGTGGTTCACGAACGATCTCCGCAGCGCCTTCGCCGTCAACGCGCCGCGGCCCGAGCTCTGCCGTGCAGGGCTCCTCACCGGCGAGCCCTGCAGCCGTCGCTGATCAGGAGGTCGCAGGCTCGGGCACGACCTCGCCCTTGCCGGCGTGCCGCCATGCGATCGCGGCGAACGCGAGCCCGGCGACGGTCATCCCGACCGTTACGACGGCGAAGAGCGGCGCCACGCCCCAGTGCTCGAGGATCTGGCCGGCGGCGAGGAAGCCGAGCGGGGCCGCCAACGTGTTCACCGCGACGACGGCCGTCAGTACCTTCGCCCGCAGCGTGTAGGGCGTGCGCGCGGTGAGCACTCCGAAGACCGGTCCGTTGATCAGCGGCGCGAAGAACGACGCTGCGAACAGCGCCCCCAGGACGACGGGCCAGGGCGGCAGGAACGGAAGCACCCACATCGGCACGAGGAAGGCAAGGATCGCGACACCGGCGAGCCGAAGGGGAGCGACCTTCCGCACGACGACGATTGCGACCAGGCTCCCCACGAGCGCGCCGGCCCCGAGGGCCGCGTAGAAAGCACCTGCGATCCACGGCCTCCCGTCGAATTCGTCGTACGCGTAGACGGGAAGGCCCGCCGTCATGGCGGCTCCGAGAAACCCCGTCGCAACCACGATCGCCGCGATCGGCCCCAGCAGCTGGTCGCGAAGGAGGAAGCGGAGCCCCGCGAGCATGCCGTGCTCCGTCGTCGCCGCGACCGGCTTGCGCCGCGGCACGAACACGAGGATGAGCACGAACGCCACGACGTAGGTCGCCGCATCGACGTAGAGGACGTTCGGTGCTCCGAGGAATGGAATGAGCGCTCCGGCGAGCGCGGGGCCGACGATGGCCGCGACCGCCGTGCCCCCCTCGATCGCGCTGTTCGCCTGCGACATTCGCGTCTCGTCCTCGCCGACGAGCTCCGGGAGAATCGTTCGCTGGGAGGCGAAGTACGGCGCCATGAAGCAACCCAGGAGCGCGACCAGCACGAGCAGGAGCTCGAAGCTCAGCGCCCCCGCCGAGTGAAGGACCGGGATGGAAACGAGGATCGGCGCGCGGGCCGCGTCCGCGACGAGCATGGTGGTACGCGAGCCCAGTCGCTGCACGACCGAGCCGCTCGGGATGCCCAGGATCGCCATCGGGAGGATCTCTGCGGCGAGGACGAGGCTCATCTTCCCGGGAGACCCCGTCGTGACGAGCACGAACCACGGCAGCGCGAGGTACGTCATGCGCGTGCCGAGGACCGAGATGGTCTCGGCGGCGACGAGCGCAGACACTGCGGTCTTCCTCACTCCCGTCGCCGCCGGTTCGACCATGGCGGAAAGATAATAAGACGTCTGTACGTTTTTGTAAAGTACGATCCGCCCGGTGCCGAAGATCTCCGACGCGCGCAAGGCCGAACGCCGTGAGCAGATTCTCGCGGGTGCTGCGCGCTGCTTCGCCGAGCACGGCTACGAGGGCGCGACCGTCGCCAAGCTCGAGCGCGAGATCGGCCTCTCGCGCGGCGCCATCTTCAATTACTTCGCCTCCAAGGAGGACCTGTTCCTCGAGCTCGCCGCTCGCGACACCAAGCGCGTGTCCGAAGTCTTTCTCGACCGGGGCCTCGAGGGCGTGCTGCACGAGATCCTCGAATTCGATCCGTCGTGGCTCTCGGTCTACCTCGAGCTGGTGCGCCGCGCGCGGACCGATCCGGCGTTCAGGACGCGCCTGGAGAGTCGTGAGACCGAGTTCGTGCTGGCGAACCGCGCGCGCGTCGAAGAGGCGCAGCGCGCGGGCGAGATCCGCGACGACCTGGACCCCAAGTCGCTCGGGATCTTCGTCAACCTCGTGCTGCACGGCCTCATGGTGCAACGTGCCACCGGCGAAGATCCGCCGCCGGTCGGGCTCGTACTCGGGCTCCTCGAAGACGCTATCGGCGGAGCTCGCCGCCGTACGCCTTCGCGTACACCCGCCTGACGCGCTCGACTTCGTCCACGTAGACCTGCGTCTCCGGGAAGGCGATCCCGCTCCCCTGCGTGAGCCACTGGTCCACGTTGCCCTGACCCGCGTGGTATGCCGCGAGCGCCAGGCGCATGTCCCCGTCGTAACGGCCGCGCAGGTGGTTCAGGTACCAGGAGCCGTAGCGGACGTTGACCTCGGGGTCGCGCAGATCG
>JAJTCQ010000031.1 GCA_021323315.1 Gaiellaceae bacterium | reverse complement strand
CCTTGGCGTACATCAGCTCGGACGCGAGGATCTTCTTCGCCTTCACGAACATCTGCTTCTCGCCGGTCGAGAGGCCCTTCTCGTTGTTGCGCACGGCGAGGTTCCGTACGACCTCCGCGAGCTCGAAGATGTTGCCGGTCTTCATCTTGTCGCGGTTGTGCTTGAAACGACGGTTCCAGTTCTTGGGCATCTCGGTCGAGCCGCCCGAGAGGGTCCTGACGACCATGGTCACGGTTCGCTGGTCGATGACCGTCCGCAGTCCCACCCGCTCTGCGTTCTCGCACGGCACGTTGACGGTCATGTCGTTGTGGAGGATCTGGATCGTGAGGTACTCGCGCACCTCACCCAGGACCTCCCTCTGCTCCTTCTTCACGACCGTGCCCGCGCCATGGTGCGGATAGACGACCTTGTCGCCAATATCGAACAAGAGGGCCTCCCCGATGTCGGTGTCCGTCGCCTTCACGAATGTGGCTGTTCCGCCCGGTGACAAAAAAGGTGCCGGCAGCGTGTTCCTGCCGACATCCGGGTCACATCATAGCGCGTTCTTCACGGCCGATTAACGGAACCGCAACGGCCCGAGACGCTACGCCGCGGCTTCGGCGGGACCCGAAGACGCGTCCAGAGCGGCTTTCAGCGCGGCGCGCATCGTCTCCACCGGCTCGACGCGCGTCGCCGAGCGGCTCTGCGTTCCGGCAGGCGCGATGACGGCGGTGATGCCGAGCTTGCCGCACTCCTCGAGCCTCCGCTCGGCCTGCGAGGCGGCCCGGAGCCGGCCGGTGAGACCGATCTCACCGAACGCGGCGATGCCCTCACGGAGCGGCACGCCTCGGGCTGCCGACGCGATCGCGAGGGCGACGGCCAGGTCGGCGCCCGGCTCGTCGATGCGAACTCCGCCCGCAACGTTGACGAACACGTCGGCGCTCGCGAGCGAAACGCCCGCGTGTCGCCCCAGGACAGCGACGATCATTGCGAGCCGCCTGGGATCCACTCCGGTTCCGACGCGCCGCGGCATCGCGAGGTCGGTCGGCGCCACGAGCGCCTGCACCTCGAGCAGGATCGGCCGTGTCCCCTCGAGCGCGCACGCCACCGCGGCTCCGACCTCGCCGGGATGCGTCGCGCCGAAGAGCTGCGACGGGTCGGGGACGCCCACGAGCCCGGCGGCCGTCATCTCGAAGACGCCGAGTTCGTTGGTCGACCCGAACCGGTTCTTCGTCGCGCGCAAGACGCGGTGCTCGTGGTAGCGGTCGCCCTCGAACTGGAGGACGCAGTCGACGAGGTGCTCGAGCACTCGCGGACCAGCCACCGCGCCGTCCTTCGTCACGTGACCGACGAGCACCGTTGCAACGCCGACCTCCTTCGCGACGCGCAGAAGGCGTCCCGCTGCCTCGCGCACCTGGGCCACCGATCCCGGTGCGGAGCCGAGTGCCGAGGCGTGCAGCGTCTGCACCGAGTCGATGACGCATACCTCCGGCCGCTCCGCCTCGAGCGTCGCGCAAACCGTGTCGAGCTCTGTCTCTGCGAGGATCTCGACCTGCTCGGCGCCGCCGAGGCGCGCAGCCCGCAGCGCGACCTGCGCGGACGACTCCTCACCCGTGACGAGCAAAGCGCGCCGACCGCCACGCGCGATAGCGCCGAGCGCCGTCAGGAGCAGCGTCGACTTGCCCACCCCCGGCTCGCCGCCGACGAGGACGAGCGACGCGGGAACCAGCCCGCCTCCGAGCACGCGGTCGAGCTCGGACACGCCGGTCGGGATGCGATCCGCTTTCTCCGCCGAGACGTCGGCGATCCGGACCGGGGCCGACGGACGCGCCGGTCCGGCCTCGGAGGCGGAGCCGTGGAGCTCCTCCACGAGCGTCCCGAACGCCCCACAGCCGGGGCACTTCCCGAGCCAGCGTCCCGAGGTGGTGGCGCACTCCGAGCACGTGAACTGAACGGTGACCTTCGCCAAGGAAGAGCCAGTCTAGGAACGCGGTCCGACGCCGTTCGTCACGAAAGTGCGCGGTTGCGCTTGCAAGCGCCCCTCCGGTGGTTAAGAGTGGCGTCAGACCGCCGCAGACGACGACGAAAGGACGGGCCGGATGGATCGATTCAACGCCCTTGGGCGAGGCGCGCAGTTGATGCTGATCGGAGCGGTGCTGCTCCTCATCGACCTCTTCTTCCCCTGGCAGGACTTCGACGTCGGTGGCCTCGCGGACGAGCTGGGCGTCGACGCAACGTTCAGCGGCTGGCGCGGAGTCGGATTCGTCGTCGGGTTGCTCACGATCGTGCTGCTGGCGTGGCTGATCGTGCGGATCGCCTCGGTGGACATCCCACTCCCCGTCTCGACCGCGATGACCGGGGCTCTCCTGGCGACCCTGATACTGATCTTCACGATCATCAAGCTGCTCACGATCCTCGGGGACGAGGCGACGATCTGGGCCTGGGTCGGCACGGCGCTGGCGGTGGTGATTGCCGTCGGAGCGTTCATGGCGGTGCAGGAGGCAGGTGGCGTCGACACGCTGAGGAGCGAGGCGAGCTCCTTCGGCGGGTCGGACGCGGCCGCCGCGCCTGCCCCACCGGAGGCGTACCAGGCGCCGCCGCCCGAGAGGCCGCCCCCGTCCGCAGGGGTCGAACCTCCGGCGGGCGAGGCTGCGGACGACGCGACAGACGTCCGAACCCCGGACGACCGGCAGACCTAAGCTCGATCCGACGCGCTGACCACGCTGCGGCGCCTTTCGGCGCCGTAGCGTCAGCGTGTCGCGAACGTCCCTGCACACGCCCACTTTCGCCCGCAGATGAGTACGCTTTGTCGAGCACGTACGGGCCTGCGGCAGCCCGCCCACGATCAATGCAGCCGAAAGGGAGCTCGATGGCGAAGTTCAAGGCCCTCTCGCGAGGAACTCAGATCGTCCTCGTCGCCGGTCCTCTCCTCCTTCTCAGTCTCTTCTTCACGTGGCAGAACGTCGAGGTCGACTACGGGCCTGCCGGGGTGGCGACCGTGCCGCTCGACGGCTTCGACGCCTGGGGCCTGCTGCTCGCGCTCCTCGTGCTGAGTACCCTCACCCTGCTCGTCCTGCGCAACTTCAGCGACGTCGCGATGTCGGAGCACATCCCGTGGGAGAAGGTGATCTTCGGCCTCGGTGCCGCAACGGCTGCCGTCGCCGTCGTGAAGAGCCTGCTGGACGCCGATTCCTCGTGGCCGAGCTACGGCTTCGTGGCGCTCGCGATCGCCGTGGGCTTCGGGACCTACCTCGACTGGGCTGACGCTCGACGGGAGCGCCAGCCCCTGCTCGCCCAGAAGCGGCGCGGGATCAGGCCAGCTGCTTGACGAGCAGGGCGCGGTCCTCGCCGGGACCGTCGTAGTCCTCGGCGATCCGATCGACCTCGAATCCGAGCGCCTGATGGAAGGCGAGCGAGTCCTGATTCAGCGGTGAGGTAACGCAACGAACGACGCTGCGGCCGTTCGCACGTACCTCGTCGAAGAAGCGCTCGTAGAGCTTGCGGCCGAGGCCGTCGCCGCGATCCTCGGGCGTGACGCCGACGAAGTGGATGTACGCCTCGTCGTCCTCCGTCTGCGAGAGGAACCCGCAGACGAATCCCAGCAGCTCGCCGTCGCTGCCTTCCGCCACGAAGCTCGTCCCCTCGAAGTGGATGAAGAAGAGCTTCGGGAGCATGGGCGCCATGTCTCGCCCTCCCCACCAGACATTGATCCGCCCGATCACCCGCCCGTAGTCGGACGGTTTCGCGTGGCGGATCTCGACGTCGCTAATTGTCCGACGGCTCGTCGACCAGTTCGGCGAGCTCGGCCAGATCGTCGTCTTCCGACGACGGCCCACCGACGGCAGCCGGAACCGGAGTGCCCTCGATGATCCTGATCTCGACCGGCGCCTCGTTCTCGCCCGGCGAGTCGCGGCGGTCGACCACCAGCGTGGAGCCCGGGGACAGCTCGCGGCCGAGGATGAAGTCCGCGAGCGGATCCTCGATCATGCGCTGGATCGCGCGGCGCAGCGGACGGGCACCCATCGCCGGGTCGTACCCCTGCTCGACGAGGAGCTCGCGCGCGTCGTCCGTGAGCTCGATGACGACGTCGTGCTTCGCCATCTCCTCGCGGACGCGCTTCATCATCAGGTCGACGACCTCGAGGATCTCGACCTTCTCGAGCTTGTGGAAGACGATGACCTCGTCGATGCGGTTCAGGAGCTCGGGCCGGAACACCTTCTTGAGCTCCGACATCACGCGCTCCTTCATCTCGTCGTACGAAAGACCCTGTTCGTCTCCGATGGAGAATCCGAGCGTCTGGTTCTTCGAGATCTGCGCAGCACCGAGGTTCGAGGTCATGATCACGATGGTGTTGCGGAAGTCCACCTTGCGGCCCTGCGAGTCCGTGAGCTTCCCGTCCTCGAGGATCTGCAGCAGGATGTTGAAGACGTCCGGGTGCGCCTTCTCGATCTCGTCGAGGAGGACGACCGAGTACGGCTTCCGGCGCACGGCCTCCGTGAGCTGACCGCCCTCGTCGTAGCCGACGTAGCCGGGCGGAGAGCCGACGAGCCGCGACACGGAATGCTTCTCCATGTACTCCGACATGTCGACCTGGATGAGCGCGTCCTCGTCGCCGAAGAGGAACTCGGCAAGGGTGCGTGCGAGCTCGGTCTTCCCGACGCCCGATGGGCCGAGGAAGATGAACGAGCCGGTGGGCCGCTTGGGATCCTTGATGCCCGCGCGGGCGCGGCGAATCGCCTTCGCGACGGCCACGATCGCCTGGTGCTGGCCGATGACCCGCTTGTGCAGCTCGTCCTCCATCCGCACCAGGCGTGCCGACTCGGCCTCGGTGAGCTTGAACACCGGGATTCCCGTCCACATCGAGACGATGTCGGCGATCTCGTCCTCGCCGATCTCCGGCTGCTCCTCGTCGGCCTGGTTGCGCCATTCTTCTTCGAGCTCCTTCTTCTTCTGCGTGAGCTTGCGCTCCTTGTCGCGGAGCTGCGCGGCCTTCTCGAACTCCTGCGCCTCGATCGCGCTCTCCTTGTCGGAGCGCACCTTGTCGATCTCCTCCTCGAGCTCGCGGTAACGCGGCGGCGCGGACATCGTCGCGATGCGGACGCGCGAGCCGGCCTCGTCGATGAGGTCGATGGCCTTGTCCGGAAGGTGCCGGTCCTGGATGTACCGGTCGGCGAGCACGGCGGCGGACTGCAGCGCCTCGTCCGAGATCTTGCAGCGGTGGTGCGCCTCGTAGCGGTCGCGCAGCCCGCGCAGGATCTGGACCGTCTCGTCGATCGTCGGCTCCTCGACGCGCACCTGCTGGAAGCGGCGCTCCAGGGCGGCGTCCCGCTCGAGGTACTTCCGGTACTCGTCGAGCGTCGTCGCACCGATGGTCTGGATCTCGCCGCGGGCGAGCGCAGGCTTGAGGATCGACGCTGCGTCGATGGCACCCTCGGCGGCGCCCGCTCCGACGAGGTTGTGGAGCTCGTCGATGAACAGGATGATGTCGCCCCGCTGCTGGATCTCCTTCATGACCTTCTTCAGCCGCTCCTCGAACTCACCCCGGTACTTCGAGCCTGCGACGAGCGCGGCGAGGTCGAGCGAGTAGATCTGCTTGCCCTTCAGAAGCTCGGGGACGGCTCCCGTGGAGATCCGCTGCGCGAGCCCCTCGACGACGGCGGTCTTGCCCACGCCTGGCTCGCCGATCAGGACGGGGTTGTTCTTCTGGCGGCGTGAGAGGATCTGCATGATCCGCTCGATCTCCGTCTGACGGCCGACCACCGGATCGAGCTTGCCCTCGTGGGCCTGCTTCGTGAAGTTGCGGCCGAACTGGTCGAGGAGCTTCGAGCTCTTCGTCTTCTCGCCGGGAGCGACGCTCGCCCCGGACTGGCGGCGACCGGGGCCGGAGAGCATGCGGATGATCTCGTTGCGGATCTTCTCGGCATCGGCGTCGAAGTCGAGCAGGATGCGTGCGGCCACGCCCTCGTTCTCGCGCACGAGCCCGAGGAGGATGTGCTCCGTCCCGATGTAGTTGTGCCCGAGCGACAGGGCTTCGCGCAGCGCCAGCTCGAGGACCTTCTTGGCGCGCGGCGTGAACGGGATCTGGCCGGTGGTGACCTCGTCGCCCTGGCCGACGATGCGGGCGACCTGCGCGCGCACCTCTTCCACCGTGATGTCGAGCGACTCGAGAACGCGAGCGGCCAGACCTTCCTCCTCGCGGAGGAGACCCAGGAGGATGTGCTCCGTGCCGATGTAGTTGTGCTTGAGGGCCCTCGCCTCGTCCTGCGCGAGGACGACGACCTGTCGTGCCCGCTCCGTGAATCGCTCGAACAACTCCCTCGACGCTCCTTTCGGTCTCGTTTCCGGAGGCTGCCCTCGCTCTCCGGGTCGAAGGGACGGACTGATCGTAGCCGACGCTCTTCGGGTCGAGTCTCACACGCGGGTTCGCCCGATGCCCGCGGTACCCTTCTCGGCCGTTGCGCTGCGAAGCCTTAATCAACGGCAATGGGGTTGGAACCGTGGCCGGACTCAAGTCCGTCGGCCGGATTTAAGACCGCGGCGAGATGAAGATCCTCGTCACGGGCTCGTCCGGCCAGATCGGTACCAACCTCGCGCTCCGGCTACAGCGGGACGGACACGAGGTCTTCGGCGTCGACAAGCGCCTGAACACGTGGACGGATCAATTTCCGTACCTCCTCCAGGATCTCGCCGGGCACTATGCCCCCTTCCGCGGCGGGATCAACGGTGTCGAGTACCCGGAGGTCGACCTCGTCGTGCACCTCGCGGCCCACGCCAAGGTGCACCAGCTGGTCCGCCAGCCGCATCGCGCACTCGAAAACACGGTCATGACGTTCAACGTGCTCGAGTACGCGCGGCTGCGCCACCTCCCGATCGTGTTCTCCTCGAGCCGCGAGGTGTACGGCGACGTGCACCGCTTCGAGGAGTACGGCGAGCAGGTAGCGGACTTCGCGTACGCCGAGAGCACGTACTCGGCCTCCAAGATCTCGGGCGAGGCCTTCGTCTACTCGTACGCGCGGTGCTACGGGCTGCCGTACCTCGTCTTCCGTTTCTCGAACGTGTACGGCCGCTTCGACAATGACTTGCACCGGATGGTCAGGGTGATTCCGCTGTTCATCCACTCGATGCTGCGGGGTGAGCCGATCACGATCTACGGCGGCAACGACAAGACGCTCGACTTCACGTACGTCGACGACTGCATCGACGGGATCGTCAGCGGCGTCGAGGCGCTCGCCGAGGGGCTCGTCGTCAACCAGACGGTCAACCTCGCGTACGGCCAGGGGAACACGCTCGTCCGCTGCGCCGAGCTGATCGCCGGCGAGCTCGGGACGTCCCCCGACATGACGCTCGCGCCCTCGCTCCTCGGAGAGGTGACGCACTACGTCGCAGATCTCTCCAAGGCACGCGCCCTGCTCGGGTACCGGCCCAAGGTGGCGCTCGACGAGGGCATCGCCCGGTCCGTCGCGTGGTTTCGGGAGCATCGAGCCGAGCACCCGGAGGAAGACGTGCCGATCCTGGCGGACCACGAGGGTTCCGGCCACGGCGCCGGCGCCGACCCCGTCTGGAAGCCGACCGTCGCGGGCTAGACGGCTCGGCGGAAGGGCCTCGTCGTCGACTCGTCGAGACGCAGACGGCGCGACCCGGGTTGGGCGGCGCGGTCAGTCCGACGCGCGCAGCGCCGGAAAGAGAATGACGTCGCGGATCGTCTCGCGGCCCGAGAGCAGCATGATCAGGCGGTCGATGCCGAGGCCGAGCCCACCGGTGGGCGGCATGCCGTACGAGAGGGCCTCGACGAAGTCCGGATCGCCGCGCACGCCCGCGACGTGCGCTGATTGCTCGTCGAAGCGGCGCTGTTGCTCCTCGGCGTCGTTGATCTCCGTGTACGCGTTGCCGAGCTCCATGCCGGCCGCGAAGTATTCGAAGCGCTCCGTGATCGCGACGTCCTCGTCGGTGACGCGCGCGAACGGCGAGAGCTCGACGGGGTGGCCGTAGACGATGGTCGGCTCGATCAGGGCCGGCTCGACGAAATGCCCGAAGGCGTGGTCGACGAGCTGCGGCCAATCCTTGTCGGCCTGAGTGTCGACACCCCGTTCCGTGAGCCAGGCTCGCAGCTCGGCCTCGTCCCGTGTCCACAACTCGTGCGCCTCGAGCGACTCGACGAAGCCCAGGCGCCTCCACGGACGCTCCAGATCGACGGAATGGCCGCGAAACGTCGTCATCGTCGTCCCGCTCGCGTCGAGCGCGACCCGCTCGAGCATCTCCTCGATCCGGTCCATCGTGTCGTGGAAGTCGGCGTACGCCTCGTACCACTCGAGCATCGTGAACTCCGGCTGGTGCTTGTACGAGACGCTCTCGTTGCGAAAGTCCTTGCCGATCTCGTACACGCGCTCGAGACCGCCCACGATGAGCCGCTTGAGGTAGAGCTCGGTCGCGATCCGGAGATAGAGGTCGGACTCCAGCTCGTTCGAGCGCGTAACAAACGGGTGCGCGAACGCTCCGCCGTAGCGCGGCTGCAGCACCGGCGTCTCCACCTCGACGAAGCCCTCCGAGTCGAGGTAGCGCCTGATGGACGACACGGCCTTCGTCCGCAGGAGGAACAGTTCGCGCGCGTCCTGGTTCATGAGCAGGTCGAGGTAGCGCCTGCGATAGCGGGTCTCCGTGTCGGTGAGCCCGTGGAACGTGTCCGGCAGAGGGCTCCTGTTCCTCGCGAGGATCGTCAGCTCGTCGACCGCCAGCGACGGCTCGCCACGCCGAGACTTCGCAGGTCGGCCCGAGACGCCGACGACGTCGCCCAGGTGCACGTCCACGTCGCCCGTGCGGCCCGTGTCGCACATGAGCTGGATCCGCCCGGAGCGGTCGACGAGGTCGAGGAAGACGAGCTTCCCCATCTCCCGGCGGGCCATCACGCGGCCGGCGAGGCGTGACGGCTCGTCGAGCTCGCCCCCGGCCTCGATCCCGTCGGTCGCAGCGCGAACGTCCGCGATCGCATCCCGATCCGGAAATCGCTTCGGCGCCGTCACTCGGCCAGCCTAACCGGCTACGGCCGAGTCCTTCGCTGCGACAATTCAGCGCACGCAGCAGCGGTTCCGTGTCAGCCGCGACGGAATCACGTCGCCCTGTTCGAGGCCCTCGGGTAACGCGCCAACGAGGACAGCGCCGGCAGCGGGGAGCCAGTCGAATGCGCCGACTGCCAGCAGGGCGAGGACGAGATCCCACTCGCCGAGCAGGCCGAAATTCGTGTCCGCGGAGGCGGACGGGGCCCGACCGCCTACGCGGCGGCCTTGATCTCCATGATCTTGAACTTCACCTTCGAGCCGCGTGGCGTGACGACCTCGACCGTCTCGCCCTTCTTGCGGCCCATGATCGCCTTGCCGACGGGCGACTCGTTCGAGAGCTTGCGCTCGGCGGGATTGGCCTCAGCCGATCCGACGATGAAGTACTCGGTCGTCTCCTTCGCGTCGACGTCGCGCAAGCGAACGACCGCGCCGACCGAGACGACGCTCGTGTCCACGCGCCTCTTGTCGATGACGTGGGCGTTCGCGAGGCGCTCCTCGAGCTGCGCGATGCGGTGCTCGAGCATCATCTGCTCGTTCTTCGCATCGTCGTACTCGGCGTTCTCGGCGATCTCGCCGAACTCGCGTGCCGCGGCGATGCGCTCTGCGATCTCGCGCCGCTTCTGGGTTCGGAGCACGTTCAACTCCGCATTCAGCTGTTTGTGCCCCTCGGGAGTGAGGATCACGTCCTTCACGAAACGCCTCCAGAGACGAGAGTGCGGGGCCCGGGGCCCCGACAACGGTCGGGAATGGTAGCTACCCCGTTGGAAGAGCGTCAAACGTCTCGCGAGTACCATCCGACGACCGTGATCGACCTCCGCGAGAGCTGGCGGATCGGCACCGTCGAGGTGCCGACGCGCCTCGTGCTCGCCCCGATGGCAGGCGTCAGCGTGCAGGCATTTCGCCGGCAGGGGCGCCGCTACGGGGCCGGGCTCGTCTGCTCCGAGATGGTGAGCTGCGCCGGTATCGAGCACCGCAACGAGAAGACGCTCGGCTATCTCCGCGTGGCAGCCGACGAGCACCCGCTCGCGATCCAGCTCTTCGGCTCCGACGCGCGTTCGATGGCCGATGCCGCACGGATGGTCGAGGCAGTGGGGGCGGACCTCGTCGACGTCAACTTCGGGTGCCCCGTCAAGAAGGTCACGAAGACGGGAGCGGGCGCGCACCTCCTCGAGGATCCCGACCTCGCCTGCCGCATCGTCGAGTCGATCGCGTCGGCGGTGGACATCCCGGTCACGGTCAAGGTGCGCCGCGGGGTGCAGAACGGCTCGCGCGCCGCGCTCGAGCTCGGCCCACGCCTCGTCGAGGCCGGCGTCGCCTCGATCACGTTCCACCCGCGCTCGGCCCAGCAGATGTACACCGGCACCGCCGATCACGCGCTGACTGCGGAGCTCGTCGCGCTCGTCGACGTCCCGGTCGTGGCCTCCGGAGACGTCACGTCGCGCGCCCGCGCTCAGGCGGTCCTCGCGACGACGGGCGCGGAGGCCGTGATGGTCGGACGCGGAGCACAGGGAAATCCGTGGGCGTTGCGCGAGATCGTGGATGGCGATACGGCGGAGCCGACCCGCGCGGAGGTGGCCGCGGAGCTCGTCCTGTTCGTGCGCGAGACGGTGCGCGAACTCGGCGCGCGGCGCGCGTCCGGCTTCCTCAAGAAGTTCTACGGCTGGTATCTCGGCGGCGGACGCTTCCCCAAGGAGTTCAAGCAGGAGCTTTTGCAGCTGGACTCGACCGACGAGGTCGAGCGACGGCTCCTCGCAGCCGCACCGGGCGCATACGAGATCGTCGAGCGGCTCGAGGCGGAGGTGCCTTCGGGCGCCGAGGTCACGCTCGAGCTGCCCGTGTCGATCTACGGCGGCGGCTAACAGGCACGCGGCCGCGGAGCGGACGGCCCGGCTAGTCCTCGGCGGAGCCGGTGAACGCCGTCGCGACACCGAGCCCGACGTACACCGTGCCCGTGACGTAGCGCTGCGTCCGCACGAACCGGCGAGAGCGCCGCAGCATCCCCCCGGCGGTGCTAGCCACGAGCGCCCATACCGAGTCCGTCACCAGGCCCAGGAGCGCGAAGAGGACGCCGAGGAACGCGATCTGCACGGCCGGATGCGCTGCATTCGGGTCGACGAACTGCGGCAGGAACGCGAGGAAGAAGAGCGCGGTCTTCGGGTTGAGGACGTTGACGACGATCCCCTGGGCGAACGCGCGCCTGAGGTTCGACTCGCGATTGGCCTGTTCAACGTCGCGGCGCTCGCGTTGCTGCTCGTTCCCGGGCCGGCAGTCCTCTACGTCGTGGCGCGATCGATCCAGGACGGACGTCGGGCGGGGCTCGTCTCGGTGCTCGGCATCCACGTAGGGACGCTCGCGCACATCGCCGCCGCGACGCTCGGCCTGTCGGCGTTGGTCGTGTCGTCGGCGGTCGCGTTCACGGCCGTGACGATCGCCGGCGCCGTCTACCTGGTCGGGCTCGGCCTATGGACGCTGTTCTCGAGTCGCGCTGAGAGCGAAGTGGCGCTCGGCGGAGGGTGGATTCGGGATCACCGGTTCAGCTCCCAGACGATGCGCAGGCCCTCGAGGGTCAGGAACGGGTCGACGCGCCCGATCGTTTCCGAGTGGGGCGCGACGAGGTCCGCGAGCCCCCCGGTCGCGATCGCCGGAGCCTCCGCGCCGAGCTCGGCTCGGATACGCCCGACGATCCCGTCCACCTGGCCCGCGAACCCGTAGACCAGCCCGGACTGTAGTCCCGCAACGGTGGTCTTGCCGATGACCGATTCCGGCGCCGCGTAGTCGACCTTTACGAGCCGCGCGGCGCGCGCGAAGAGCGCGTCCATCGAGATCTCGATCCCCGGCGCGAGGACGCCGCCGACATACTCGCCCTGGGGCGAGACCACGTCGAAGTTGGTCGACGTCCCGAAGTCGACGACGATCACGGGCGCGCCGTAGCGCTCCTTCGCCGCGACGGCGTTCACGATCCGGTCCGGCCCGACCTCGCGCGGGTCGTCGTAGCGGATCGGGATGCCGGTCTTCGTGCCCGGCCCGACCACGAGGAGCGACGCCTGCGCCCACTTCGACGCGAGCGCCTCCCATTCGCGTAGGAGCACGGGCACCGTCGACGCGAGGCAAATGCCCTCGACGTTCTCGAAGTCGAGAAGACCGGACAGGAGAACCCCGAGCTCGTCGGCCGTGCTCGATCGCTCGGTCGCGAGCCGCCAGTGGTCCACGAGCTCCCCGCCGCGATAGAGGCCGAGCGCAGTCTGCGTGTTGCCGACGTCGACAGCGAGGAGCATTCGCGCAGTCCCGCAGATCGAGACTCCGCTAGCGCGGACTCTCGATCGCGACAATCCCTGAAGGCGGTCGCTTCGCGACCGCGACGTCGGTGTCTCCCCGAGCGTGCCCCTTGTTCACTAGCTCTCTTCGTCGCCGGGGAGCGGCTGACCCAGGCGCTCGGCGAGCGCCTCGGCGGTGAGTCGAGGCTCCTCGCCCTCGCCCCGCAGCTCCTCGACGGTCACGTCACCGGACGTATACACCTCTGCCCGCGGGATGATGCGGCTCGGGCGGCTCTTGTCCCACACCCACACGTCCTCCATGCGGACGTGGAAGAACGGGTAGCTCGTCTGCGGGATCGCCTCGAGGTCGAGCTTGTTGCAGAGATACGTGGCGTCCTGCGTGAGGACGCAGTATCGAAACAGCGGAAAAACGGCCGTGTACTCACGCTTGACCGCCAGCTCGAGCTCTGCCTCGAACTCGTCGAGGTCGTCCAGGTGCGACATCGCGTCAGTCTAGCGCCGCCAGTGCGCCGGACACGGCGCCCAGCCCTGGGACGACGAGCTCGGGGTCGAGCTCGGCGAGAGGCTCGAGCGCGAACCGCCGCTCGTGCAGACGCGGATGCGGCACCCGCAGACCCGGCTCGTCCACGGTCACGTCGCCGTACACGAGCAGGTCGAGGTCGACCGTCCGCGGTCCCCACCGCTCTTCTCGCACCCGCCCCAGACACTGCTCGATCCGGAGCAGGAGCTCGAGCAGCATGCGCGGCGGCAGTGACGTGTCGATCCGCGCGGCGCCGTTCAGAAAGCGAGGCTGGTTCACCATCCCGACCGGATCGGTCTCGCGAAGTTGCGACACCGCGAGCACCTCGACGTCGTCCGCCTCGGCGAGGAGATCGACGGCGCGGAGCAGCGTCACCTCGCGCGGGCCGATGTTCGCGCCGAGCCCGACGTACGCGACCGTCACGCCCTCGCGCGCTCGACCACGACCGCCGCGTAGTCGACGGGCGGGTCGAGCACGACGTCCGGCTTGCGCACGCGCACCTTGACCCGCTCGACGGCCGCGTGCTGCTCGACGATCCCGTCGGCGATCGCTCCCGCCAGGCCCTCGAGGAGAAGGCGCTCCGGCCCCGCGAAGACCTCCCGCACGAGCGCAGCCAGCCGGCGGTAGTCGACGGTATCCTCGATGCGATCGGTGTCCGATGCGTCGCCGTGCACGTCGACCCAGAGATCGACGAGGAAGCGCTGCCCGAGCCGCCGTTCCTCCTCGAGGTAGCCGTGATGGCCGAACACGACCAGGCCGCTGAGCTCGATCGTCACGCCCTGATCTTCCCACGCTCGACGGCGGCGGCGACCGCGAGCGCCTCGACGGTCTCGCGAACGTCGTGCGCACGGATCATCGTCGCGCCCCGATCGTAGGCGGCGACGGCGGCGGCCAGGGACGCCGCCGAGCCCGCTCGAGCAGCGTTCGCATCGCCGAGCACTTTCCCGAGCGTGCTCTTGCGCGAAACGCCGACGAGCACGGGGCGACCGAGCGCCTTCAGCTCGTCGAGCCTGCGCAGGAGCTCGAGGTTCTGGTCCGGCGTCTTCCCGAAGCCGATGCCGGGGTCGACGCAGATGCGCTCCTCGCGCACTCCGTGCTCGACCGCGAAGGCCACGCGCTCCTCCAGAAAGGCCAACACATCCCCAACCACGTCGTCGTACTGAGGAGCGATCTGCATCGTCCGCGGCTCGCCCTGCATGTGCATGAGACACACGTACGCGTCTGCGTTCGCAACGACCTCGGCCATGGCCGGGTCGCCGCGCAGCGCGGTGACGTCGTTGACGAGCTCGGCGCCGAGCTCGAGCGCCCGATGGGCCACGACTGCCTTCGACGTGTCGATGGAAACGGGAACGGCCACGAGACCCTCGAGCACGGGGACGACACGAGCGAGCTCCTCGTCGGCCGACACGGCACATGCACCGGGCCGTGTCGACTCGCCCCCGACGTCCACGAGCCCGGCGCCCTCCCCGAGCAGACGGCGCGCACGCGTCACGGCGGCGGACGGATCGACGTACAGGCCGCCGTCGGAGAAGCTGTCGGGTGTGACGTTGACGACGCCCATGACGGAAGGTCTCGGCCAGCGGTCCTCGAACGGCGGTTTCGTCACGCCGTTGAGCCTAGCTCCGTCTGATACGAGCGCCAGAATCGTCCGCCATGGAGACAACTGCGAACACCGGCCCGCTCGGACAACCAAGGGGGATCGGCTTCGGAATCATCATCTTCATCCTCACGCTCGGGATCTACTCGCTGTACTGGGTGTTCAAGACCCAGGAGGAGGTCAAGAACCACTCCGACCAGGGAGTCGGTGGCGTCCTCGGGCTCGTGATCTACATCGTGGTCGGGATCGTCACCTGGTTCCTCATCCCGTCCGAGGTGGGGAAGATGTACCAGAAGGACGGCCGGGTCCCGCCGTTCAGCGGATGGACGGGCCTGTGGCTCCTGCTGCCGATCATCGGGGCGTTCGTCTGGTTCATCAAGGTCCAGGGCGCGCTCAACCGGTACTGGGAGAGCAAGACTTCCGTCGGCACCCTGCCGATGGACGAGCCGGGCGTCTAGCCCGCAAGGTCCATGCGCGGTAGGGCCACGTCGGTGG
>JAJTCQ010000009.1 GCA_021323315.1 Gaiellaceae bacterium | reverse complement strand
CAGAGGAAGACATCGTCGTATACGCCGAGCTCGGCGCCGATCCCGCCCGCGCGGGTCTTGGGAGAGATCCTGTGGCGCCGGCGCTCTGGCATCAGCTTAGGCACTCCTCTCGCGACATCCCCTCCGCGTTACTAGAGCTCGAGGCTAGCCTCTGTCCGCTCGGGATAGAAATGAGATCGGCGGCTCGTGGGACTCGACGTTGCAACTCCATGACGACCGCGTCGTCCTCCTCCTGGGTGCTGCCCGCAGCCAGGTGCATCACCCGCTCGACGAGCCGCACCAGTTCTTCTCGATCGTCCGTCAGCTCTGGCCCCGCTGCGCATGGATCGGTCGCAGGCTAGTCGGTGCTCGCCTGCGCGAGCGTCCTCTCGCCTGACAGTGGTAACGACCGCCTCGGCCGCGATACTTGAGCGCATCGAGCTCGTTAGTAACAACGGTGAAACAACGAAACTTGGCGGCGTCACCGGGCGCGGCTTCATGCCCGGGCAGAGCGGCAATCCCTCGGGTCGACCGAAGGGCATCGCGAGGGCCGTGCGCGAGGCCTGTGGGGGAGACCCCACCATGCTCGTGGAGGGTCTGCTCGCGATCGCGAGGGGTGAGGGTGCAGGCGGCAAGCCTGCCCGCGCCGCCGACCAGATTCGCGCATATGAGGTCCTTCTCGCATACGCTGGGGCAAGCCCGCCACCTTCGTCCCAATCGAAGGAGTAGATCCACTCGAGCACGACGAGCTCGCTGCGGAGATCAAGTCCATCGCTGAGGCGCTGCGGGCCGAGCGAGACGCGAGCCAGTCCGTACCAGGCCTTCAGCGGGTCGAAGCCGAAGAACAGATCGACCACGCCCCGATGAGCAAGTCATAGGGGCCGGGCGTGGGGAGTCCGCGGGTCGATGCCCCCCTCGGGGATCGCCGCAGAGCTGGGAGGTCACCCGACCCCGGCACGAGTTTCTTCACACATGAGACGGGTGTCAACGCAGGTCCGCTTGCAACTGAGGAAAGAGCTGACCGCGCATTTCAACCCGGTCACCGGAATCGCAAGCTCTCAGCGACGACGAGGGGGTGCTGAGGGCTCTCGACTCCAGTGGCCCGGGCAATACGGTTGACACCCTCGGGAGTAGCCAGGAGGCGTATCCCGCAGATGCTTCTTCGAAGCTAACTCCGCATCCGGACTTCGGCTTCCGCCGAAGGTCAAGCACTTCCCTAGCCCCTAGGTGGGATGGCTCTCGCAGAGGATCGAAGAGACCGATTTGTGTCCCATGGGGCGAGGCGAGGACAGGACACGCTTTCTAGCGATGGAGGGGAACTCGCCTGCCTCTCCCTCCATCATCGATTTGTCCCGCGACCTGTGCCGCGGGGTTAGGGAACTGAGCTCATGCGGCAAGGCTTGCGCGGCGACCGCCTCCTCGCCCGGCTCCTGGCCCGTTCCGGCGGGCCAGTAGTGTTGCTCGCCCCGTGAAGGTCTTCACCGTCGTCGGCAACCGGCCGCAGTTCATCAAGGCCGCTCCGCTCTCGGCCGCACTGCGCGAGGCCGGTTTCGACGAGGTCGTGCTGCACACGGGCCAGCACTGGTACCACGTCATGTCGCAGGTCTTCTTCGACCAGCTCGGGCTGGCGGAGCCCCGGTATCGGCTCGACCTGCACACGGCGGACGTGGAGCAGATGCAACCGGAGATCGCAGCACGAATCGCGGGCGAGGAGCCGGACATCGTCCTGGTCTACGGCGACACGAACTCGACGCTCGCCGGGGCGCGGGCAGCCGCGGACGCGTCGATACCGGTCGCGCACGTCGAGGCGGGGCTGCGAAGCGGGGACCTGACGATGCCCGAGGAGCACAACCGCATCGAGGTCGACCGCCTGGCCTGGCTCCTGTTCTGCCCGGACGACCGCTCGAGGCGGATGTTGCAGGAGGAAGGCGTCCTCGGCCGGATCTACGTCGTGGGAGACGTGATGGCCGACGCGAGCCGGCTCTTCGGTCCGGTCGCGCGAGCTGCCTTCCCGATCCCGCATGCGCCGGCCTCGTACGTCGTCGTCACGATCCACCGCCAGGCCAACGTCGAGCAGCCGCGGCTCGGCCGCATCGTCGACGGCCTCAACCGGATCGACGAAATGGTCGTCTTCCCTGTGCACCCGCGAACACGTGCCCGCATGCGGGAGGAACGGTTCGCGCTCGGTGAGCACGTGCGCGTCATCGAGCCGCTCAGCTACCTGGAGCTGGCGTCTCTCGCCTCGCAGGCACGCGTGATCGTGACCGACTCGGGCGGCTTGCAGAAGGAGGCGTACTGGTACGGCGTGCCCTGCGTCACGGTCCGACCGTCGACCGAGTGGGTCGACACCGTGGCCGTGGGGGCGAACGTGCTGGTCGACGACGATCCGGCGGCGCTGGCCGAGGCGGTCGCATCCGTGGCGATGCCTGCGAGCCGTCCCGTCCTCTACGGGGACGGCCACGCCTCGGAGCGGATAGCGCAGGTGCTCGCCGCTACGATCCCGAGCCGATGAAGCGCGACGTTGCCATCGTGGGCGCGGGCTACGTCGGCCTGCCCCTCGCGCGCACCTTTGCGGACGCCGGCAAGAGTGTGCTGCTCGTCGACGTCGACGCGTCGCGCGTCGCTCAGCTGAACGACGGCGAGAGCTACATCGAGGACGTGCCGTCGGAGGTGCTGAAGCCGTTCGTCGAGGCCGGGCTCCTCGCGGCGACGACCGACTACGACGCGCTCCGCGAGGCAGAAGCGATCCTCGTAGCGCTCCCGACGCCGCTCTCGCGCCAGCGTGAGCCGGACCTGAGCATCCTCGTCTCGGCCACCGAGCAGATCGCGTCCCGCCTTCGTCCCGGCCACCTGGTCGTTCTCGAGTCGACGACCTACCCCGGCACGACGCGCGAGCACGTCCAGCCGATCCTCGAGCGGGGAAGCGGTCTCACGGCCGGCAAGGACTTCCATCTGGCCTTCTCCCCCGAGCGTGTCGACCCCGGGCAGGTGGACTGGACGACGAAGAACGTCCCGAAGGTCGTGGGTGGAATCGACGAGGGCTCGACCGCCGCCGCGATCGCGCTCTACGCAGCCGCGATCGACGAGGTGCACCCCGTCTCGTCACCCGAGGCCGCCGAGCTCACGAAGCTGCTCGAGAACATCTTCCGCTCGGTCAACATCGCGCTCGTCAACGAGCTCGCGCAGCTCTGCGACCGGATGGACATCGACGTCTGGGAGGTCGTCGAAGCGGCGGCGACGAAGCCCTTCGGCTTCATGTCGTTCAAGCCAGGCCCCGGGCTGGGAGGCCACTGCATCCCGATCGACCCCTTCTACCTCACGTGGAAGGCGCGGGAGTTCGGCTTCTACACCGAGTTCATCGAGCTCGCAGGGAAGGTGAACGAGTCGATGCCGTACTTCTGCCGCTCGCTCGTGTCGCAGGCGCTCAACCACGCGCGGCAGCGCTCGCTCTCGGGCTCGAAGATCCTCGTGCTGGGCGTGGCCTACAAGCCCGACATCGCCGACACGCGCGAGTCCCCGGCGATCAAGTTGATCGGGCTCCTCCAGAACGCCGGCGCCGACGTCTCGTACCACGATCCGTACGTGCCGTCGTTCTCGGAGAACGGCCTCACGATGAGCTCGAAGCCGCTCGAGCCCGCAGAGTACGACTGCGTCGTCGTGGTCACGAACCACGGAGGGATCGACTACGACGCGCTCGTCGACGACGCAGGACTCGTCGTCGACCTGCGCAACGCGACGGGACATGACGGAAGACGTTCCGACAAGGTCTGGAAGCTTTGAGCGTTCGGGTGGGCCAGGCGGGGCTCGGCGAGTGGGGGAAGAACCTCGCCCGGAACTTCGCCGACCTCGCCGACCTGACGTGGCTCTGCGACCCCGCCAACGGGAAGCACGAGGAGTTCCAGGCCCGTTATCCGCAGGCGCGGTGGGCGAAGACGTTTCACGAGATGCTCGACGACAGCGAGCTCGACGCAGTCGTCATTGCGACGCCCGTCCCGACGCACCACGAGCTCGCCAAGGCAGCCCTCGAAGCCGGCAAGCACGTGTTCGTCGAGAAGCCGCCGGCGATGACGAGCGGCGAGATCGACGAGCTCGTGACCCTCGCCGCCGGGCGCGACCTCGTTCTCATGCCGGGTCACCTCCTGCTCTATCACCCGGGCGTGCAGAAGCTGAAGGAGCTGGTGGACTCGGGCGCCCTCGGAGAGGTGCTCTGCGTGTACGGCAACCGGCAGAACCTCGGGCGGATCAGGCCGTACGAGAACGCCCTCTGGTCGCTCGGCGTCCACGACCTCTCGGTGATCCTCTTCCTGCTCGACGAGGACCCGGTCGAGGCCACCGCCCAGGGCCGCGACTTCCTGCAGCCGGGCGTCGAGGACGTCGTCTTCTGCTTCCTGCGGTTCCCCTCGGGCCGCATCGCGCACATGCACCTCTCGTGGCTCGACCCGCACAAGATGCGGAAAATGACCGTGGTCGGCAGCGAGAAGATGGCCGTCTTCGACGACATGGAGCTCGACCGCAAGGTCACGGTCTACGAGAAGTCGCCGTGGAAGCCCGTCGACACGTACGGCGAGTGGCAGACGCGTACCGGAGACATCCACATTCCGAAGATCGCGACCGACGAGCCGCTCAAGCTCGAGTGCCGGGAGTTCCTGCACCTCGTCTCGGGCGAGGGCGACCGGCGGAAGGTCGCCGAAGACGGCGCGCGCGTCGTGCGCGCTCTCGACATGCTGACGACGTCGCTCGATGGCGGCTGAGGTCCATCCGACTGCGACGGTCCACCCGGGCACGGTGCTCGGCGAGGGCGTCAGGGTGCTCGAGAACGCGGTCGTCGGCAAGCAACCGGCGCTCTCTCCCCGCTCGACCGCGAAGCGGGAGCCGTTGCCACCCGCGCAGATCGGCGACGGCGCGATCGTCTCCACCGGTGCGATCGTCTTCGCGGGGTCGCGCATCGGCGCGCGTGTGATCCTGGGCGACCAGTCGTGCGTCCGCGAGCGCGTCACGATCGGCGACGACGTGGTGCTCGGCCGCGGGTCTCTCGTCGAGAACGACACCACGATCGGTGCACTCACCAAGATCCAGGCGGACGCGTACATCACCGCCTACTCGACGCTCGAGGACAACGTCTTCATCGCACCGTGCGTCGTGACGACGAACGACAACTTCATGGGTCGCACGGAGCGCCGCCACGAGCGGATCGCCGGCCCGACGATCCGGCGCGGCGCCCGCGTGGGCGGGGGCGCGATCCTCTGCCCTGGCGTCGAGATCGGCGAGGAGGCGTTCGTGGGGGCCGGGGCGGTCGTCACGAAGGACGTTCCTGCGCACGTGATCGTCGTCGGGAATCCCGCGCGCGTGCTGCGGGACGTTCCGGACGACGAGCTTCTCGACAGCTAGCCCTTGACGATGACGAGGCGGTAGCGCGTCGCGCCCGGGCTCGACATGCGCACCTGGACGTAGAACGTGCCTCCGGCGCGCGGCCTGTACGAGAGGTATTGCCGCGACCCCTTGTGTGCGGAGGTGCGCACGCGGTAGCGGGAGTCGGCGATGCGCTCGAGCGAGTTGGCTTTGGGCAGCCAGAAGGCGAGGCTGACGTCGACCGTCGTGTCGACGCCCGTGAGGCCGACGTACACCGGCTGGTTGCGGTCGAGCGAGATCGCGTAGACGTCGTCCTGGTCGTCCCAGAAGTCGACGGTGGCGTGGATGCGCCGGTTCGAGCCGAAGGTGGTGTATGCCCGGGAGCCGAGGTCGTCGTTCGTCTCGTAGAAGTCGCGCTCGGGCAACCGCTCGTCCAGCGCGGAGATCGCCGCGTCGACGTCGAGCCTCCCTCGCCCCGAGTACGCGTCGCGACCGACTCCGCAGGCCGAGCAGCCCGTCGAGAACTCGAGGTCGACCGCCGTGGCCGCGAGGAGCTGCGTGACCTGCTCCGGGCGGAGAGTCGGTCGCAGGCTCAGGAGCACCGCCGCAGCGGCGCTCACCTGCGGCGCAGCGAACGAGGTGCCCTGGGCCTCGCGGTACTCCTCGGGCCCGCAGATCGAGTAGCCCTGGTCGCTGCAGGACGGATACCGCGAGGTCAGCGGTCGGGGCAGCGACGAGAGGATCCGCAGCCCGGGCGCCGCGAGGTCGTTGTAGATGCGGTCTCGGTTCGAGAACGTCGGGATCGCGCCCGACTCGGTCATCGCGCTCACGCCGAGGACGTGTGGGAGGGCTGCCGGGTAGCTGGCGTACTTCCACGGGCTGCTGGGAGCCTGGTCGGAGTTCCCCACCGCCGCGACGACGACGGCGCCGTTCGAGACGGCATACGCGACGGCGTCAGCTTCGAGGCGCGAGTAGGTGTCGCGGTCCGGGTCGAGCGGGTCGCGAATGCCGCCGAGGCTCATGTTGATCACGCGCGCGCCGTTGTCGACGGCCCAGCGGATCGCCTTCGCCTCGGCCTCCACCGGGATCGCCCGCGACTTCGTGACGACCTTGGCGACGAGGAGCTGCGCCGACGGCGCGAGCCCTGCGATCCCGACGCCGTTGTCGACGCCGGCTCCGATCAGCCCCGCGACGAAGGTGCCGTGGCCGAGCTCGTCCGTCTTCGCCGAGCCGCCGACGAAGGTCTCCTTGTCGAGGATCTTCCCGGCCAGATCCGGGTGCGATGCGTCGACGCCCGAGTCGATGACCGCCACGGGGATCGGCTCGAACGACGGCAGCGTGATCCAGGACGAATAGAAGCCGCTGAAGCCCAGGTACCACTGCTTCGGGACGAGCGGGTCGCTCGGCGTGAACGCGAGGCGCCGCGTGACGAGCGGCTCGACATACCTCACCCCACGGATCCCTCCCAGCGAGACGCCCTGCGGGAGGTCGACGAGAAGCGCGGGAATTGGCGTCAGATTCTCCGGCTCGTTCCCCGTCCGCCGTTCGATCGCAGCCGCGACGGCGTGGGCGTCGGCCTTCGGCGAGATCCCGACGGCCACGCGCGCTGCATCGGCGGCGGCAGGCAGTGCCAGCCAGGCGCCCACGACGACCGCGAGCACGACGAGCCGTCTCATCCCGACACCTGCAGGATCGGCGACGTCCCCGCGGCGTAGCCGGCGGTCGGCGAGACGTGCGCGCGGTATGCGCCCGCCGGCACGGCCGCGTCGAGGGTGAGCGAGAATGCACCAGCAGCGGCGGTGGTCTCACCCACCACGACCCACGAGGTGCCCTTGCGCCGCTCGATCGCGACGACGGCTCCCGTCAATCGCGGTCGCACAGTGCCACGAAGCGTCGTCGGATCGATTGCGGTCGGGCGCGTCAGCTGAATGCGCGGCGCGACCTGAACGAGCACGGCAGGCGATGCGCCTCCTTCCGCCGCGAGGCGGTAGCGCATCGTTCGCTCGGGCGTCACGTCCGCCGTGACGACCCCGTTCTTGTCGAACGTCACCTCGGTTCCCGCAGACCACGACGAGCCGTCCGGTGAGGACGCGAGCCGGGGCGTCCCCAGGAAGCGGACGACGCCGCTGATGCGCGCGGACGAGCCGAGCGTGACGGTGCCAACCGACGGGCGGTCGAGACGCATCACGCCGACCGTGATCCACGTCGAGCGCAGGCCGAGCGCCGTTCGGACGAGCGAAGCCGGGATCGTCTCGGGGCCTGCCGTCGTCGAGAGGACGAGCGATCGGAGCCGTCCGGACCGCGTCGCCGATCCCATGGCGTCGAGAACGCGCGAGGTGCCGCCGAGCTTCGCCTGCAGGGTCCGCGCGCCGAGCAGGACCGGGCCCCAACGATGGTACGGCGAAGCCTTGTCCCAGGGATCCGGCCGCGACTGGAGGTAGGGGACCTCGAACCCGAAGACGTCGGCGGCACTCGCCGTCTTTCCGCCGGACGTCGAGAAGTAGTACGTCGTCGCGACTTTCGCGCCGTAGAGCACGACCTCGGCGGCTGTGTCCGCGACTGCCTTCGTGGTGGACGGCTTCTCCCCGAGCACCCCGAGGTAGACCTGGCTGCGCACGTCGGAGTAGAGGTCGAACGGCTTCCCCTTCACGAGGCCCGCAAGCGCGTACGAGCGCGCCGCGACCGCCTGTGCCTTGAGCGCCTCCGCCGGCCAGCTGAACGGGACCTCGCCCGCGACCACGCCCTGCAGGTAGCTCTCGAGCGGAAGGACGTTCACGACTCGGAGGAATCCACCTTGCGGCACGAGCTCGAGCTTCCCGCGGTACGGCTTGCCGTCGAGCGCGAGGACCGCCTTCTTCCCGGGCCGAACGACGAGCGGCGCCTTCGCCGGCGCCGGGGGCACTCCCGCCGCGGGGCGAAGCGCGAGGTCCGAGCGCAGCGTCAGCGCGCCCTTCGGGAGCTTGAACACGGCGCCGGTCGCGGCGACTGCGGTGTACGGCACGGTCGAGGAGATCGTCACTGCCTGGCGTCCCTCGGCGAGGAGCACGCGCACCACCTTGCGGCCGGCTCTTCCGATCGTGGTGCCCGAGTAGTAGTGGCCGAGGATCTCGGCGTAGGTACGGCCCGCCTGAGCCTGGCCATAGGCGCCGTACTGGCTCATGCCGACGCCGTGACCCCAGCCGCGGCCGGAGACGAGGAACACTGCCTCGCCATAGGACGACGCGGGCGCCTGCTGCCCGGCCGCCGGGACTGCAGCGACCGTGAGAACGCCGATGAAGAGAGCGAGAAGTGCGCGCACGAACCGGCCCAGGGTAGCTCCGCAGGGTTAAGGAAAACAGCGACCGGGTCCGACGCCGGCTCAGATACTCATTCTCGGCCCAAAAACCCGCAACCTTGAGCAGACTGGCTTATTTCCAAGCCGACTCCTCCACCGGCGCGCGCTTCTTGAGCGGCTCCCACCACGCGCGGTTCTCTTCGTACCAGGCGACCGTCTCGGCGAGCCCCTCGTCCCATCCGCGAGACGCCGTCCACCCCAGCTCGTCCTGGATCTTGCTCGCGTCGAGCAGGTAGCGGCGGTCGTGCCCGGGCCGGTCGGGAACGATCTTCTTCAGCGAGGCGGGCTTGCCCGTGAGCTCCAGCACGCGGTCGGCGATGTGCTCGATCGTCGCCTCGACTCCCGAGCCGACGTTGTACGTCTCTCCCGGGCGCCCGCTGCGGAGCACGAGCTCGATCGCCTCGCAGTGGTCGAGGACGTGCAGCCATTCGCGCTTGTTCTGCGTCGACGCGTACATCGGGAGCGGCTCGTCGTCGATCGCGTTCGTCGCGAAGAGCGGAATGACCTTCTCCGGGAACTGGAACGGCCCGTAGTTGTTCGAGCAGTTCGTGATCGTCACCGGCAGCCCGAAGGTCTCGAAGTAGGCGCGCACTGCGTGGTCTGCTCCCGCCTTCGACGCGTTGTACGGCGTGCGTGGTCGATAGGGCGACTCCTCCGTGAAGACCTCGTCCGTGTCGAGGTCGAGGTCGCCGTAGACCTCGCACGTCGAGACGTGATGGAACCGCTCGACTCCCGCGGCGCGCGACGCCTCGAGCAGCGTCTGCGTCCCGAGGACGTTGGTGCGGAAGAAGCGCGTCGGGTCGATCACGGCAAGCGAGTTGTGCGACTCCGCGGCGAAGTTGACGACGACCTCGACTTCGTGCGCGCGGAGCGCGTCCTCTGCGAGCTCTCGGTCGCAGATGTCGGCCTCGACGAAGACGATCCGTTCCTCGACGGGCGCGAGGCTCTCGCGGTTGCCCGCGTACGTGAGCAGGTCGTAGACGACGACGTGGTCGTCGGGGTGCTGCTCCAGCCAGTAGTGGACGAAGTTCGAGCCGATGAAGCCGGCTCCGCCGGTGACGAGAAGGCGCATCGCGCGGGAAGGCTAGCGGCCAAGATCGGCGAGGCACGCGCGAAGCCCGGCCCGCCAGTGCGGGAGACGGGGCGCGTTCGCGCGGCCGCTCCGAAGAACCGAGTACGCAGGGCGGAGTGCGGGCCGCTCGAGCTCCGCGGACGAGATCCGCCGGACCCGCGTCGGGAGGCCCGTCTCCTCGAAGATCGCCTCCGCGAAGTCGGCCCACGTGCAGTCGCCGTCCGCCGCGAGATGCCAGAGCCCGTGCGGGAGATCGCCGTCGACGAGCGTGCGCGTCGCCTCCGCCAGGTGGCCGACGTAGGTCGGGCAGCCGCGCTGGTCGTCGACGACCGCGACTTCCTCCCGCTCCTCGCCGAGCCGGAGCATCGTCCGGAGGAAGTTCCGACCGGTCGACCCGAAGAGCCAGGAGGTGCGGACGACCCACGCCTGCGGGCCTGCAACCGCCTCGCCGTGCAGCTTCGTCCGGCCGTAGGCGGTCGCCGGGTTGGGGCCGTCGGACTCCACGTACGGCGAGCGCTTGCGCCCGTCGAACACGTAGTCCGTGGAGTAGGTCACGAGCGGAACCTTCAGCGAGGCCGCGTGCGCCGTTCCCGCGATGTTGACGGCCGCGGCACCCTGCGGGTCCGCCTCCGCCCCGTCCACGTCCGTCCAGGCCGCCGTGTGCAGGACGAGGTCGAAATCGCCTCGTGACACCGTGTCACTTGGCGGCGGCTGGGTGACGTCCCAGTCGGCGCGCGTCAGCGCGAGGACGTCGTCGTGCGCGAAGACCTGCTGGAGTGCGTGGCCGAGCTGACCACCGGCTCCGGTGATCAGGACTCGACGGCGTCCCGCGCGGAGAGGATCGGCGTTTCCGAGCTCCATAGGTGTGCGACGCGCGGGTCGTTCCAGGCGACCGTGTGCTCGTCCGGGTCGGCCGAGTCGTACTCGACCGTGACGTGGTAGCAGAACAGGATGTCCGTGAGCGCCTCGAAGCCGTGCGCGTTCACGCCGGGGATGTAGATCGCCACCGGGTTCTCGTCGCCGATGTCCTCCGTGAACGTCTCGCCGCTCTCCCGGTCGAGAACGACGACGCGCGCGGTACCACGCACGCACGCGAAGAGGTCGTCCTGACCTCGTTCGTGGTAGTGGAGGCCGCGGATCACCCCGGCCCTCGAGAACGACAGGTTCGTCTGCCGCATCGGCTTCGGCAGGGCGCTGTCGCGCCGGAGCTCGCAGAACCACCCCCGCTCGTCCTCGAAACGCGTGAGTGGGAGGCGAAGGAGACCGTCGATCACGCGCCGACTCGCTTGTTGGCGCCCGTCTCCTCGATCCGCCGGCCGATATCGGCGAGGTGCTGCCAGTGCTTGCCGGCGTCCTCCCACCACCCCGACACCTCCGCGGCGTCCAGACGCCCCGCGAGGGCGTAGTGGCGGTTCACGTCTGTGATCTCGAGCTCTCCGCGCGCGGACGGGTTCAGGGTCGCGATCACGTTGAACACGTCGGGTGGGAAGCAGTACAGACCGACCACCGCATGGCTCGTCGGGGGGGCGTCGTAACGCGTGTCCACGACGCCGGCCTTCTCGACGATGTCCATCACCTGCCCGTCGTCGTCGTAGACGACCACGCCGAAGTTCTCGGGGTCGTCGACCTCCTTCACGTAGATCCGCGCCCGCGTCGGCTGCTCCGCCCATTCGTGCAGGCTCGGGGATTGCGCGTACTCGAAGATGTTGTCGCCGAGCACGACCACGAGCGGCGCACCGCCGGCGAAGTCCTCCGCCATGCCGACCACCTGCGCGATGCCTCCCGGCTCGGTCTGCACCTTGTAGGTGAGATCGAGCTCGAGAATGGGATCTCCGCCGCCACGAGGCGCAAGCCGGCCGTCGCCCAGCAGGTCGATCATCTGGCCGGCGTGACCCTTGCCCGTGACGAGGAGGACGTCACGGATTCCCGCCAGCTGGAGGAGCTGGAGCGGGTAGTAGATCATCGGCCAGCTCCCGACCGGCAGCAGATGCTTGTTCGCGACGCGGGTCAGCTCGCCGAGGCGGGTCGCCTCGCCGCCGGCGCAGATGAGACCCTTCGGCTGCACGCGCGGAGCCTAGATGCTCGACCCGGAATTGAGACGGTGCCTACGGGTGGTTGCGCTCGCGCGCACGCCAGGCTCGCCGGAGCGCGGTTTTCCGCTCCTGCACGGCGGGTACGGCACGGACAGCTGCGATCCAGACGTACAGCGTGGCCCCGATCAGTCCTCCGAGCAGCGCCAGGAGCCGCTTGGGGTGGAGGGCGAGAGTCAGCAAGGCCCGCACGTGGGCGATCGTAGCCGACATACTGCGGAGCCAGATTCGAAGGAAAGGTGGTGCAGCACATGGCGAAGACGAAGACACCGGCGCTCTCGACCGACGCGTTGAAGCCGTACGTCCAGCGCGCGATGACCGACCCGGAGCTGCGCGAGGATCTCCTCGCCGCGTTCGTCGCCGCTCGCAGCCTCTACGGCCAGATGGCGAAGAGCCGAGGCGTGAAGGGCAAGGCGGAGAAGGTCTCCGAGAAGGACTTCCAGAAGCAGCTCCAGTTCCTCGTCTCCGACCTGTCGGAGGCGTCGGACAAGCTTCAGGGCAAGGCCAAGAAGAAGGGTCACAAGACGCGCAACCGCGTCATCCTGCTCACGGGTGTCACGCTCGGCGTCCTCTACAACCCGTGGACCGGCGAGCAGACGCGTGAGTGGATCATGGATCGCGTCGCGGGCGACGACGGTGCGGGCCTCGAGGAGCTCGAAGCCGAGCTCGATACTCAATCGGAGTCGGCCGCGGGCGACAACGGCGCCGAGCCCTAGCGGCTGCGGCGATCGGGATCCGCGTCCGCGCGGGTCCCGGTCGCTTCCCTACCGAGTCAGCGCCTTCTCGAGCGCGCCGGGGACGAGGCCGCTCGTCCCCGCGATGTCATTTGCCTCGAGGAGGACGGCGCCCGGCGGGGGCAGCGTCGTCGAGCCCGGCCCGGTCGGGATGAAGATTCGCCCGGCCGAGAACGAGACGTCGTCGGCGCGCCGCCACGCGAGGAGGATCGAGTACGGGGCGACGACGCCGTCGTAGCCGAGACCGGCCATCGACGAAGGGTGGATCTCGAAGTGCAGGTGGGGAGAGCCCCCCTCGGCGTCGCCGGTGTCGCCCACGAAGCCGATCACGTCGCCCGCCTCGACGCTCCGCCCCTCGACCGCGAGCGGTGAGTAGGCCGAGAGGTGCGCGTAGTAGAACTCGTTGCCCTCGCTGTCGCGAAGCCAGAGCCGGTATCCACCGATCTTGGTGAAGCCGATCGTATGCAGGGTGCCCGCGGCGACCGCGAGCAACGGCGTTCCCTCGGCGGCGAAAATGTCCTCTCCGTGATGCCAGCCGCCGGGGATGTTCGGCCGCGGGCCTCCGAAGCTGTCCCCGAACGAGGCCGTTCCGTAGACGGGGAAGACGTACCCACCCGCGGAGAGGTCCGCCGCGACCTCCGGCGCGACCTTCACGGGACCGCCGGCGACCTCACCGCCGACGTCGTCCGGCTCGGGCGCACGGGGGAGGCGATCCGGACGTCTGTCCGGTGTCGCGCGCGGCTCGTCGAGGTTCCTCGACGGAGGCGGGCGTGGCGGCGCGGAGAGATCGGCGACGGCCACGGCCTGCGCGTCTCCGATCACGATCTCGCTTCCAGCCGGAAGGCCGCCGTGGTCCGCACTCAGGACGACGCGGAGCGCAGTGACCGACGCTTGCGCGCCAGGCGGACCGGTCCTGCGGCTGCCGCTGTCGCTCGAGAGGACGGTCATCGTTCCCCAGTCCTCCAGCGACACGTTTCCGGGAGCACTCGGTACGTCGCTCCCGAGCGCGCGCAGGCCCTGGACCGCCGACGCCGTCGTATCGGCGCCGACCGACCGTGCGCTGGCGCCTGCGGAGACAGAGGCGGTGACCTTGCCCGCCACGACCTCGCCGTTGAAGAGGGAGACGACGATCGCCTCAGAGAAGGACTGCGTGGCGGCGGCGGAGCCCGGCGAGGCGAAGATGGCCGCGCGCGAGCGGCCGACGCTCACGATCGAGCCGTCCCCCGGGTATTGGAACGACTGCACGTCGGCCGTCGTCGAGGTCGGCCACTCGAGACCTCCGATGAGAACGGCGTCTTGACCGGGGATCGTGATGCGGAGGAGAAACGCGTTCGCGCCGGTCGAGGCGCCCCGTGGAGGCGGCGCCGCGGCGGCGAGCGCCGACGAGGCGACCAGAGCTCCGACGACCGCGACGACGAGGCGGATCAAGGCGACTCAGGGTAGCGCGGCTCCTGCCGACGTGTTCTCCAGACGAGGTGCACCGCAACCGCGAACAGAAGCAGGGCGAAGAGGCGGCGCACCGTTGCCTCCGGAAGCGCCGTCGCCAGCCGCGCCCCGATCTCGACGCCCGCGATCGAGGCGACACCGAGAACGACGGCGGTTCTGGGACGCAGGTTGCCGTACCGACGTTGGTTCCAGGTGCCGGCGAGCACCGTCGGGAGGATGGCGAGTAGCGACGTGCCCTGCGCCTCGATCTGCCCGAGCCCGAGCGCGACGAGCGCCGGCACGAAGAGGATTCCGCCGCCCACGCCGAAGAGCCCCGCCAGAACACCTGCCGCGACTCCCAGGACGAGCGCGAGCACGATCGTGCTGGCCGTCATGACGCGAGCAGCCAGACGCCGAGCACGCTCAGCAGGACGGCGAAGCCGTAGGTCAGCGTGCTCGCGCGAATCCGTTGCTGCCATGCCGAGCCGGCGAGCGCTCCCGCGGCCGCGGGGAGCCCGACGAGCGCGGCGTACCCGAGCTCGACCTCGCCGCGATAGGCGTAGACGACGACCCCGGCCGTCGCCGTGATGGCGATGGCCATCAGCGACGTCGCGGTCGCTGCGCGTTCCGGGAGCCCCGCGACGAGGATCAGGAGCGGTACCGCGACGATCCCGCCGCCGACGCCGAAGAACGCGGAGAACACGCCCGCCACGAGTCCGATGGCGACGAGGCGCACGTGGCCTATCGTACGAGCATGGCCAGTCGGGTCGGCCTCGTGGTGACGCTCCTCCTCGTGACCGCGTTCCATGCGACGGCAACCGCGGCTCGCCAGCCACCGACGGGTACGGCGATGTTCGTCGTCCGGCACGACCCCCGCTCGTGCCCGGGCCCGATGTGTGGCGGCTACTGGGTCGCGCTTGCGAACGCAGCCCGGACGCGCTGCCAGGACGCCTTGCGGCATCCCCGCTGCTACGCGGCGATCGCCGTCGACGTACGGGGCAGACCGGTCGGCGACGTTCCCGAAGACGCCCTCGTCCGCGGAGCGATCGACATCGGCCGTGACGACCTCGGGGAGCTCGTGGTCATGGGGATCTACGCACCGGCCGGAGGCGTGAAGATCAGCGGCGGCTACTACCGCGTCCGTGACACCGGGATCCGTTGCGTCCGCGCGCCGTGCTTCTCGTACCGCGCGACGCAGGTCAACGGCTCGACGGGGACTCGCGTGTCCGGCGTCCATGTCGCCGCGGCGAGAGCGACGGCGACGCAGTTGGCGCGCGCCCGAGCGGCGCTGCGCACGAACGACGGTCTCTACGCCCGCGGCGGCTTCTCGACGGGTCTCGACGGCGGGCGCGTGTTCCACGCCACGAGGCTGTACCTCAGAGCGCGTCTGCCTCGCGCCTGAGCACGTCCCAGGCGAGCCGCACGTCCTCCTCCGTCGTGCGGAAGCTGCCGATCGCGAGCCGGAGCACGTAGCGGCCTCCGAGCCGCGTGTGCGAGATGAACACCTCGCCGCTCGCGTTGACACGCTCGAGGATCTCCTCGTTGAGGTCGTCGGAGCCGACGCGGCGGAAGCACACGACCGAGAAGGGCCGGGGAGCGACGATTTCCCACCCGCCCTCGGCACGCACGAGCTGCTCGAACAGCCCCGCGAGCCGCACGTGCTCCCGGATGCGCTCCTGGAGCCCCGACCGGCCGTAGCAGCGCAGGACGGCCCACAGCTTGAGCGCACGGAAGCGGCGGCCGAGCACCTGCGTGTGTTCGCTGAGGCTTGTGACCTCCTCGGCGACGCGCAGATACTCGGGGATCAGGCTGAACGCGTCGCGGAAAGCGTCCTGGCGCCGCGTCCAGAGCGTCGAGCAGTCCGTCGGGACGCCCAGCCATTTGTGCGGGTTCACCACGATCGAGTCGGCTCGCTCCCAGCCGACAAAGCGATCGCGAAGCTCAGGACACACTGCGGCCGCTCCCGCGTACGCGGCGTCGACGTGGAGCCAGACACACTCCTTCTCGCACCGATCGGCGATCTCGGCGACCGGATCGACTGACGTGGACGATGTCGTGCCGATCGTCGCAACGACTGCACAGGCGTCCGCGAGCTCCATGGCATCGGGGCGGAGCCGAAACGCCTCGTCGGCCGGCACCTTCCGCAGCTCGAGCTCGAGCAGACGGGTCGCCTTGTCGACGGACGAGTGCGCATGCTCCGAGCAGAGCACGACGCGTCTGCCCGGAGCGACCGCTCGCGCAACGGCGAGCGCGACCAGTGTGCTCGTCGACGCCGTGTCCTCGATGTGCCCGTGCAGCCCGGGCGGAAGCCCGAGCAGCTGAGCGAGCCAGTCGAGAGTGAGTTCCTCGAGCTCCTGGAGGGCAGGCGACGTTCGCCAGAGGATGCCGACCTGGTTCAGGCCCGCGGCGAGCAGCTCCGCCAGTATCGCGGGCTCGGTGCTCGTCGTCGCGAAGTAGGCGAAGAAGCGCGGGCTCTGCCAGTGCGTCAGGCCCGGCCCGAGCACGCCGTCGAGGTCGGCGAGCACGTTCGAGAACGGCTCGGGATCTTCCGGCGGTGTCTGCGGAAGAGACGCGCGGATCGCTCCGGGCTCCGCCTGCGAGAGCACGGGGAACTCGCGGACACGCTCGAGGTACGACGCCACCCAGTCGACGGCAAGTGCGCCGTCGTCCCGAAACGAGCTCACTTCCGGAGCTTGGCGATCTCGCGCCAGGGCCGTGTGTTCAGGATCTGCTCCTTCGTGAGCCACGCGCGCCGCGCCTGCGCAACGCCGAGCTCCGCATACGAGAGCGCGCCGACCGAGTGCGCGTCGGTCGTGATCGGGATCTTGACGCCGGCCTCGCCGGCCAGCCGCGCGTGCGTGTCGCGCATGTCGAGGCGGTCGGGCTGCGAATTGATCTCGAGCGCCGTTCCCGTCTCCACGGCGCGCTCGACCACACGCTCGACGTCGACCGGCGCGCCCTCGCGCTTCAACAGCCGGCGACCGGTGAGGTGCCCGATGCAGTCGACGTGCGGGTTGTCCATGACACCGACGATCCGCTCGGTCGGGCTCTTGTCGAACGACGTGTGCAGCGAAGCCACCACCCAGTCGAGCTGAGCGAGTGAATCGTCGTCCACGTCCAGCGAGCCATCGGCGCGGATGTTGACCTCGATCCCGCGCAGCACCCGGAACCGGGTGAGGCGGCCGTTGACGTCCTCGATCTCCCTCCACTGGGCCTCCAGGCGCCCGCCGCGAAGGTAGTGCGAATGGTCGGTGACGCAGAGGAACGCGTAGCCGCGACCCTTCGCCGTGTGTGCCATCTCCTCGATCGTCCCCCTGGCATCGGTGGACCAGGTCGAATGGCAATGCAGCTCCCCCTTCAGGTCCGCGACGTCGACAAGAGCAGGCAAGTCGCCGTTGCGCGCAGCCGCGATCTCGGCCGTGCCCTCGCGCAGCTCCGGCGGAGGCGTTCCATAGCCCAGGAACGCGTACAGATCGTCTTCGTCGGCGTGCGTCACGACCTTCCCCGACTCCACCTCGGTGACGCCGTATTCGGAGATGGACAGCCCGCGCCGTTGCGCCTCTTCCCGCAGCTTGATGTTGTGGTCCTTGGAGCCGGTGAAATGCTGCAGGACGTTGCCGTAGCAGTCCTCAGGAACGACGCGCAGGTCGAGGCGCAGCTCGTCGTGGGACACGACCGTCGCCTTCGTATCTCCCCGCGCGAGGACCTCGGACACCCAGGTGCCGGCGCAGAACGCGTCGATGAGGGCCGGGGCGTCGCTCGAGGTCGCGATGAAGTCGAGGTCGCGCACCGTTTCACGACGGCGGCGAACACTGCCCGCCTCGGACACCGCGATCGCGGTCGGGTGCGCCTCCAGCTCCGCGACCACGCGTCTGACCGCGGGCAGCGCTGTGGCGAGAAGTCTGCGCTGTTCGGCCTCCTCGCCGACACCCGCCTCGAGCGCCTTCAGGATCTTCTCCTCGCTGCGCGCTCCCATGCCCGACAGGTCGCGGAGCCGGCCCGACTCGGCCGCGGTCTTGAGCCCGTCGAGCGACGTGATCCCGAGCTGGGTCCAGATGCGCGCGGCCGTCTTCGGCCCGACCCCGGGGAGCCGGAGGAAGTCGACGACGCCCGCCGGGACGAGGCCGCGCCGCTTCGTGAGCGCATGCATCTCCCCGTCCTCCACGACCTCGACCACCTTCGCCTCGATCGTCTTCCCGATACCGGGGAGCTCCTTGGCCTTCCCGTCGAGCGCCAGCTCGGCGATCGGCACAGCCGCCTCGCGGATCCGCCCGGCCGCGCGCCGGTACGCGATGACCTTGAACGACTCCTCCTCGAGGATCTCGGAGAGATCGGCCAGAAGGTCCAGCTGATCCGCCAGCTCACCGTTCCGGGGCAGCATCTTGGCCATCCCGCGATGATACGGCGATGCCTCGCGCGGTCCTGTGCCTCCCCACGTACAACGAGCGGGAGAACCTGGAGCAGATGATCGAGGCGCTCGGCGGCGTTCTCGACACGACGATGGATCGCGTGCTGGTGATCGACGACGGCTCTCCCGACGGAACCGGGGAGATCGCCGACGGCCTCGCGTCGGAGCTTCCCTGGGTGTCCGTTCTGCATCGCGAGACGAAGCAGGGAATCGGTCCTGCCTACGTCGCGGGGTTCCGGTGGGCGCTGGCCGACGGCGCCGAGCTCGTGCTCGAGATGGACTGCGACTTCTCGCACGATCCGGCCGATGTTCCTCGACTGATCGCCGCGGCCGAGGATGCCGACCTGGTGCTCGGCTCGCGCTACGCGCCCGGCGGCGGAACGGCGAACTGGGGTCTCCTGCGCCGGATCGTCTCGCGCGGTGGTTGCCTGTACGCGCAGGTGCTCCTCGGGCTCGGCGTACGCGACCTCACGGGCGGATTCAAATGCTTCCGGCGCGAGGCGCTCGAGACCATCGACCTGGACGCGCTCTCTGCCCACGGCTACGCGTTCCAGATCGAGACGACCTACCGCGTGAAACGGGCAGGCCTCCGCGTCGAGGAGGTGCCGATCACGTTCGTCGAACGGCGTGCCGGAGCGTCGAAGATGACCGGCTCGATCGTCGCCGAGGCGATGTGGCGGGTGCCGGTTCTCCGGCTGCGCGCGCTCGCGGGCAAGCTCTGAGATCCTCGCCCATGAGGGTGACGTTGCTCGGGGCGGGAGTTCCGACTCCGACGCCTCGCAGGTTCGGATCTGCCTATCTGCTCGATGTGGCGAGCCGCAGCCTCCTGATCGACTGCGGCCCGGCGACGACGCACAAGCTCACGCGCGCGGGCCGCCGCACGCCGGAGATCTCGCTGCTCCTCTTCACGCACCACCACTTCGACCACAACGCCGACTACCCGTGCTTCGTCCTGACCCGCTGGGACCAGGACGTCGATCAGACACCACTGCGCGTGTACGGGCCGCCGCCGACCGAGGACCTCACGCGCAGGCTGTTCGCAGGCCCGACGGCGCATGGGTCTGCGACTGGAACGCGAGGATCGAGCATCCCGGAAGCCAGCGGGTCTTCTCGAACCGTGGCGGCACACTCCCGCGCCGTCCGCCGCAGATCGACGCGCTTGGCATCGACGCGATGTTCCAGCTCGAGGAGGACGACTTCTCCGTGCGCGCCGCCCACACCGTGCATGCGCAGCCGTTGCTCGCCGCGGCCTACCGGATCGACAGCGACCGGGGATCGATCGTGTTCACAGGGGACACCGAGCCCGTCGACAGCGTCGTCGAGCTGGCGCGCGGCGCCGACATGCTGGTCTGCATGTGCTGGGACACGGACGCGGCGATGGAGGCGGAGGGGTTGAGCGGGGGAATGACCGGCACTCCGTCGGCCGCGACGCTCGCAGCGCAGGCGGGCGTCCGGACGCTCGTCCTGACGCACATCGGTCCCAACCTCGATCGCCCGTCCGCACGCGAGAAGGGGCTTCGAGACGCCGCCGCGGTGTTCGACGGCACGATCGTGTTCGGCGAAGAGCTCCAGGTGCTCGAAGTCGCCGGCTCGTCGTAGCCGCGCGACTACGCTGCGGCGGTGGTCGAGGTCACCGACGAGACGTTCGACGCCGAAGTGCTCGGCGCAAGCGAGCCGGTGATCGTGGACTTCTGGGCGCCGTGGTGCAAGCCATGCGAGGCGATCGAGCCGCATCTCCGCGCGATCGCAGCAGAGAACGCGGGCCGCCTGCGCCTCGTGCGCATGAACATCGACGAGAACCTCGGCGTTCCGGGTCGCTACGGCGTCCTGTCGCTGCCCACGGTCATGCTCTTCGCGGATGGTGAGGCGCGCGAGACCGTCCACGGAGCACATCCCCGATCGCGCTACGAGCGGTTGCTTGCACACGTCGCCGGGTAGCGGAAGCCGAGGAGCTCGCGCGGAAACGCGAGCTCGCGCTGGAGGGCCACCGACCTAGGTCGGCTGCGACACTGGCGTCGTGGCGATCGACGTGGCAACGAGCTGGGCGGATCTCCTCGAGGGCGAGGAAATCGCATACAGCGGCGTCGAGCCCTCGCGCGAGCCGAAGCTCGAGCCCCTGCCCGACGACCTCGATCCCCGCGTCGCTTCCGCGCTCGTCCGGACCGGCGTCACTGCACTGTTTCGCCACCAGGCGGAGGCGTGGGAGGCCGCGGGTCGCGGGGAGAACGTCGTCGTCACGACGGGCACGGCCTCCGGGAAGTCGCTCGCATTCAACCTTCCCGTGCTCGACGCGATCGCGCGCGAGCCGAAGACACGCGCCCTCTACCTCTACCCGACGAAGGCGCTCTCGCAGGATCAGGCGCGCTCGCTCGCGGAGCTGCGGCTCAAGGGACTGCGGCCGGCGATCTACGACGGCGACACGGCGAGCGAGCGGCGCTGGCAGATCCGCAAGTGGTCGAACCTCGTGCTGACGAACCCCGACATGCTCCACGTCGGCGTTCTCCCGCACCACGACCGCTGGGGCGACGTCCTCGCGAATCTGCGCTTCGTCGTCGTCGACGAGGCGCACGTGTACCGGGGCGTGTTCGGCTCGCACGTCGCGAACGTCCTGCGGCGACTCCGGCGTCTCGCGCGGGTGTACGACGCCGACCCGCAGTTCCTGCTGGCGTCGGCGACCATCGCGAATGCCGGGGAGCTCGCACTCGAACTGACCGGAGAGGTCGCGACGGTCGTCGACAGCGACACGTCGACGCGAGCCGAGCGCGAGGTCGTCATCTGGAACCCGCCGCTCCTCGACGCCGAGCTCGGCCTCCGCGCGAGCACCCTCGGCGAGGCGGCGCGCCTCCTCGCCCAGCTCACCTCGCGAGGTCTGCGGACGATCTGCTTCGCGAAGAGCCGTAGAGCCGCCGAGCTCATCCACCGGTTCGCATCGGAGCGCCTCGACACCGCGACGGCGAGCCGACTCACCCCGTACCGCGCCGGCTACACGCCCGAGCAGCGTCGCGAGATCGAGCGGCGACTCGTCGAGGGCGAGCTCCTCGGCGTCACTGCGACCGACGCGCTCGAGCTGGGGATCGACATCGGCCTGCTCGACTGCGCGATCTCGGTCGGCTTTCCCGGAACCGTCGCGTCGCTGCGGCAGCAGTGGGGTCGCGCAGGTCGCCGTGACCGCGGCCTGGCGATCCTCGTCTGCAGCGAGGACGCCCTCGACCAGTTCTTCGCGCGCGAGCCCGACGCGCTCCTCTCCCGCAAGGTCGAGGCGGCGATCCTCGACCACGCGAACCCGAGGATCCTCGACCCGCACGTGCTGTCCGCCGCCTTCGAAGCGCCGATCGACGGCGGAGACGTGGAGACCCTCGGCCGCGAAGCGCTCAGGCGCGCCGCCGAGCTCCCGGAGCTCGAGCACACGCCCGCGGGGTACGTCTGGAAGGGCCGCGACTACCCTGCCGCACGGATCTCACTCCGCTCCGGGGACGCGGAGGCGTTCACCGTCGTCGACGGCGAGACCGGCTCTCTGCTCGGGCTCGTGGAGCGCGACCGCGCGTACTCGACCGTGCACGAGGGCGCCGTCTATCTCCATCTCGGGGAGCAGTACCTCGTCGAGTCGCTCTCGCTGGAGGACCGTGTCGCCGTCGTCGCTCCGGCCCGCGTCGACTGGTACACGCAGGTGAAGAAGGAGTCCGAGACGACGATCGAGCGCTCCGAGCGCTCCGACCGCAGGCTCGGCGTCGAGCTGCACTTCGGGCGAGTCTCCGTGACCGAGCAGGTCATCGCGTACGCGCGCAAGGCGATCCGCGATGGGGCGACCATCGACGTGGTCCCGATGCTCATGCCCGAGACGACCTTCGAGACGGAGGCGATCTGGTTCTGTCCGGAGCCGGAGCAGCTGGAGGGGCTCGAGCAGATGCCGAGGCTCCTCGGAGCGCTGCATGCGGCCGAGCACAGCCTGATCGCGCTGCTCCCGCTCTGGGCTATGTGCGATCGCTGGGACATCGGCGGTCTTTCGACGAACCTGCACTACCAGACCGGCCGCCCGACGATCTTCGTCTACGACGGGCACTCCGGCGGCGTCGGGATCACCGAGCGAGGCTTCGAGCGCTTCCGCGAGTGGGTCGAGGACACGGCTCGCCTGCTCGAGCGCTGCCCGTGCACGGCCGGCTGCCCGTCGTGCGTGCAGAGCCCCAAGTGCGGGAACCTCAACGAGCCGCTCGACAAGGCCGGCGCCCGCCTGCTCTTGCAGCGCATGCTGGCGTAGTGTCGAGAACGCGCTGACGCGTTCGTCTTACGCGTACCGAGCGACGAGAAGGGAGGGAACGTGCAATACATGGCGCTGATCTATGGCGACGAGGAGGTGTGGGCGAGCTCGTCCGAGGAGGACGCGGCAGCGGCGTACGAGCAATACCGCGCGTTCGGCCGAGAGGCCGAGGCCGCCGGCGTTCTGGCCGGCGGGAACGAGCTCGCCCTCACGCGCAACGCCACGACGGTTCGCGTCCGTGACGACGAGACCCTCGTGACCGACGGGCCGTACGCGGAGGTGAAGGAGGCGCTCGGAGGCTTCTATCTCCTCGAGTGCGCATCCCTGGACGAAGCGCTCGGGTGGGCGGCGCGCATTCCCGGCGCCGAGCACGGCGCCGTCGAAGTGCGGCCGGTCTTCGTCGATCCGGGGGAGGCACAGCCGTGAACTACGCACTGCTCATCTACGGCGACGACTCGGAATGGGTCGGCCTCCCGCACGACGAGAGGATGGCGCTGCGCGCCGACGAGATGCCGCAGTGGACCTCCCTCATGGAGGAGCTCAGCAAGGCCGACCCCAACGTCACGGGCAAGGAGCTCGACGGCCGCCACACGGCCAAGGTCGTCCGGGTGCGCGACGGCGAGCGCATCGTGACGGACGGGCCGTTCGCGGAGACGAAGGAGATCCTCGGAGGCGTCTTCCTGACGGATCTTCCCGATCTCGACGAGGCGATCCGGCTGGCTTCGCTCATCCCCTCGGCCAGGCACGGCGCGATCGAGATCCGGCCCGTGCTGCAATAGCCGCTGCATGCAGGACGTCGAGCGGGTCTTCCGGGACGAGTGGGGCCATGCCGTCGCGATCCTCACGCGCGTCCTCGGAGACCTCGAGCTCGCCGAGGACGCGGTCCAGGACGCATTCGCGACGGCCCTCGAGCGCTGGCCGCGCGAGGGTTCGCCGCGCGCGCCCGGAGCCTGGATCGTCACGACGGCCCGCAATCGCGCCATCGACCGCATCCGCCGCGAGAAGGTCTTCCAGCGGAAGGCGGAGATCATCGGGCGGCTCCAGGAGCTCCCGGCGGAGGAGGACGACGTGAGCGCGATCCCCGACGAGAGGCTCGCCCTCGTCTTCACGTGCTGCCACCCGGCCCTCGCCGCGGAGAGTCGCGTCGCGCTCACGCTGCGGGAGGTCGGCGGCCTGACAACGGGCGAGATCGCGCATGCGTTCCTCGTCGCCGAGTCCGCGATGGCGCAGCGACTGGTTCGCGCGAAGCGGAAGATCCGCGACGCCGGGATCCCGTTCCGCGTCCCGCCGGACCATCTCCTGCCCGAGCGGCTCCGCTCGGTCCTCGCCGTGCTCTACCTCGTCTTCAACGAGGGGTACGCGGCATCCGCCGGATCGGACCTCGTCCGGGCCGACCTCTGCGACGAGGCGATCCGGCTCGGCAAGCTGCTCGCCGTTCTCATGCCCGACGAGCCCGAGGTGCTGGGACTGCTTGCGCTGATGCTCCTCCAGGACTCGCGCCGCGCAGCGCGCGTCGGCGAGGACGGCGCGATCGTGCTGCTGGACGACCAGGACCGGACGCTGTGGGATCGACGGCGTATCGAGGAGGGACTCCGCGTCCTCGAGCGCGCCGTCTCATTGCGACGGGCGGGTCCGTACCAGCTGCAGGCGGCGATCGCGGCTGCGCACGCCGAGGATCGCCCGAAGTCCGAGATCGTCGCGCTGTACGACGCGCTCGCCGTCGTGCAACCGTCGCCGGTGGTCGAGCTCAACCGCGCGGTCGCGGTCGCGCTGGCCGGCGACCTCACGGGCGGCCTCGGGATGCTCGACGAGCTCGACGGCCTCGACGGCTACCACCTCTTCCACGCCGCGCGCGCGGACCTCTTCCGGCGCCTCGAACGGAGCGACGAGGCCGCGAACGCGTACCGCCGCGCTCTCGAACTCACGACGAACGCCTCCGAGATCCGCTTCCTCGAGCAGCGTCTAGCCGAGGTGACGTAGAGCCACGGCTACCGCCTCGGCGGGAGTGGCCGCACGCTCCGCCCCGTCCACGGGCGGGGCGCCCTGGAGCGCGACGACCGGTCGGCCGAGCCGGAGCGCGAACGCCATCTCCGCGAGCGTCCCGTAGCTGCCGCCGACGGCGATCACCACATCGCCGCTGGCCGCGACAGCGAGGTTCCGCGCGTGACCGATCCCAGTCACGACGACGTGCTCCGCCCACGGGTTCGCGGCCGAGCGACTCTCGCCAGGCAGGATTCCGATCGTGGCGCCGCCTGCCGACTTCGCCCCGCGGTGCGCCGCCGCCATGACCTCGTCGAGGCCTCCTGTGACCACGACGCATCCGCTCTCCGCGAGCAGTCGCCCGACCTCCTCGGCCGCTTCCTCCCATTCCGCGCCGCTCCCGATCACCGCAACCTGCCGTCCCATCGTGGTAAGCATGACCCGTGGAGCGACGCGAGGCACGCGGCGGCACGCTCGTCCTCGGTGGGGGGTTCGCCGGAAGCTACGTCGCGCGACTGCTGAGGCGCCGGGGCGCGACGATCGTCTCGCACGAGAACTTCATGCTCTACACGCCGCTCCTGCCCGAGGCCGCGTCGGGGACGATCGAGCCGCGGCACGTGGTGGTGCCGCTCCGCCAGATGTGCCCGCATGCGGAGCTCGTGCTCGGCCACATCACGCGCCACGACCGTGAGCGCCGAACCGTCGCCGTCGAATCACTCGCCGGTGAGCTCGAAATCGGTTACGAACGCCTCGTCGTCGCCCTCGGCGCGATCACGCGGACGCTCCCCGTGCCCGGCCTCGCCGAGCATGCGGTCGGGTTCAAGGACCTCGCCGACGCGATCGCGCTGCGCAATCGCGTGCTCCTCCAACTCGAGCGCGCGTCCATCCATCCCCACGATGCTTCCGAGCTCGGCTTCGTGTTCGTGGGCGCCGGCTACGCAGGCGTCGAGGCGCTCGCCGAGCTCCACGACATGGCGCACGCCGCGCGGCGCTACTACCCCGTGCTCCGGAGCGTCGCGCAGCGCTGGGTGCTCGTCGACGCCGCTCCGAAGATCCTCCCGGAGATTCCCCGCCGCCTCGGCGAGTACGCCGCCCGCCGCCTCGCGAAACGCGGCATCGAGATCCATGTCTGCACGACGCTCGAGTCGTACGACGGAACGGGAGCCGCGCTCTCCGACGGGACGGTCGTGCCCGCGCGAACGGTCGTCTGGACGGCCGGCGTGCGCGCCAACCCTCTGCTTGCCGATCTCGGGCTGCCGCTCGACCAGCGCGGGCGTGTCGTCGTCGACGCGACGCTCCGCGTCGAGGGGACGGCCGACGTCTGGGCGCTCGGCGACTGCGCCGCCATCCCCAACACGAAGACGCCGGGCTTCGTCGACCCTCCGACGAGCCAGCACGCGCTCCGCCAGGCCCGGCGGCTCGCGAAGAACCTCGCCGGCGACCCGGAGCCGTACGGCTACCGCATGCTCGGCCAGGTCGCGACCCTCGGGCGGTTCAAGGGAATCGCAGAGCTCCCCGGCCTGCACCTGTGGGGCTTCCCCGGGTGGTTCGTCACGCGGACGTATCACCTCTACCAGCTGCCGCTTCTGAGCCGGAAGCTCCGGGTCGTGGTCGACTGGACCGTCGCGCTGTTCTTCCGCCGCGACATCGTGGAGCTGTCCATGCTCGGTCATCCGCGTCGACTCGGCGACTAGGGGTCGCAGAAAGGTGACGACGTTCGCACTGATCCACGGCGGCGGCGGGAGCGCCTGGGACTGCGCCGCTGGTCTGCGCCCGCGCTCTCACCGATCTTCTCGTCCTCGTGGCCGGCATGATCCCGGCCCCCGGCGAGCTGTTGGCAGACTGGTGGGCGAACACCAGTTACGAGGCAAGCGGGTATGACGACGTCTTCTACCACGACGTCGCGCCCGCGCTGGCGGAAGAAGCGCGGCACCGAGAGCGGGACGAGACATCGAAGGCGCTGCGCGAGCCCTGGCCGCTCAACGCGTGGCCGGAGACGCCGACCAAGTACCTCCTCTGTCGCGACGACCGCATGTTCCCGGCCGCATGGGCTCGCGGTCACGCACGCAAGCGTCTCGGGATCGAGGCGGACGAGATGGACGGCGGCCACTACGTCGGCATCAGCCGCCCGCGTGAGCTCGCCGAACGGCTCGACGCCTACGCCACGGGTTGACCGCTAGCGAAGCGACTTCAGCGCGGCCTTCAGCGACTGCTTACCTCCGAGCACGGCGGCGTACAGATCCCCGTGCTCGGCCACGCGGTCGAGGACTGTCTCCATCGTGAAGCCAGCGGGATCGAGCCCCGACTGCACCTCGTCCCAGCGGAGCGGCGTCGACACCGGCGCCCCCGCGCGCGGCCTCACCGAGTAGACGCTCGCGTTCGTCGCGCCCTGCCGGTTCTGGTTGGCGTCCACGAGGACTCCGTGGCGCTTCTTCCTCGCCCACTCCGTGGTCACGAGCTTCGGATGTGCGCGCGCGAGCGCGCCGGCGATGATCGCGGCGAAGTCGCGTACCTCTTCGAACGAGTGGCGCCGCGCAATCGGGACGAGCACGTGAATTCCCCGTGAGCCCGAGGTCTTCGGATGGCTCTCGAGCTCGAGCAGGTCGAGCGTCTGCTTCACCAGGAGCGCGACCTCGACCACCTCTTCGAACCCCGATCCCTCCGACGGGTCGAGGTCGAACATGACCCAGTCGGGGCGGTCGGCCTTGTCGACGCGCGACGCCCACGTGTGCAGGTCGATGCACCCCATGTTGGCCATCCACATGAGCGCTAGGTCGTCGTCGACGATCGCGTAGTCGATGAGCTTCCTCTCGCCCTCCCGAGTCGACGCCGGCTGCGACGTCCGCTCGATCCACCCGGGCATGTGCGACGGTGCGTTCTTCTGGAAGAAGTTCTTGCCCTGCCAGCCGTCGGGGTAGCGCTTCATCGTGAACGGCCGCCCGCGCAGGTGCGGGACGAGCACCTCTGCCACGTCGCGGTAGTAGGCGATGAGGTCGCCCTTCGTGATCCCGAGCTCCGGCCAGAAGGGCTTGTCGAGGTTGGAGAAGCGCAGCTCCTTGCGGCCGCGCTTCACGACCGGCTCGACCGGCACGCGCTCGCGCCTCACCTCCGGCGCCGCCTTGTCCTCACGAAGCCGGAGATACGACGGCGCCCGCAGCCGTCCTTCGTGCGTCCACTCGGCGAACTCGACCTCGGCCACGAGCGAGGGCTCGACCCACGTGACGTCGGTCTTCCGGACGCGTGGCATCTTCGGCACCTCGGCGAAGGGCGAGTCGGGACGTACGAGGGGGCGCATGAGACCGAGCAGGCGCTCGATCTCGCGATCGGAGAAGCCCGTGCCGATGTTCCCTGCCCAGCGCAGGACACCCGCATCGTGGACCCCGGCGACGAGCGCGCCGAACCCGCCGCCGCGGCGTCCCTGTCCGCGCGTGTAGCCGGCGATGACGACCTCCTGCGTGAGGCGGAGCTTCAGCTTCTGCCAGTCGGGCGAGCGGCGGCCCGGTCTGTACGGCGAGTCCCTCAGCTTGGCCACGACACCCTCGAGCTCCTGCTCGCGCGCGGCGACGAGCAGCGCCTGGCCGTCGTCGAACTGCGGGGACACGAGCACGCCCGCCTGCTGGTCGACCAGCTCCTCGAGTCGTTGACGCCGCTCCGCGAGCGGGAGGTCGACGAGCGGTGAGGACTCGACCTCGAGCGCGTCGAAGAGGACCAGAACGCTCGTGCCGCCGCCCTCCTGCAGGAGCGAGAAGCGCGAACGGCCCGCCTCGTCGAGCGAACAGATCTCTCCGTCGAGCACCGCGTCGGAGGAGCGGATCGCGAGCGCGGCTGCGCGAGCGACGTCCCCGAACCGCCGGGTCAGGTCGTTGTCGTTCCGGCTCGTGAACGACACGTCGCCGCCCGAGACGGTCACGATCGCGCGAAACCCGTCCCACTTCGGCTCGAACACCCAGCCCTCGCCCCTCGGCAGCGTGTCGGCACTGACCGCGAGCATGGGCCGGTACCGCGCCGCGCTTCCCTCGCCCGCGTCCTTCCGCAGGAGGAGCCAGTTCTTCGGATCGCCGTCGAGCCTGGCCGGTACGAGCGTCCAGACGCCGTCGAGCCGCTCGCCGTCGAGCCGGACGGTCAGGCCGCCGTTCTTCTTCTCCTCCAGCAGGTCGTACGTGCCGCGATCCCAGATCTCGACAGTGCCTGCACCGTACTCGCCCGCAGGGATCGTCCCCTCGAAATCGCCGTACTCGAGCGGATGGTCCTCGACGTGCACGGCGAGGTGCCTCTCCCCGCTGCGGAGCGGGACGCCCTTCGGCACAGCCCAGCTCGCGAGCGCGCCGTTACGCTCGAGCCGAAAGTCGTAGTGGAGCCGCCGCGCGGCGTGGCGCTGGATGACGAAGCGCGGCCGCTCCGCCGAGGCGGCGCGCTCGCCGAAAGGCTCCGGCGTCTTGCCGCGGCGACGCTTTTGTCGGTACTCGTCGAGGCTCACTTGTGGATTGTCGCCCGAACCGCAACCTGTTCTTCACCAACCGGCTGCACCGATGCGCTTTTTCCCTGCTCAGGCCGGTTTCTCGTGTCGGGGATAAGCCTGTGGAATCTGTGGAGAACGCGGTCTGCTACGCCGTCGACGCAAGAACGCCCATCATGCGGTACTTCTCGCGGCGCAGACGCCGCCGGTCGTCGTCGTCGAGGTCGTCGATCTCCTCGAATGCAGCGAGAATTCCTTGCTCGAGGAGCTGAGCGGCAGCATCGACGTCCGTATGGGCTCCGCCCTCGGGCTCGGCGACGATCCCGTCCACGACGCCGAGTTCGAGGCAATGCGCGGCGTCGGGCTTGAACGCGGCGGCGGCCTTCCGCGCCTGGCCCGCATCCCGCCACAGGATCGCCGCGCACCCCTCGGGCGAGATCACCGAGTAGATCGCATTCTCCTGCATGAGGACGCGGTCTGCGACGGCAATCGCGACCGCCCCTCCCGACCCGCCTTCGCCGATCACGCACGCGACCGTGGGCACCGGGAGTCGCACCATCGCGGCCTGCGAGCGCGCGATCGCGCCACCCTGGCCGTGCTGCTCCGCGGCGACCCCGGGGTAGGCGCCTGGCGTGTCCACCATGGTCACGACCGGAAAGCCATGCCGGCCTGCGAGGGACATCGCGCGCATCGCCTTGCGGTAGCCCTCGGGATATGCCATTCCGAAGTTGCGCGTCGCCCGCTCCTTGATATCGCGCCCCTTCTGGTGCCCGATGAGCACGAAGGTCCTGCCGTCGAGCTTCCCCAGACCAGTCACGAGGGCGGAGTCGTCGGCACGTCCACGATCGCCGTGGAGCTCGAAGAAGTCGTCGAAGATCCGCTCGACGTAGTCCAGGGTGTAGGGCCGGTCGACGTGGCGCGCGAGCTCGACCGATTGCCAAATCTCCTCCGCGGTCGGATCCGCGCGCAACTGGTCGAGCTGGTCCTGGAGGCGTGCGAGCTCGCCCGAGAGCTTCGTGCCGCGCAGGAGCTTCATGCCGCCGAGCTTACTGAGCCGCTCGCGCAGCCGCATCTCCGCCTCGTTGGGCATCAGGGGTGCTCGAACAACCCGAGGAGCTGAGCGACGGTGGCGCGCAGCTCGGAGCGGGGGACGATGGCGTCGAGGTGCCCGTAGCGGTAGTTCGACTCGGCGCGCCCGAAGTCGTCCGGCAGCTTCTCGCGCGTCGTCTGCGACACCACGCGCGGGCCTGCGAAGGACATCAACGCTCCCGGCTCGGCAAGGACGACGTCGCCGAGGCTCGCGAAGCTCGCGAGCACCCCGCCGGTCGTCGGGTGGGTCAGCACGGAGATCATCGAGCCACGAGACTCGTGCAGGTCTTCGATCGCGCAGATCGTCTTCGGCAGCTGCATGAGCGCGAGGATGCCCTCCTGCATCCGCGCTCCACCGGAAGCCGACACCGAGACGAGTGTCCCGCCCGACTCCGCGGCCCGCTCGCACGAGCGCACGAACTTCTCCCCGACGACGCTTCCCATCGAGCCGCCCATGAACCCGAAGTCCATGATCGCGAGGTCGCACGTCCTCCCTTCGATGTCCCCGGCGCCGCACACGATCGCGTCGCCGAGACCCGTCTCCATCTCGGCCTCGACCAGCCGCTCCGCGTACGGGCGCAGGTCGAAGAACTGCAGCGGATCCGCCGACCGGAGGTCGGCGTCGTTCTCGACGAACGATCCCGTGTCCACGAGCTGCTCGATCCGCTCGCGCGCACCCACGCGGAAGTGATGACCGCACTGCGGACAGACTCTCAGCGCCTGCTTCAACTCGTCGTCGCGGTAGTGCGACCCGCAGCCGGGGCAGGTGTTCGGGTGGCCTTTGCCGTCGGGCGTTTCGTCCGGGCGCTTGCTCTCGACCTCGACGTCGACGCGACGCTGCCCGGAAGACATGGCAGGAGTCTAGTGGCGCCTCAGAAGCCGGCCGCGGCGAGCATCCGCACCGCGAGGGCCGTGTTCCTGTCCGTGGCGAGGAAGCCTGTGACGCCCATTCCTGCAATCCGCGTCCGCTGCCTCACGTCCCGCAGCAGCGCCGCGATCTCGTCCGGTGACGGCCCGTCGGGCTCCGAGATGAGGACGTCGACATCGGCCGGGTCGAGAACGTCGAGGTCGAGTGCGACGTAGACCGCGTCGACGCCGGCCAGCGCGCGATCGAGCGAATCGTCGATCCCGTGACGCGCGACGAACTCCGCCTCCGGCGGGTCGAGGTTCCGAGCGCCGACGAGCGCGGCGTCCTCTGCCGCCGCGACACCCGAGTCGAGCAGCATCCGGAACGGCATGCCCCAGAGATTCCCCGACGGGGACGTCTCCGGCGTGTTGAGATCACCGTGGGCGTCGATCCAGACGATGCCGAGCCGATCGACGCGCGGCGCGACACCCGTCGCACCTCCGACGTGGGCGCAACAGCACCCGCCGAGGACTATCGGCCGCTGCGGTAGTGCCTCCACGATCGCCGTGGTCTGCTCTTCGAGCGTGCCGCCATCGATCACAGCGACCTCGGGATACGGAAGCGGAACGCGCGCGCCGTCTGCCATCGCCTCGCCGCCGGCGCCCCACGCGGCCGGAACGCGCACGAGCCCCGCCGGGAAGGTGCCTCCGCAGCTATGGCACTCGTAGCCGTCACCGATCGCCACCGCGGTGAACGTCCTGCAGTTCGGGCAGCGCGCCCGCAGCACGCTCACGTGTGCTCCGTCTCGTAGAGTTCGAAGCGGTCCACGACACGCATACCGACCGACTCGTAGAGGCTCGTCGCTCCGGTCGGATTCTCGGCGTCGACGCCCAGCCCGGCGCGACGGAGGCCTCGTGCGCGAAGCGCGCGGAAGGCGTTGAGGAGAAGCGCGCGCCCGATCCCCTTTCCTCGCCACGGCCGGCGAACCCCGAGGATCTGGATCCACCCGAGGTCCGAATTCCCGGGATGCACCCTGCAGATGGCGAACCCTGCCACCGCACCACCCACCTCGGCCAGAAACCACAGCTCGGGGTCGAAGGACGGCGTGTCCAATAACCAGTGCGCCCATTCGTCGTACGGGTGGTCGATCGGCTCCCACGTATCGGCGAAGGCCTCGAGCTGCGCGTCGTAGAAGGAGCGCTCATCCCCATCCTCGAACGTCCGGAGCCGCACTCCGGCCGGCACCACGGGCACCGGCACCTCGTCCTCCAGAGAGATCGACATGCGGAACGAATGGCGGATCTGCCTGAACCCGCGGCGGCGCAGTTCCTCCAGCACGCTCTCGTTCGCAGCCCAGGAGCCGCACAGGATCCGGCCGCCCCGCTCGCGTGCCCGGCCCTCCGCCCAGTCGACGAGCGCGGTCGACGGGCGGCCGCGCAGGTTGATCCAGACTCGGTCTCGGTCGAGGGCTTCCACGTGCACGTACGCGCCTGGGGCGATGCGCGCATCACGCTCGCGGTCGAAGCCAGGAGACGCCCACGCTTGCCGCACCTGGCCGGCATCCACGGCCTCCGGCCAGCCCTCGCTCATGATCCTCGCGACGTCCTCGACATCCGCGTCGGTCGGGACTCGGAGTGAGGGCGTCATTTGGGGACGAGCTCGTCCAGAGTGCTCGCCAGCCTGGCCAGGGAGACGAGAGTCCGCGATGCGCGCCCGTCGTCCGGCTCCTCAAGGCGGTTGATCCAGATCGACGGGATCCCGAGCTCGCTTGCCGGCGCGATGTCGTGGAAGAGGCTCTGTGCGACGTGAACGTGGCCCACATCGCCACCCACCCGTTGCCGGAAGACCTCCCAATGGCGCTGGGACGGCTTGTAGGAGCCGATCTCGCTTGCGACGATGGAAAGATCGAAATGCACGCCGATCGCGTCCATCGACGCGTCGATCAGATCCCGGTCCGTGTTCGACAGGATCCCGATCCGCCAGCCCCCTGCGCGTGCCTCCGCCAAGCCGTCGTGCACGTCGTCGAACACCGGCCACTCGGGGAGCGATCTGGCCAGCGCGCTCGTCTCGCCCTCCGGCAGCGTGAGCCCGGCCTCGGCCGCGAGCGTCTCGAGCGCGATCGTGAGGACTTCGCGATACGACACGCCCGGGTTGTCGGCCTGGATCTGTGGCTCGAGCTCGTGATAACGGACGAGCAGGCTGTCCGCCAACTCGACGCCGAACAGCTTCTCGAGCTCGCGGTGGATCCCGGCGTTCCAGTCGACAAGCGTCCCGTAGCAGTCGAACGTCGCCCATCGCTCCATCCCGGCAGCCTAATCTGCCCGGCGTGTTCCAGATCCGGCCGATGACGCGGGACGACTGGCCCGCCGTAGAGGAGATCTACGCGGAGGGGATTGCCACCGGCAACGCGACCTTCGAGACGTCGGCGCCACGCTACGAGGAGTTCGATGCCTCGCGCCTGCGAGATCACCGCCTCGTCGCGGTCCAGGACGGGCGGATCGTCGGCTGGGCCGCACTCTCGCCGACCTCCTCGCGGGAGTGCTACGCAGGCGTTGCGGAGCACTCCGTGTACGTGGCGGGGTCGATGCGCGGACGCGGCGTCGGGCGCAAGCTGATGGACGCGCTCCTCGCGAGCGCCGACGAAGGTGGGATCTGGACGATCCAGACGAACGTCTTCCCCGAGAACGCGGCGACCGTCGCGCTGCACGAGCGCGTCGGCTTCCGCCTGGTCGGGCGCCGCGACCGCATCGCGCAGCTGCACGGCTCCTGGCGGGACACGCTCCTGCTCGAGCGGCGGGTCTGACCGCTCAGGCGGCTTCGTCCCAGCGCCGGAAGACCACGCAGGCGTTGTGACCGCCGAAGCCGAACGAGTTGTTGACCGCAACCTCGATGTCCTGCCGGCGCGCCTCGTTCGGGATGTAGTCGAGGTCGCACTCCGGATCGGGGTCCTCGTAGTTGATCGTCGGCGGCAGCACGCCGTGCTGGAGCGCGAAGGTGCAGAAGATCGCCTCGACCGCCCCGGCCGCGCCGAGGCAGTGCCCGGTCGCGCCCTTCGTCGACGAGACCGGCGTGCGGTGGGCCTTCTCCTCGCCGAGCGCCAGCTTCAGCACCCGCGTTTCCGCCGCGTCGCCGGACGGCGTAGAAGTGCCGTGCGCGTTCACGTACCCGACGACCTCGGGATCGATGCCGGCGTCGGTGAAGGCCATCTGCATCGCCCGGGCGGGATTCGCCCCGGTCGGATCGGGATCGGAAACGTGGCTGGCGTCGGCCGAGACGCCGTACCCGAGCACTTCCGCATAGATCTTCGCGCCCCGCGAGCGCGCATGCTCGAGCTCCTCGAGCACGAGCATCCCCGACGCCTCGCCCATGACGAAGCCGTCCCTGCCGGAGTCGAACGGGCGGGATGCGGCCGTCGGCTCGTCGTTCCGGCGGGAGAGCGCGCGCATCGCCGTGAACCCGGCGATGCCGACGCGCGTGATCGGCGCCTCGGTACCGCCGCAGAACATCGCATCGGCGCGCCCGAGGCGGATTGCGTCGAGGCCGTCGCCGATCGCCATGTTCGATGCGGCGCACGCCGTGCACTCGGCGGCGAGCGGGCCCTGCGCTCCCAGCTCCATCGAGACCCAGGCGGCGGCCATATTCGGGATGATCTGGACGATCGCGAAGGGGCTCGTCCGGTCCGGCCCGCGCTCGAGCAGGTTCTGGAAGCAGTCCTCGAAGGCGTAGAGGCCACCGATCCCCGTCGCCACGGCCGCGCCCACGCGCTCCGGCGCGGCGGCGATGTCGAGGCCGCTGTCGGCCTCGGCCATCCGCGCTGCCGACAGCGCCAGCTGCGAGAAGCGATCCATACGTCGCGCCTTCTTGCGGTCCATCCAGTGCGTGGGGTCGAAGTCCTTCAGCTCGCAAGCGAAGTGGACGTCGTAGTCGGACGTGTCGAAGTGCGTGATCGGCCCCGCGCCCGACTCGCCCGCGACGAGGGTCTCCCACGAGGACGCTGGATCGTTCCCCAGCGGGCTCACCATCCCGACGCCGGTGATGACCACGCGACGGCCGTTGTCGGACCCGCCGGCCACTACATCCCCAGCCCTCCGTCGACCAGCAATACGGCGCCCGTGATGAAGGACGCCTCGTCCGAGCAGAGGAACCTCACCGCGCCGGCGACGTCCTCGGGATCACCGAGACGGCCCAGCGGGGTGTTCAGCAGCATCGCGTTCGTTGCGTCCTCGGGAAGCACGTCGGTGAGCTGCGTCTTCACGTACCCGGGAACGACGACGTTTGCCCGAACGTTCCGGCTCCCGAGCTCACGGGCGAGGGACTTCGTGAAGCCGATGATCCCGGCCTTCGAGGCCGCGTAGTTCGTCTGGCCCCAGTTTCCGTGGATGCCGACGATCGAGGAGATGTTCACGACCGTCCCGGCGCGCTTGCGCATCATCCCGCGCGCCACCGCCCGGCTGGTGTAGAAGCACGACGCGAGGTTGGTGTTGATGACGGTGTTCCAGTCGTCGTCGGACATGCGCACGAGCAATCCATCACGCGTCACTCCTGCGTTGTTGACAAGGATGTCGACGTCGCCTGCCTCCACGACGAGCGCGGCCGCGGATGCCGGGTCCGACACGTCGGCCTGCACCGCGCGGCCTCCGATCTCCGAGGCGAGGGCATCTGCCTCCTCCGCGCCGGTCCGGTACGAGAGAACGACCGACGCGCCCGCTGCGGAGAGCTCCGTCGCAATCGAGCGCCCGATGCCGCGCGACGCGCCGGTGACGAGCGCCGTCCGCCCCTCGAGCGAGCAGAAGCTCACCGCGCGAGGGCTTCCTGCGCGCGCTCCAGGCCCTCGAGCGAGTTCACCGACATCGTCTTCACGCCCCGATCGATCCGCTTCACGAGTCCGGACAGCACGTTCCCCGGCCCGACCTCGACGAACGTCGTCGCGCCGGAGCGGATCAGCTCGGTCGCAGCCTGGGTGAAGCGCACAGGCCCGGTGAGCTGGTCGATGAGCAGCGCTGCGACGCGTTGCGCGGGCTCGATCTTCGCCGTCACCGTCGACATGAACGGCGCCAGCGGCTCCGAGATCTTCACGCGATCGACGGCAGGTCGCAGCCGATCCGCCGCCCTGGCGACGAGCGGGCTGTGGAACGCACCCGACACCTTCAGCATCACTGCTCGTCGAGCGCCGAGGCCAGCGGCCTCGGCGCAGCACTCCTCGACCGCCTCGTGCTCCCCGGACACCACGACCTGGCCGGGACAGTTGTAGTTCGCCGGCCACACGCCGACGATCCTCCGGCACAGCTTCTCGACCTCTTCGTCGGCGAGGCCGAGGATCGCCGCCATCGCGCCGGGACGCTGGCGAGCCGCCTCGGCCATCGCGAGACCGCGCTCGCGGACGAGCCCGATGGCGGTCCCGGTCTCCAGCGACCCGGCGGCGGCCAGGGCTGCGAACTCGCCGACCGAGTGCCCGACCACGACATCCGGCTCGAGGCCGCGCTCGCGCATCGCCGCGAGGATCGCCAGGCTCGTCGCGACGAGCGCAGGTTGCTGCACCTCCGTGTCCACGAGCTGGTCGAGGGGCGTCGAGAAGCAGAGCTCCTCCAGATCGAGCCCGGTCGCCTCCGACCCGATCCGGTACACGTCCCGTGCAGCCGGGAACGCCTCCGCGACGTCCCGGCCCATGCCCTCCTCGAGCGACCCCTGGCCTGGGAAGCAGAACGCCACTTTCATGATGGCCTCCCGTTCGTCCATTCGACGAGCGCCGAGCCCCATGTGAGCCCTGCGCCCATCCCTGTCAGTAGCACGAGCGCCCCGTCGTGCAGGCGGCCGTCGGCCCGCGCGTCGGCGAGCGCGAGTGGAATCGAGCCTGACGAGGTGTTTCCAAAGCGGTCGACGTTCACGATGGTCTTCTCCGGGGGGATCCCGAGCTTAGCCACCGCGTAGTCGATGATCCGCTTGTTCGCCTGGTGGGGAACGTAGACGTCGACATCGTCGACAGTCTTCCCACATTCGGCGAGGATTTCACTCGCCGAAGAGACCATCACGCGCGTCGCGAACTTGAAGACCTCGCGGCCGTTCATCTTCACGAACGATTCCGGGTTCTCGAAGTGTCGCGAACCCGATCCGGGGTACCAGAGATACTCGCCACCCCCGCCGTCGGCGCCGAGCTCGAAGCCGAGGAACCCGCCCCGGTCGACCGGCTCCATCACGACGGCGCCAGCGCCGTCGCCGAAGAGCACGAGAGTCGAGCGGTCCTCCCAGTCGAGGATCTTGGAGAGGACGTCGCCGCCGATCACCAGCGCGCGTCGCGAGAGGCCGGACGCCAGCATCCCGTAGGCCTGAGCGATCGCGTAGACGAAGCCGGTACACCCTGCGAGGAGGTCGTACGCGGCCGCGTTCGGCATCCCCAGTGTGTCCGCCAGGAGGGCGGAGGACGTCGGGAACATCATGTCCGGGGTCACAGTGGCGCAGACGAGGAAGTCGATGTCCGCGGCGTCCACGCCGGCGTCCTCGAGGGCGGCCCGCGCGGCGGGAAGCGCGATGTCGGTGAGCGCCTCGTCGTCCGCGGCGATGCGCCTCTCCCTGATCCCGGTTCGCTCGCGAATCCACTCGTCGGACGTCTCGACGATTTCGGCCAGCTCCGCGTTCGTCAGCACCTTGTCCGGGACGTGGACGCCGAGGCCCGTGATCCCGATGCGCACTCCCTGAGCCGTGCCGAGCACGTTACCGCTCCACGGCGAAGGTCAGCGTTCCGCGAGCGGCAAGCGACTCGCCGACGTGCGCCGTCGCCTTCCCGCGTCCGATCGGCCCGCGCACCGTGTCGATCTCGCAGGTCAAAGTGAGGACGTCGCCCGGCTCGACGACCCGCTTGAAGCGGCAGTCGTCGATCCCCGCGAAGAAGGCGATCTTTCCGCGGTTCTCCTCCTCGACGAGCACCGCCAGCGCGCCCGTCTGGGCCATGGCCTCGACGATGAGTACGCCGGGCATCACGGGCCGCGCGGGAAAGTGGCCCGCGAACCACCAGTCGTCTGCGTTCACGGCTCGACGCGCGACGACGCGGCGGCCGGGCTCGAGCTCAGCCACCTCGTCTATGAGGAGGAACGGATCGCGGTGGGGAAGGATCGACTCGATGACGTCCTTCCCGAACGGGAGCGCAGGTGTCGGCACGCGGCGAGTCTACTCGCCGGATCCTCGCTCCTAGCCTCGCCGGACCCGCACCGCGGGGCCGCTCGAGTTGCCGGCCGCGTCCCAGGCGACGACACGCACACGTACTGCGGGTCCGGCCCACGGGATGCGGATCACGCCGGCGCGCTTGACCTCACGCCTGAGCGCCTGGCCGTCGATCACCAACGTCAGCACCGACGGCTCGTTCACGTTCACCCTGAGCCCCGCCCCAGCGAGAATGCGGACGCGCGGCGCCGTCGAGTCGACGGCGAACGGGACGCCGAAGCTGATAGCGCCAGGCCCGGCCGTCGCCTCGACGACAGCCGTGTACTCGCCGTCCCGCACGAGCCCCACACCGCGCATCCCGTCCCAGACGAAGCGCTGCGTCCCGGTCGGATAGCTCGCCAGCAGCGGAGTCGCGACCCAACGACCCTCCCGCTCGACGCGGATGCGCACCCCGGCCGGCGCCGCAAGTGCGAAGGTCACCGTGAGGCGGTCGCGGCGGCCGTCGCCGTTCGGCGAGAACGCGACCGGCGCGCCGGTCACGAGGCCGAGCGTGCGGTTGACGCTCAACGGGATGACCTTCTGCACCGACGCCCCCGCCGCCGTACGAGCCGTCATCACCACGTTGAAGGAGCCGTCGGCGAGCGCAGCGCCGTCGAGCTCGACCGTGTGCTGCCCCGCACCCGTCCACATGCGGTCGACGATGGTCGAGACGACCCCGCCGATCGCGTCGGTCACCTCGATCGTGACGTTCGCCGACGCCGAGATCCGATACGTCAGAGTCGTCGCGTCCGCCTGGCCGTCGCCGTTCGGGCTGATCGCCTCGGGCTCGGCGACGAGCGTCTCGATCGCTAGAGGCGCGGCGCCGCCGCCCGCGCGGAAGGTGCCGACGGCAGGACGGGCCGAGCCCGCCGAGACCGTCCAGCGGTACGAACCCGGCGGAAATCCTGCCGAGTCCCACGTCCAGTCGACCGCCGTCCCGCTGCCGGAGCCCCGTGCCACCCCGGCTCCGCTCGCCCCCTCAACCGCTACCGCCCAGCCCTGCGGCTCGGACAGTCGCGCGCGGACACGCACTGCGGACCCCGCGACGGTCGCCCTGGGCTCGAAGATCTTGAGGCCGCCGAGTCCGCGCGTCACCGACGCAATCGTGCCGAGGCGTCCGTACAGGACGTCACCCGGACACGCGGTGAACCCCGTGTCGCGATGCCCCGAGATCCCGTTCAGAAGCACCGGGATCCCGCTGGCATAGCGGTCGCTGCCGCCGGAGATGAACGTGAGGAACGCGGTCGGGTCGACATGGGCGAGATCGAGCCGCCACGCGATGAGTCGCGCGATCGCATCCTGCGCCGCAGCCGACGGAGCAGCGTCCTCGTACGTCCCGAGGAGTGCGATGCCGACCGCGCCGGTGTTGAAGCCCATGGCGTGCGCCCCCACGACGTTGCGGTCGACGCCCCCGAAGCGGCCCTCGTAGATCGTCCCGAAGCGATCGACGAGAAAGTTGTAGCCGATGTCGTTCCAGCCGTTCCCCTGGACGTGGAACAGCTGGATGCCCTTGACGATCGCGGGCGCCTCGCTGCGCGAGTAGCCGTTCTGGCCAGCCGTGTGATGGACGATCGCGAACCGGACGTCGGACGCATAAGTGGGCGGAGCGCGGCGGATCCTCTCGTCGGCTCCCCACGTCGTTCGCGGGACGATCGGGGGCGCCACGGTGGCAGCCGGCACCCGCAGGGGAATACGCGTCTCGGGGCTCCACACGAGGTGAGCCCGGAGCCTCGTCACACTCCCCGTCACCCGCGCCTGGATGCGATCGGAGTCGCCCACCCACCATGGATTCCCGAGCCGCCACCCTTTCCGGCCGCGCTCGGAAGAGCGTTCGTCGGGTCCGTCCTCGGCCTCCGGCGCCGCAGCGCGCCAGGAGCTCCACCGCCCGTCGAGCGACCGCGTACGGAACCGGACGGTGCCGGAGCCGCGCCAGTGCACGCCGGCCAGCGTGAACCGCGACGCCGCCCGAGACTGGAACGTGCCCGCCCCACTGGGCGCGAGCTCGACCGTGGTCACACGATCGCGCGACGCCGCGAGCGCATTCGGCGCCGCCGCGAGCGTCGCCACGGCGATGAAGGTCAGGAGGAGACGACGCACGAGGGCTTCCAGGGTGACCACTCCCCAGTTCGCGAACAAGGGCGCAGAACCTCCGCTGATAGAATCCTTACACCGGTGCCAGGCCGTTGTTTGCGGGGATTTCTCGCCGTCTCGCTTCTCATCGGAGCGCTTGCGGCGGCGCCGGGCGTTCTCGCGCAGGACGACGCCGGTCGCGTGCTTGCCGTCCACCTCGCAAACGACATCAACCCGGTCACGCAGGAGTTCGTGGACGACGCCGTCGACCGTGCCGAGGAGGGCGGCTACGCAGCGATGGTGCTCGTCCTCGACACGCCGGGAGGTCTCGCTTCGTCGATGCGCGGCATCGTCAAGCGCTTCCTCGCCGCCGAGGTACCGGTGGTCGTGTACGTCGCGCCCCCCGGCTCGAGTGCCGACTCTGCGGGCGCGGTCATCACGATGGCCGCGGACGTCGCGGCGATGGCGCCACAGACGAACATCGGGTCGTCGACACCGATCTCGCTGAGCGGCGAGGACATCTCCGAGGACCTCCGCCGCAAGATCGTGAACGACGCGGCCGCTTACACGGGCGAGCTCGCGCGCGAGCACGACCGCAACGTCGAGGCGGCACGGGACATGGTCACGAAGGCCTCGAACTACGGCGCGCGGGAGGCAAGGGCGATCGGCCTGGTCGAGGTCATCGCGCCGACGATCCCCGTCCTGCTCGAGCGAATCGACGGAATGAAGACCGTGCCGAAGGGATTCGTCCTCGAGACCGCCGGGGCCCAGATCGAGGACGTCGAGATGAGCTTCTGGCAGCGCGCCCGCGACTTCCTCGTCGATCCGAACCTGATCACGCTCATGCTCTCGATCGGGCTCATCGGGATCGTCGTCGAGCTGTGGAACCCCGGGCTCGTGTTCCCGGGCACGGTCGGCGCGATTTCCCTGATCCTCGGGCTCTACGGCCTACAGGTCCTCCCGGTGTCCCTAGCCGGGCTCCTGTTGATGACGCTGGCGGCCGCCTTCTTCATCGCCGAGGCCTTCGTCCCTACGCACGGGGCGCTCTCCGTCGCCGGTGCGATCATGTTCGTCCTCGGTGCGCTCATCCTGTTCGACCCTGCCGGTGACGCGTACCAGGTCTCGATGCCGGTGGCGATCGGTATCGCCGCCGGCCTTGCACTCCTCCTCGGCTTCGCGATGTCGCGAGCGCTGCGTGCAGCCCGGCAACCCGTGGCGGTCGGCGTGCACGGCATGGTGGGCAACGAGGCCATCGTGCGGCAGGACGGCCTCGTGCAGGTGAACGGCGAACTCTGGCGTGCGCGGAGCGCCGGCGGCGAGCAACTCGTCCCCGGTGAGCACGTCCGCGTCGAGGAAGTCGAAGAAGACCTGCGGCTCGTCGTAGGATCAGTGTCCACACCGACCGGGGAGGAGCCCGCCTGATGGATGTGTCCGCCGGCCTGATCGTGCTCGTCGTCGTCCTCGTTCTCGCCGTCCTCTTTCTCTTCGCCGCAGTCAAGATCGCGCGCGAGTACGAGCGCGGTGTCATCTTCCGGCTCGGCCGGCTCCTTCCGCACCCGAAGGGCCCCGGTCTGTTCCTGCTGATCCCCATCGTCGACCGGATGGTCAAGGTCGACCTGCGCACGGTGACCTTGAACGTCCCGCCTCAGGAGGTCATCACCAAGGACAACGTGCCCGTGCGCGTGAACGCGGTCGCGTACTTCCGGATCGTCGAACCGAACAACGCGATCACGCAGGTCGAGAACTACATGGTCGCGACCTCGCAGATCGCGCAGACCACCCTCCGCTCGGTCCTCGGCCAGCACGTCCTCGACGAGCTGCTCTCCGAGCGCGACAAGATCAATGCGATCCTGCAGTCGATCATCGACGAGGCGACCTCGCCGTGGGGGATCAAGGTCTCCGTCGTCGAGGTGAAGGACGTCGAGATCCCCGCCAGCATGCAGCGCGCGATGGCGCGGCAGGCGGAAGCCGAGCGCGAGCGGCGCGCGAAGGTGATCTCGGCAGAGGGAGAATTCCAGGCGTCGGAGCGCCTGAAGGACGCAGCGGCGGTGATGGCGCAGCAGCCGATCACCGTCCAGCTTCGCTACCTCCAGACGCTCCTCGAGATCGGTGCGTCGAACAGCTCGACGATCGTCTTCCCGATTCCGATCGACCTGCTCACCGCTCTCTCGAACGCGGCTGACTCCGGGACGAACGCCTAACGCACGTCGAGGTGTCGCGCCTCAGCCGGCTACTTCGGTTTCGGCGAGCGTCTCGGGCTCCGAGCCGTCCTCGACCTCCGCTTCCAGTAGCTCCGTCTCGGGCTCGTCCTCCGAGCCGACGACCGGTGCGAGCGTCGCTACCTGCTCGCCCTCCCGAAGGCGCATGACGATCACGCCCTGCGTTGCGCGTCCGGCACGCCGGATGCCGTCGACGGGGACGCGGATGACCGTTCCGCCGTCGGAGATCAGCATCACCTGGTAGCCGTCCCGGACGATGCGTGCCCCCGCGAGCCGGCCCTTGCCCTCGGTCAACTGCGCGGTCTTCACACCCATCGTTCCGCGGCCCTTCGCGGGATAGTCACCGACACGGGTCCGCTTGCCGTAGCCGTTCTCGGTGACGACCAGAAGATCCGCGTCGTCGGCAGCGATGTCGACCTCGATGACCTCGTCGTCCCGGCGGAGCTTCATACCGGCGACGCCCGAGGTGTCTCGGCCCATCGCGCGAGCCTGCTTGCCGTGGAAGCGCACCGCCTGGCCCATCCGGGAGACCATGAGGATGTCGTCGGCCTCACTCGCCAGTCGTACGCCGATCAGCTCGTCGTCCTCGCGGAGCTTGATCGCGATGATCCCGTCGGCCTTGAGCGGCGTGTTGTACGCGACGAACTGCGTCTTCTTGACGATCCCCTTCTTCGTTGCGAAGACGAGGTACCTGGCTTCCTCGAAGTTCCGAGTCGCGATGACGGCCCTGACGTCCTCGTCCTGCCGGAACGGGAGGAGGTTCACGATCGCGCGGCCCTTCGACTGGCGCGACCCGAGCGGGAGTTCGTGCACCTTCAGCCTGTAGACCTTCCCGACGCTCGTGAAGAAGAGGATGTAGTCGTGCGTCGACGCGACGAAGAGGTGCTCGATGTAGTCCTCGTCCTTGAGATCCATGCCCATCACGCCGATGCCGCCGCGTCGTTGCTCGCGATAAGTCGTCACGGGTAGTCGCTTGATGTACCCGGACCTCGTGATCGCGATCACCATGTCCTCCTCCGCGATCATGTCCTCGAGTTCGAGATCGGAGTCACCCGCGACGATCTCCGTCCGTCGCTCGTCGGCCCGGCCGTAGATCGTCTTCAGCTCGAGCAGCTCCTCCTTGATCAGCGCAGCGATGCGCGACTCGTCACCGAGGAGCACGCGGAGCTCGGAGATGCGCTCCTGGAGATCCGCGTACTCGTTCTCGACGCGCTTGCGCTCGAGCCCCGTGAGCGCTCGCAGCCTGAGGTCGAGGATCGCCTGCGCCTGGAGCTCGCTGAGCCCGAAGCGCTCCATGAGCCCGGTCCGCGCCTCGTCGGCGTCGTCGGAGGCACGGATGAGCTGGATGACCTCGTCGAGGTTGTCGAGGGCGATCAGGTAGCCCTCGAGCACGTGCGCGCGGGCGAGCGCCTTGCGCAGCTCGAACTGCGAGCGACGCGTGACAACCTCACGCTGGAAGTCGAGGTAGTGGTGGACGAACTCGAGCAGCGACAGCGTCCTGGGGACGCCGTCGACGAGCGCGACGGCGTTGTAGCCGAACGTCGTCTGCAGCGTCGTGTGCTTGAAGAGCTTGTTGAGCGCCACCTGCGGCACGGCCTCGCGCTTCAGCTCGATCTGGATCCGCATTCCCGTCTTGTCCGAGTAGTCCTGGAGATCGGAGACCTCGGTGATGACCTTCTCGCGCACGAGATCGGCGATCTTCGAGATCACGCCACCGTCTCCGCCCTTCTTCACGCCATACGGAAGCTCGGTGACGATGATCGCGTTCTTGCCACCGCGCAGCTCCTCGACGTGTGCGCGCGCGCGCATGATGATCCGTCCCCGCCCGGTGCGATACGCATCGCGGATACCCGACCGCCCCACGACGATGCCGCCCGTCGGGAAATCCGGACCCTTGACGTGCTTCATGAGGTCTTCGACGCTCGCGGTCGGCTTGTCGATGAGTTCGACGACGGCGTCGATCGTCTCGGCGAGATTGTGCGGGGGGATGTTCGTGGCCATGCCCACCGCGATACCCGTCGAGCCGTTCACGAGCAGGTTCGGGAAACGGGACGGCAGAACCTGGGGCTCGCGTCGGGACTCGTCGTAGTTCGGTCCGAAGTCGACCGTGTCCGAGTCGATGTCGCGCACCATCTCGGTGGCGAGCTTCGCGAGCCGGCACTCCGTGTAGCGCTCGGCCGCCGGGGGGTCGTCGTCGATCGAGCCGAAGTTGCCCTGGCCGTCGACGAGCGGGTACCGCAGAGAGAACGGCTGCACGAGACGCGCAATCGCGTCGTAGATCGAGCTCGAGTCGTGCGGGTGGTACTTGCCCATGACGTCGCCGGTGACGCGCGCGCACTTCACGTAGGGACGGTTCGGCTGGTGTCCCGCGTCGTGCATCGCCCAGAGGATTCGCCGATGCACGGGCTTGAGGCCGTCGCGAACGTCGGGCAGCGCCCGGCCGACGATCACACTCATCGCGTAGTCGAGATAGCTCGAGCGCATCTCCTGCTCGAGCTCGCGCGGCTCGATTCGACCCGCCCCCAGTGGCTCCACCACATCAGACATCGAGGAACCTCACGTCCTTGGCGTTCTCTTCGATGAACAGCCTCCGCGGTTCCACCTGGTCGCCCATCAGCGTCGAGAAGACGCGATCGGCTGCGGCCGCGTCCTCGACTTCCACGCGGATGAGCATGCGCTTCGCAGGATCCATCGTCGTCTCCCAGAGCTGCTCCGGGTTCATCTCGCCGAGACCCTTGAAGCGGCTGATCTGCATCCCTTCCTTCGCGAGATCGAGTGCGTTCACGCGAAGCTCGTCGAAGGTCTCGGCACGCGCGGACTTGCTCCCGAACGCGACGGTGAACGGCGGGAGACCGACGACCTCGCCCGTCTTCGCATACGCACGCTGAACCGCTCCGTACGTCGACGAGTCGAGCATCGCGGTCGGCAGCACCACGCGGTGCGCCGTGCTCGTCTCCGTCTCGACGACGCGGACGTGCAGCGCCTCTGCCAGCTCCTCCTCGACCGTGAGCTCGTAGCCGTTGGGCGGAATCGACGCGATCAGCGCGGCGGCGTTCGGCGTCTCCCCCACCTGGGCCTCGACGAGCCCGTGCGAGATCGCGAACCGGGCGGCGGGGCCGAACTCCGCCTCGAGCTTGGCGACCCAGGCCTCGAGATGGCCGAGATCGCGGACGAGGCGAGTCCACCGCGCCTCGGTCAGACTCGTCTCGGTTTCGTCGCGCGCTGCGACGGTCATGTCCTTGACGCGCTCGCGGACGAGGAGATCCTCGAGCTGTGCGTCCTTCTCGAAGTACATGCCCCGGTTCCCGAGCTTCACGTGATAGAGGGGAGGGACCGCGATGTAGACGTGGCCTCGCTCGAAGAGCTCGGGCATCGTGCGGTACAGGAAGGTCAGGACGAGCGTTCGGATGTGCGCGCCGTCGACGTCGGCGTCGGTCATCACGATGACGCGTCCGTAGCGCAGGTTCGAGATGTCGAACTCGTCTCCGAATCCGGTGCCGATCGCGGTGATCATCGCCTGGATCTCGGTGTTCGAGAGCACCTTGTTGATGCGGTTCTTCTCGGAGTTGATGATCTTTCCGCGCAGAGGCAGGATCGCCTGCGTCGTGCGGTCACGGGCCTGTTTCGCAGAGCCGCCTGCCGAGTCACCCTCGACGATGAACAGCTCCGCGGACTCCGGGTCCTTGATCGTGCAGTCGGCGAGCTTGCCGGGAAGCGAGGAGTTCTCGAGGGCGCTCTTGCGGCGAGTGAGCTCCCGTGCCTTTCTTGCCGCCTGACGCGCGTTGCGGGCAGCGATCGCCTTGGTGACGATCTGACGCGCCTCGGTCTTGTTCTCCTCGAGAAACTCGCCGAGCCGCTGGTTCACCACTCGCTCGACGAGCCCGGCCACGCCCGGATTCCCGAGCTTGGTCTTCGTCTGGCCCTCGAACTGCGGGTTCCGGAGCTTCACCGAGATCACGGCCGCGAGGCCCTCTCTCGCGTCCTCGCCCTCGAGGTTGTCGTCCTTCTCCTTCAGGAGACCCTCCTGGCGCGCGTACTGGTTGAGCGTGCGCGTGAGTGCGGAGCGGAAACCCTGCAGGTGAGCGCCGCCCTCGGTCGTGTTGATGTTGTTCGCGAACGAGAACACCGACTCGACGTACGACCCGTTCCACTGCATCGCGACCTCGACGGCGCCCTCGTCACTGTCGCCCTCGAAGTAGACGATGTGCTTGTGCACCGGGTCCTTCGCCTCGTTGACGTGCGCGACGAAGTCCTTGATGCCGCCCTCGTAGTGGAACTCGTCGGTGCGGCCGCCGGCGCGCTCGTCGCGGATGACGATGCGCAGCCCGCGCGTGAGGAAGGCCGTTTCGCGAAGCCGCTGGACCAGCGTCGACGCGTCGAACTCGGTTTCTTCGAACACCTCCGAGTCCGGCAAGAACGAGATGGTCGTACCGGACTCGTCCTTCCCGGCCACGCCGATCTTCTTCATGTCTCCCGTCGGCTCGCCGCGGGCGAACTCCTGGCGGTAGACCTTGCCGTCGCGCCGCACCTCGGCGACGAGCCACTCGGACAGCGCGTTCACCACGGACACGCCGACGCCGTGCAGCCCACCCGAGACCTTGTACCCCTCTCCTCCGAACTTCCCGCCGGCATGGAGCTTGGTCAGGACGACCGTCAGTGCAGGGAGGCCCTGCTCCGCGATGACGTCGACCGGAATGCCTGCTCCGGCGTCTCGAACGGTCACCGAATTGTCCGGATGGATCGTCACGTCGACCACGTCGTTCCGTCCCGCGAGCGCCTCGTCGACTGCGTTGTCGACCACTTCGTAGACGAGGTGGTGCAGGCCGCGAGAACCCGTCGAGCCGATGTACATCCCGGGGCGAAGACGCACCGGCTCGAGGCCTTCGAGGACGGTGATGTCTTTTGCGGTGTAGGCTGGTTCGGCCATCAAAAAAGCCCTGCAAATAGCCATATTGCGGGGCCGGATAAGTGTATCAGAAGTCGCGGCCGGACCGGGCCTTCAGAAGGCTGGCCCGGGCGGCGCGCGCGACCAGCTCGCGCAGCTCCGGATCGTCGATCGCCGAGGCTGCCGAATCGGCCTGCGCGCCGATCTCGGGGGGAACCTCGGGAGGCGCTTCCACGGTCCTCTCCGGCTCGTCGGCGCCCGATTCCGGGACCGGCCCCACGGCACACCTCAGCCGACTCGGCGCTTGGGGACCGAGCCGGGCTCGCAGGCGCTCGATGATCTCGTCGGTGAGGAAGCCGAGTTCGTTCGCCCAGGTCGCGGACGACGTGGCGACGTGCAGCGTCCCGTCACGCGCGATGCGCAGCGGCCACGCCTGGCGCGCGATCGCGTCCCCCACCACCTCCGGCCAGGCCGCGGTCAGCGCGGCGAGCGGGATCGCGTCGCGACTCCCGCCGCGTGCCAGTTCCCGCTCGACCTCGCGCCCGATACGCTCCATCACCGCACCTCGCCCGGTGCGACCGAGAGCGTCTGTGCAGGCTCGGCGGGGAGCGCTGCCGTCGCGGTCGCCGTGAGCACGGTCTGCGAGCCGCGCTCGATCATCCGCGCCAGGGATCGACGTCGGTCGCCATCGAGCTCGGACAGGACGTCGTCGAGCAGCACGAGCGGCGACACGCCGTGGCGCGCGCGAAGGGCGGCAGCCTCAGCCAGCACGAGCGCAAGGACGGCCACTCGCTGCTCGCCCTGCGAGCCGAACACGCGCAGGTCGCGGCCTCCCGCTTCGATGCGGACGTCGTGCAGGTGGGGGCCTGCGCCCGTCACCCCGCGCTCCACGTCGAGGCTCAGGCGGGCGGAGAGCTCCTCGGCGGACGCCGGCTCGCCGTCGTAGTCGAGCGTCGCGTCTGCGAGGCCGAGCTCTCCCGCCGTCTGCGCAAAAGCAGAAGCCACGAGCTCGAGGGCGTCCACCCGCGCGCGCACGAGGGCCTCGCCGAGCGTGACGACCGCCTCCGTCCACGGCGCCACGGCATCCAACGACGAGTGGCCCGACCGAACCCCGCGGAGCCCGGCGTTTCGCTGGCCGAGTGCGGCCGCGTATTCGCCGGCCGCGCTGGCGCGCGCCGGCAGAAGCCTCGCAACGGCTCGGTCGACATACGCACGGCGCGTCGCAGGTCCCCCCTTCACGACCGCGAGCCGGTCCGGAGTGAAGACGAGGGTGGTCAGCTCCCGCCTGAGGAGGTCGCTCGAGCTCAGACGCTCGCCGTTCAGCTCGACACGGCGGGAATCGTGGCGTGTGAGCACGAGATCGGTCGTGAACGCGTTGTCGCCCTGTCCGCCGCGCAGGCGAACGCGGGCGGCCTCGGCATCGAAGCGGATCATCTGGGCGTCGCGTCTCGCGCGAGGCGAAAACCCCTGGGTCCCGAGGTGGAGCGCCTCGAGCAGGTTCGTCTTGCCGGCGCCGTTCGGTCCGTGGAGCAACACCACTCCCGGCTCGAGGCTCAGCTCGAGCGAGGCGTAGGAACGGAAGTCGCGGAGCGTGACGTCGCGGACGATCAGCCCGCGAGCCGGATGGGCATGATCAGGTACCAGAAGCTCTCTTCCGGGGCCGCGAGCAGTCCCGGCCGCAGGCGGTTGATGAGCTTGAGCCGGACGGTGTCGCCCGCGACCGCCTCGAGCCCGTCCCGCAGGAACTCCGGGTTGAATCCGATCTCGAGTTCCTCGCCGGAGAAGTCGATCGGAATCGACTCAGTCGCTTCCCCGACGTCCTGGGTCTGGGCCGACACGGTGAGCTCGCCCTCGGCGAAGCGGAGTCGGAGTGGCGCGTTGCGCTGGGCCATGAGGCCGGCACGCCGGACCACGTCGAGAAGGGCCGCGCGCGGCGTGTCGATCTCGACCTCGAACGTCTCGGGGAGCAGCTGCTTGTAGTTGGGGAACTGGCCGTCGATGCGGCGGCTCGTGAGCCACACGTCGCCGGCGGAGAAGATCACATGGTTCTCGTGGACTCCGAGCTCGATGTCCTCGGTGCCGCTCGCGATGCGAACGAGTTCCTGCAGGGCACGTGCCGGGATGATCGCTTCGAGCTCGGGCCCGCCGGCCGAAAGCGGCGTCTCCTTCACGGCAAGCCGGTACGAGTCGGTCGCGGCCATGACGAGCCGCTCTCCCTCGAAGCGCACCAGGACTCCGGTGAGAACCGGGCGCGACTCGTCCCGCGATGCCGCCCGGCCGACCTTGTCGATCGTCTCGAGCAGCGCCTGCGTCTCGATGCGATGCAGTGAGACGTCGAGTGGCGGCAGCCGCGGGAAGTCTTCTGCGCTGTACACGTTGAGCCGGGACGAGTGGCTTCCGGAGGTCACCGAGAGCGCGCCTTCGCCCTCCTCGTGCACCAGCGTCACGTTGTCGTCGGGGAGCAGGCGAACCAGGTCGGTCAGGAGCCGCCCCGGCACGACGACGCTCGCGTCCCCCGTGATCTGGCCGCCCACAGATGCGCGAAGCGAGATCTCCATGTCGGTGGCCGCGAGTGTGAGACGGTCGTTCTCGGCCTGCATAAGGATGCCGCCGAGAACCTGGACGGCCCCGCGCGTCGAGACTGCGCGGGAGACCACCCCCAGTGCGGCGGAAAGCTCTGCCTTCGAGCAGGTGACGCGGAGCGCGGTGTCGGTCGCCATGTCTGTAGTCATTACGTGAAAAACAAGATCGTAGAAGTAGTAGGAGTGTGAGTCATGGGGAGGACAAGGCGTTTGTGCGGCACGAGCGGGAAAAAAGCGTGTGGACGAGGGTGGGGGTCCGCGCCAACGCACTCAACAGCGCCGCGCCGGCCGCTCCCGTGGACCCCCAGCATCAGCGTGCCTGCTTGATGCGTGCAGTCAACTCCTGCACAAGGTTGTACACAGAGCGGTCCTCGCGAATGAGGCGCGTGATCTTGTCCTTCGCATGGATGACGGTCGTGTGATCACGCCCGCCGAACTCCTTGCCGATCCTCGGGAGCGATGCGTCGGTGAGCTCGCGGGAGAGGTACATCGCAACCTGTCGCGGGTACGCGACTGCCTGGGAGCGTCGTGGGCTGACGAGCTCGTCGAGCGTCACGCCGAAGCGCTGCGAGACCGCTTCCTGGATCCGCGGGATGGTCACCTCGGGCGCGGCCTCGCCCTGCGGATAGACGTCTCGTAGGACGTCCTCGGCTAGCTCGATGGTGAGCGGCCGGTCGGTGAGCGACGAGAATGCGACGACTCGCGTGAGCGCACCCTCGAGCTCGCGGATGTTCGCCGACACCCGGCCGGCGATGAAGGTGAGCACCTCGGGGTCTTCGATCGCGATCGCCTCGGTCTCGACGCGCTTGCGCAGGATGGCGATGCGTGTTTCGAGGTCGGGCGCCTGGATGTCGGTGAGGAGCCCCCACTCGAATCGCGAGCGCAGGCGCTCCTCGAGCGTTGCGATCTCGCGCGGCGGCCGATCCGAGGACAGGACGATCTGCGCGCCGCCCTCGTACAGGGAGTTGAACGTATGGAAGAACTCCTCCTGGATCCGTTCCTTGCCCTCGATGAACTGGATGTCGTCGACGAGGAGCACGTCGTAGTTGCGATAGCGACGCTTGAAGCCCTCGATGCGCGCTCCGCGATCGCGAACGGCGTCGATGAACTCGTTCATGAAGTCCTCGCTCGTGACGTACCGCGCAGTCAGGCGCCGGGAGTGCTGGCGCACGTAGTGCCCGATCGCCTGGAGGAGGTGCGTCTTGCCGAGGCCCGTGCCGCCGTAGATGAACAGCGGGTTGTACGCCTGCGCGGGCGCCTCGGCGACAGCCAACGCCGCGGCGTGCGCGAACCGGTTCGACGACCCGATGACGAAGAGGTCGAACGTGTACTTCGCATTGAGTTCCCTGTCGGACGACTCGCGCGATACGGGGGCCGGCCCGGGGGTGGCACTGACGGCGGGAGCGCTCTCGACCGGCACCGGGATTTCGGGCTGCACGGCACTCGACCGCACTTGCACGCGCTCGCCCACGGCGAAGCTGACGACGACTCCCGAGGGGACGCTCTCGACTGCCGCCCGGCTGACGAGATCGAGGAAGTGACCCTCGATCCAGTCCCGCGTGAAGTCGTTCGGAACCTCGACGACGAGCTCGCCGCCGCTGAACGAGCGCGGATGCGCCTGACCGAACCAGGTGTCGTACGTCGACTCGGTGAGTGTGTCACGCAGCCAGCCGGCTACGGGAGTCCAAACGTCTTCGGCTCGTGTCTCGGCGGGGTGCTCCACCCGTCCTCGCGCGTCGTGGGGGGCGTACGGAAGGGGGCGAGCATAGCACCATGGCGGCAACACCTCAATGCGCTCCTGCGACCGTATTGTGGATGAAAATTAGCGCATTTTGCAGGTACTTTCTCTGTTCCACACTTCCTTCCACAGGTGTGGAAGACGGCCGACTCGTTGCTGAGGCGGACAACGAGGAACGCGAAGGAGCAGCGACTTCGATCGACCCGGGCGGCTCCGACTCTGTGGAAAACTTTGGCGCCGGGCGGGTCGTCTATACTCGCGGCTCCCCGCACTCAATCGACCGCGAGACCACGTGAAACGCACCTATCAACCCAATGTTCGCCGCCGCAAACGGCGCCATGGGTTCCGAGCCCGAATGTCCACGCGTGGAGGACGCGCGATCCTCAAGCGCCGCCGCGCGAGAGGCCGCAAGCGGCTCTCGGCGTGAGCTGCACCGGTGCAACGCCGTAACCGGCTCTCCCGGTCGAAGGACTTCGACACCGTTTATCGCCGCGGCCGCTCGACGTCGAGTCGCTATCTCGTGCTCCACTGGTTCACGCGTGACGACGACGACGACGGCGAGTCGAGGCTCGGGCTCGCGGTTCCCCGCTCGGTCGGCACGGCCGTCGCGCGCAACCGGGTGAAGCGGCTGCTGCGCGAGGCCTGGCGCGAGCTTCTGCCGACGGTGCCGTCAGGGAACGACTACGTCCTCGCCGCGCGTCCAGGCCTCGCCGAGCCGGCAGAGACGCGCGGGAAGGACTGGCTCGTCGCCGAGATCGGCGAAGTGCTCCAGAAGGTGCGCGCGTGAAGTACGTCGCGATGGGGCTCGTGCACGCGTGGCGCTGGACCTTCGGTCTGCTGACGCCCGCTGGGACATGCAAGTACCACCCGAGCTGCTCGCAGTACGCGCTCGACGCGCTTCGCGAGTTCGGGGTCGTGCGAGGGAGCGTGCTTTCGTGCTGGCGCGTTCTTCGCTGCAACCCCTGGAGTCATGGCGGCGTCGATTACGCGAAGGATCAGACGCTGTTTCCGCTCGTCGGCTCGCGGAGAGCGGACACGTGATCGTCGGCGGCCTGCTCTCCCCACTCGAGAATGTGCTCACCGAGGTCCTCACGTGGCTTCACGACAGCGGAGGGCTGACCTGGGCCTGGTCGATCGTCGCGCTGACGGTCATCGTGCGCGTCCTCCTCGTGCCCGTGGCGATCCGACAGATCCACTCCATGCAGAGCCTGCAGATCCACGCGCCCGAGATGAAGGCGATCCAGCAGCGCTACAAGAACGACCGCCAGCGCCAGTCCGAAGAGCTCATGAAGTTCTACAAGGAAAACAAGATCAACCCGTACGCGTCCTGCCTCCCGATCGTCTTCCAGATACCGATCTTCATCGCGCTCTTCTTCGTGCTCCGCGACTTCGAGGACGAGATCTTCCCGCAGTTCCCCGCGTCGTCGCTGGAGTGGCTCGGACTCGTCGACATCACGGAGCCGACGAAGGACGGCTGGGGGCCGGTTCTGATCACGGTGTATGTCGTGAGTCAGCTGACGTCGACGTACCTCATGTCGACGGCGATGCAGAGCAAGGCGCAGCGCTACATGATCATGTTCCTCCCGATCGTCTTCCTCCCGTTCATCCTGGGGTTCCCGACGGGGCTCATGATCTACTGGCTGACCACGAACCTCTGGACGACGGGTCAGGGGATCGTGACGCGACGTCTCATGCCGCGGCCAGTGGCGCCACCGAAGCGCTCGAGCCGGACACCTCCCAAGGATGCGACGGCCGCCGTCTCCTCGAACGGCGAGCCGGCTGATCCGTCCGAGACCAAGGCGCGTGCAACGTCGGGCGGACCTCCTCGCCGCGTCAAGAAGAAGCGCGGCGGAGGACGGCCCCGCCGATGAGCGACGCGAGCGTCGTCACCGTCGAGACGACCGGCGAGACCGTCGGCGAGGCCAAGTGGGCCGCGCTGCGCGAGCTCGAGGCGCGCGTCCCCGGACTCGACCGCGAGCAAGTGGAGTTCCAGGTCGTTTCCGAGGGAGAGCGAGGGCTGCTCGGCGTCGGGTTCACCCCGGCGCGGGTGGTCGCAAGTGTCGCGGCGGCGCCGCCGAGCATCGAGACAGACGAGCCCGAAGCAGATGGGGCCCAGAGGGCGCCGAAGGAGATCGTCGAGCGAATTGCGGCCGCGATAGGCGCCGACGTCTCGATCTCTGCGCGCGAGCGCGACGGAATCGTGACCGTGAGCGGCGCCGGGCCCGACGTTGCGCTCTTCATCGGGAAGCACGGCCAGACGATCGACGCCATCCAGTACCTCGCGAATGCGATCACCCGCGCCCAGGGAGGCGAGTACGAGGTCGTCGTGGATGCTTCGGGATATCGGGCGCGGCGTACGGCGACGCTGGAGGGAATCGCGCATCGAACGGCCCAGCGGGTCACGGCGACCGGCCAGCGCGTCGAGCTCGAGCCGATGACGCCGGTGGAGCGGAAGATCGTCCACGAGGCGCTCAAGGACGACCCTGGCGTCGAGACGGCGAGCGAGGGCTCCGAGCCGAACCGGTTCGTGGTCGTGCTGCCCAGGCTCGCCGCGGATTAGCGCGGACACCTACCTCGAGCACTGGCTTGCCGAGGTGCTGGCAGCTCCCGGCGCGACGGGGCTCGCGGACGCCGTCGAAGCCCGGCGCGTGCTTCTCGACGATGCGCTCCGCGCGATCCCTCTGCTCGAGCACCTTCCCGGTGAGGTGGTCGACGTGGGCTCGGGTGGCGGTACGCCCGGAATCCCACTCGCAGCGAGCCTCCCGGATCGCTCCTTCACGCTCCTCGAGGCGGAACGCCGGAAGTGCGCGTTCCTGGAAGAGGTGACGAGACCGCTCGGCAACGTGACCGTGCTCTGGGGACGCGCCGAGGAGCAGCCAACCGACTCCTTCGGCGTCGCGCTCGCGAAGGCACTGGCGAAGCCGCCGGTGGCCGCGGAGCTCTGCCTCCCGCTCGTCGCGCCCGGCGGCGCAGCCGTCCTGTGGCTCGCTGACTCGGCCGAACGCGCCGCCGTCGCGACCGTCGCGGACAAGCTCGGAGGCCTGCTCGAGGAGGACGCCGACGGGCTGCTCGTGCTGCGCAAGGTTCGTCCGACGCCGCCCGGCTTCCCGCGTCGCCCAGGGGTCGCGAAGAAGCGGCCGCTCGCCTAGGGCGGCGGCAGCGCATTGTGGAGCCGGATCCCGCTGAACTCGAGCGTCGAGGAGACGACGCGATCCCAGTCCGGCCAGAGGTTCTCCACGGCACGGAGCTCGATGCCTGCCCTGGCGTGGCGCTCGACGAGATCTCCGAGGTCGACGAGCTCGAGCGGCTCGACCGGCTCGCGACTCAGCCAGTAGCCGCCGACCTCCGGATCGGGCGCGAACGTCTCCTCTGCGAGCCGGTAGGCGACGACGCGAGTCGTCCGCATGGCGTCCAGCCATCCGTCCTCGACGAGATGGACACGGCTCGATTCTCGGAGAAACGCCGAATCCGCCGCGCTCGTCCCGGGTGTGGCCCAGACGGTTCCACGTGGGCACTCGCGCGGGAACCAGTAGAGAGGAAGGTGTCGCGTATCGACGGCCCAGACCCGAGGCTCGGAGCTCGACGCGGTCGCACTGAGGTGCGGCTCGAAGCGCTCGATGGACGGGTCCTCGCTGGCGTGCCAGAGCGCGTGCGGCCCTTCGCCGACGTAGGGCGGCGCCGGTTCGCGCATGCGCCGACTCTAGCCGCCGCCCTCTCTAGGCTGGCCTGATGCCCGCCCGGGTCTACGCAGTGGCGAACCAGAAGGGCGGCGTCGGGAAGACGACGACCGCCGTGAATCTGAGCGCCTGCCTCGCCGAGGCGGGTGAGCGCGTACTGCTCATCGACCTCGACCCACAGGCGAACGCGACCTCCGGGCTCGGCATGCGCGCGAACGGCGCGTCGACGCACGACCTTCTCGACGGCGTTCCGTTGACGAAGCTCGCGAAGCCGTCGGCGGTTGCGAACCTCGATGTCGTGATGGCGAAGAGCGACCTCGCCGCGGCCTCCGTCGAGCTGTCGAGCCGCGACGGCGGGGAGCGATACCTCGCCGATGCTCTCGCGGGCGCTCTCGATCCGTACTCGTACGTGCTCCTCGACTGCCCGCCGTCGTTCGGTCCACTCACCGTCAACGCACTTGCGGCTGCGAGTCGCGCGATCGTTCCCGTGCAGGCGGAGTACTACGCGCTCGAGGGGCTCTCGCAGCTCCTCGGCACGATCAATCTCGTCAAGGCGCAGCTGAACCCGCGGCTCGCCGTCGCCGGAATCCTCCTCACGATGGCGGACGGCCGGACGAGGCTCGCGGCCGAGGTGGAGGCCGAGCTGCGCCGGCACTTCGGTGCTCTCGTGTTCACCACGACGATTCCCCGCTCGGTGCGTCTCGCCGAGGCGCCGAGCCACGGCGTACCCGCAATCGCCTACGACCGGCGCTCCGCCGGGGCGGAGGCCTACTGGAAGGTGGCGATGGAGCTTGTCGAGCGTTCCTAAGGAGCGGCGTGGCCTCGGCCGGGGCCTCGAAGTGCTGCTCGGGGAGGCGGGCCAGCCGGAACTGCTGCACCTCCCCGTCGAGACGATTCATCCCAACCCGAGGCAGCCACGGCGCCGCTTCGAGCCGGAGTCGGCCGCCGGCCTCGCGAGCTCCATTCGACTCCAAGGTGTCTTGCAGCCGATCGTCGTGCGGCGACGGCCCGAGGGCGGCTTCGAACTGATCGCCGGCGAACGCCGCTGGCGCGCCGCTCGCTCCGCCGGGATCGCCACTCTTCCCGCCGTCGTCCGGGACGTCGAGGACCGCGACTCGCTCCTGCTCGGCCTCGTCGAGAACGTCGCGCGCGAGCAGCTCTCCCCCGTCGAAGAAGCGAGGGCCTACGCGTCGCTGGTGGACGAGTTCGAGCTTTCGCTCGGAGACGTCGCCGACCGCGTCGGTCGCTCGAAGTCCGCAGTGTCGAACCGATTGCGGCTACTCGAGCTGCCCGAGGAAGTGCTGTGGATGCTCGCTCGCGGCGACATGAGCGAAGGTCACGCCCGCGCGGTTCTCTCCCTGCCCGACGACGAGGCACGACGTCGCCTGGCGCGGCGTGTCGTCAACGAGGGGCTCACGGTTCGTGCCGCGGAGCGCGCGGCCCGAGAGGGCGGGGCGAAGCGACGTCCGCGGAGGGTCGCGGCGGTCGATCGGGCGCTCGTCGACCGGGCGCGACGGGCGGCGGAGGCGATCACCGGCATGCCGGCCCGTATCGGGGCCGGTGCGCTGCAGATCCGCTTCGACGACGAGAAAGGGCTCGAGGAGCTCGTCGAGTCGCTCGAGGCGGTGACGGGGCGCATGGTCGCCGAGCGCGCCGCGTAGCACCGGGTGATCCAGGGCGCGCAGCCCACGGACGAGCGGTACAGTTTCCCGGCTCGGGCGATTAGCTCAGTCGGTTAGAGCGCCGCTCTGATAAGGCGGAGGCCCCTGGTTCGAGTCCAGGATCGCCCACCTTGCCCCGCAGCTCGAGAATCCGCCTTTGCGGATCCTCGAGCACGGAAATCCCTGAAGGCGCACGCTTCGCGGTCGCGTGCTTGTGAAGGGCCGCTCGTCCACGCAGCGGTCGTCGCTGGGTGCTTGTAGCCCCTGACTAAGATGGGCGCGGGCCAGGGATGCGAGAGATGACTCTCTACGGCGTGAGCTTCGAGCCGATCGGCAAGCAGCCGATCGTGCTCCTCAAGACCGTGGACGAGGATCGCTTCCTTCCGATCTGGATCGGCCACGCGGAAGCGGCCGCCATCCTCATGAAGCTCCAGGGCACGGACCCACCGCGTCCGATGACCCACGACCTGTTCATGGAGGTCGTCTCCGAGCTCAAGGGCGAGATCGTCAAGGTGACGGTCACCGAGCTTCGCGAGAACACCTACTTCGCGCAGCTCACGATCGTCCAGGACGGCCGCGAGGTAGAGATCGACTCGCGCACGTCGGACGCCATCGCATTGGCGGTTCGCTGTGACGCCCAGATCTTCGCCGCCGACCAGGTGGTCGAGGAGTCGAGCATCGAGTTCCAGGCGGGCGAGGACGACGAGGTCAGCCTGGTCACTGCGTCGAACCTCGCGGACCTCGATCCCGACGAGTTCCGCCGCTTCATCGAAACCGTCACTCCCGAGGAGTTCGCCACGAGCCTTCAGGAGGAGCTCGAGGAGGCGGACGACGACGAGAGCGAGGACCTCGAAGACGACGACCGCGAGAGCTAGCCCGCGCCGCTCACGGCGACGAGCAGCGCGACTGCGTTGAACGTCGCGTGGAGGAGCATCCCCGGGTACACGCTGTCCGTCTTCGCACGCAGCCACCCCACCACGATCCCGAAGAAGGCGAGGACAGGGAGCCCGATGAGGAGGCCGTGCGTCACTCCGAACAGCACGCCCGTGCTCACGATCGCGAGGATGACTCCGTACGGCACGAACAGCGAGAACCCGAGCCCTCGGTAGGTCAGTTCCTCGACAACCGGGGCGAGCAGCGTCACCGCGAGGAAGAAGGCGACGAAGGGCGCCGCCTTGCTCGAGTCCCACTCGTCCGGCACGAGGCCCTGCTCCTCGGTCGGGTCGAAGTCCCCGAGCAGCGACAGCAGGCCGGTGTACGCGAGAGAGGCGAGATAGATCGCCACGAGTGACGCGACGGCCAGGCCGAGTGCACGCTTCCACGACCGCGGTCTGCGGAGAGCGAAGAGCTCTCGCTTGGGGAGCCGTTTGGCGATCAGGAGCAAGACGCCGAGCATGAGACCGAACTGCACGACGATCCCGATCGAGGAGATCCACTGGTAGGCGATGTCGTCGTCGGTGGTGTCGTCGGCGGCGAACCTCCCTGCGTAGTTGAGCGCCGTCAGGGCGAGGACGAAACCAAGCCAGGCGACCAGGCGACCGGGGCGGCGCGACGCGGCGGCGGGCTCGGACACGTCGGGATTCCAGCACGAGGAGCGACGGAGCCGCCGGCGAAGCTTTTCGGAAGGGTGGCTAGCATTTCGCCATGAGCCCGCCTCGGAGCAGGCGAACTCCGCTCGATCCCGACACGCTGCGCCCGCGCGGCCGCCATCAACGTGCCCTCCGGCGCCGACGTCGCAAACACGGCGCCGCCATGGCGATCGTGGTGGTCGTCCTGCTTGCAGTCGCAGCCGGGATCGGCGGCAGCGCCGCGGTCATCGCGTACGGATCCTCGTGCGACCTCGACTCGCTCCGCTCGGTCGACATCGGCGCGAACACGTTCGTCTATGCCGCCGACGGCAGCCTCCTCGGCTCGATCCCTGCCGAGCGGAACCGCGAGCCTGTTACGGCGAAGGACATGTCCTTGTGGATCCGCAAGGCGACCATCGCGATCGAGGATCGGCGGTTCTTCGGGCACAACGGCGTCGACATCGAGGGGACAGCGCGTGCCGCGGTCGCGAACCTCAAGGCCGGCGGGATCGTGGAGGGAGGCTCGACGATCACGCAGCAGCTCGTCCGCAACCTCTACATCTCGCGTGAGCGGACCGTGCAGCGGAAGGTGAAGGAGGCGTGCCTCGCGACCAAGCTCGACCGGGCGCGGTCGAAGGAGTGGATTCTGACGACGTACCTGAACCAGGTCTTCTACGGCAACCGCGCGTACGGGATCGAAGCGGCGTCGCGCACGTACTTCTCGAAGCCGGCTGCGAAGCTGCTCCTGTCCGAAGCGGCGCTCCTCGCCGGATTGACGCAGGCGCCTTCGGTGTACGACCCGTTCACCGTTCCCGCGAAGGCGCTTGCGCGGCGGAACGAGGTCCTGCGCGCGATGCTGAACACCGGCGTCATCACGCCGCGCGTCCACAGGCTGGCCGTTGCGACGAAGCTCGACCTCCGCCGCGGCAAGGTCTACGACGCGATCCGCGAGCCGTACTTCTTCGGCTACGTCCGCGATCGGCTGATCGAGGAGTACGGCCCGCAGCGGGTCAGGTCGGGCGGTCTCAAGGTCTACACCACGATCATCCCTCGATACCAGCGCCTCGCCGAGGCGGCGATCCGGGAGACGCTCGACGAGCGCGACGACCCGGCTGCTGCCCTGATCTCGATCAGCCCCAGAACAGGAGCAATCCGGGCGATGGCCGCGATCGTGCCGAACCGTCCCAAGAACCAGTTCAACCTGCTCTCGCAGGCGCGACGACAGCCGGGGTCGACGTTCAAGACCTTCGTACTGGCGTCGGCGGTGGAGCAGGGGATCAACCCGGACTCGACGTATTACGTCTCTGCGCCGTTCACCTACCGGATCCACCCGGCCGGCAACTGCGACGACGGCTCGTGGTGGTGCGTGAAGACGTACGCGAACGACTACTACGGCTGGAGCTCCATTCGCAGCGCGACGCTCCGCTCGGACAACTCCGTCTACGCACAGCTGACCCTCGACGTCACCCCGGAGAGAGTCGCGGACGTTGCGCGGCGCATGGGCGTGCGTTCGCAGCTGGACGTCAAGGGCGCGTTCGTACCGTCGATCGGGCTCGGCTCGATCGCGGTGTCGCCGCTCGACATCGCGTCCTCGTACGCGACGCTCGCAGCGGAGGGCGTCTACTCGGAGCCGATGGCAATCCGGCGTGTGGTACTCGACGACGGGACCGTGGACACGCGGGCCGGCTGGGGTAAGCCCAAGCGACGACGGGCGATCTCGGAGGGGGCTGCGGCGATCGTCACGCGCATCCTCGAGCAGAACATCCAGTCGGGAACGGGCACGCGCGCCGCCTTCGGCCGTCCCGCAGCGGGCAAGACGGGAACTGCCGAGCTCAACGTGGACGCCTGGTTCGCCGGCTATACGCCGGAGCTAGCGACCGCAGTCTGGATGGGATACACGAGGGCCGAGATCCCGCTCGACAGCGTGCACGGGATCGCCGTAACGGGAGGCAGCTTCCCCGCCGAGATGTGGCGGCTGTTCATGGAGCCTGCGCTCGAAGGCAGGGAGCCGGTGTCGTTCCCCGAGCCCAGGATGTGGCCCGAGTGGAAGCCCTTCACGCGGGGCGAGTACGCACTCTCGTACGACCCCAACGCGGTGCCCGAGACCACCGAGACGGAGGCAGAGACGGAGACGGAGACGGAGACGACCCCGACCCGACCGGCGGAGCGCGTTCCGGGCGCCGAGCGCTGAGCGTGGCGGAGCTCCTCCCGGTCGACGACGCGCTCGCCCGCATCGTCGAGACGGCCAAGCCGCTCGCGACCGAGAGGGTGACCGTCGCCGCGGCCGCCGGACGCATACTGCGCGAGCCCGCGCGGGCGCTGGTCGACCTACCCCCGTTTCCGAGCTCCGCGATGGACGGTTATGCCGTCCGGGCTGCGGACGTACCCGGCGAGCTGCCGGTGGCGTTCGAGATCGCGGCGGGTTCTCCGCCGCCTGGCCCGCTACCCCCAGGGGCTGCGGCGGCCATCTCGACGGGCGGAACGGTTCCGGACGGAGCCGACGCGGTCGTTCCGGTCGAGCTCGTCCAGGACCACGGGACGCGTATCGCGATCGCCGGCCAGGCGACGGGCGGCCAGCACGTTCGACCACGCGGAGGGGATGTCCGCGAGGGCGACGTCGTGGTCGAAGCCGGTACGACCCTCGGTCCGGCGCAGATCGGTGCGCTCGCGGCGTCCGGGATCGCCGAGGTGACGTGCTCTGCGCTGCCCCGCGTGGCCCTGCTGGCGACGGGCAGCGAGCTTCGGGCGCCCGGCGAGCCGCTCGGGGCGGGGCAGATCTACGAGTCGAATCGCGCGATGCTCGCGGCCACTCTCGCGCGCATCGGTGCGGACGTCGACGTCCTCCCCGTCGTCGAGGACGATGAGGCGGCCCATCGAGCCGCGATCGCCGGCGGTCTCGAGGCGGACGTGCTCGTCTCGTCGGGAGGTGTCTCGATGGGCGAGCACGACCTCGTCCGCCGTGTTGCCGCGGAACTCGGAGTGCGGGAGATCTTCTGGGGCGTCGCCGTGAAACCCGGGAAGCCGCTGTCCTTCGGAGCGCGGGGCGGAACGCTCGTCTTCGGCCTGCCCGGAAATCCCGTGTCGTCGCTCGTCGGAGCTCTCGTCTTCGTCGCGACCGGCCTCCGTGCGCTGCAAGGAGCCGCCGATGCGCGTCCCCGGTACGCGCAGGGCCTCACAGCTGCGGCGCTCAGCCGCAACGTGCACCGAGACGAGTTCGTGCGTGCGGTACGGGTCGACGACGGTGACGGCGTGCTTCTTCGCCCCATCTCGGGACAGGAGTCGCACATGATCGTCCGGGCCGCAGTCGCGGATTCGCTCGTCCACGTGCCTCGCGGCGACGGCGAGATCCCGGCGGGCAGCCCCGTTCGCTTCCTGGCGCTGGATTAGCGCAGACGCACGAAGGATCGACGCACGCGTCCTGCAGGCGGTCGTTCGACTCCGCCGGCGTAGGGCGCGTAGCGGCCGAACGCGAGCGCGACGATCTGCGTCGCAGCCGCAACCCAGGCGACCCCGAGCGCGGCAGCGCCGAGGGGCAGGTAGCCCACGGTGAAGAGCCCGACCACGTACAGCGCCGCGTCGGGCAAGGACAGCCCGAGCTCATGGCCGAGCAGGGAGAGTCCGACCACGGGACCGGCGAGCCCGGTGGCGAGGAGTCCGACACGCACCGCGAGCCGCGCTTCCAGCGGAAGCCAGAGCCAGGCATAGAGCGACGGAACCACGAACACCAGGGCGTAGGGCTGCAGGACGGCGAGGCCGATCGCAACCAACCCGAGCAGGGCGAGCGCGACGACGAACCCTGCCAGCCGCTCGTCGGGCGTCGCTGCAGTCGTGACGGGAACGATCGGCCTCCTGATGACGAGCCATCCCAGCACGAAGGCGGTGCCCAGTACGAAGAGGCCGAGGACGGGAAGGGTCTCGAGGAAGTCCGTGTACGGCGCCAGCGGGAGCGGCTCTCCTGTCGGGAGGATCCGCGCGAGCGCGCCGATCCACACGAGGACGGCACCGAACGCCCAGATGCCGAGGCGCGCGCCCTGCGCGCGAATCGCCGGGGCGAACGGGAGGCCGCGCCGCCGGCCGCGGACGATCAGGTCGACAACGCCGAGCGCGAACGGGACCACCCCGAGGATCAGGGCCAGCCGCGCCGTCCAGCCACTCGCGGCCCGATCGGAGAAGAAGAGGCTGTCCGGGGTCCGAAACACTCCGCCGACGCTCGCGTCGAGCGAGCTCACGAGTGCCTCGGTGGCGCGGCCGAGCTGTCCGAGCCGCTCGTCGTCCGGCCGTGTCTCTCCGTCGCCCTCACGGTCCGTGGTCACGGTGACAGCCGACAAGCCGGCCGCGAGGAAGCGGCCCTGCTCGTCCAACGCGAACGGCACACCGAGGTTCAGGAGCTGTGCGGGAATCGCCGGCAGCGCGGGCGCGACGCCGACCTCCTCGGTGAAGCGTGCCGAGGCCGTCCGGACGAGCGTCCGCGCGGGCGAGACGGGCTCATCTCCTGCAATGGCGAGCCTCGGACGGCCACGGCCCAGGTCGAGGACGACGACCGCGAGCGCGTCGGCAGCGAGGGGCGACTCGGTGACGAAGCGTGCGGCGCCGGCTCCGCCGAACGCGCCGGCGTCGGTCGAGACGAGGGCGAGCGTGTGCTCCGGCAGGGGGTCGGGGCCGATCTCCTGGGCGGCGAAGCCTCGGGCCAGCTCGATGAGCAGCGCCGTGCCGGTGGCGTTGTCGCCGAGCGATTCCTCCGGCCCGGCGTTGTCTCGGTGAGCAACGACGACGATCGTCTGGTCGGAGCGGCCGGGCACGACCGAGACGATGTTGCGGAGTGCCACGTCGCCGAGGTCGGCGACGTCGGCGGTCCACACGTCCTCCTCCGTCTGGAGCCCGAGCGACGCGACCGTCTCGCGGTACCAGACGGCCGACTCCGCGGCTCCCTCCGAGCCCGGCACGCGGGACGGGTACTGGGCCGTCAGCGTGTCTGCGAACGTCCCGGCCGACGCGCCGTCGAAGAGCGGGTCGAGCTGCGGCCTCGGCAGCGCTCCCGTTGCCGAGATGGAGAACAGAAACGCGACGAACGCCGGGATCACGACAAGGAATCCGACCCGCACGAGCCGTCCGTTAACAGGCCGTTCAACGGTGCCGTGACGCAGCCGGCGACCTCGCGTCCGGGGGCGGGCCGCATCCATCGCCGGGCTATAGTAGGCGCGCCGGCGACCGCGAGCCCGCACGAACGCTCCGATGCCCAACTCTTCGACCATCCTCCTCGTCGACGACGAGGAATCCATCCAGACCCTGCTCACCTACCCGCTCGAGCGGGACGGGTACACGGTCGTCCAGGCGCGCGACGGTGAAGAGGCGCTCCGGCGCTTCGGCGAGGATTCGTTCGACCTCGTCGTCCTCGACGTCATGCTTCCGCGCCTTGACGGACTCGAGGTCTGCAAGCGGCTCCGTGGCCAGAGCAACGTCCCGATCATCATGCTCACCGCGCGCGGAGAGGAGCTCGACAAGGTGCTCGGGCTGGAGCTCGGCGCCGACGACTACATCACGAAGCCGTTCTCGATCCGCGAGTTTCGCAGCCGCGTTCGGGCGCTCCTTCGCCGCGCCGCCTCGCCGCATCTCGCGGGCGAGCGCGAGGAGGCCATCGAGCGCGGCGAGCTCCGCATCGACGTTCCGCGGCGAACCGTCGACGTTCGCGGAGAGCCGGTACAGCTCACGTTCATCGAGTTCGAGATGCTCGTCGTGCTCGCACAGAGTCCCGGTGTCGTGTTCTCGCGTCGTGAGCTGCTCGAACGTCTTCGCGGTGGCGCCGACTACCGCGAGCCGCGCACGATCGACGTCCACGTGCGCCACCTGCGCGAGAAGATCGAGCGCGATCCGAGCAATCCGGAGCTGATCTTGACCATGCGCGGCGCCGGATACCGCTTCAGGCCGGAGTAGCACCGTGTCGCTGCCCGGCGGAATCCGGATCCGCATCGTGCTCGTCCTCGTCGGGATCGTCGCCGGCGCGCTCGGGACCGCGTACATGATCGTCGTGCCCTCGCTGGAACGGCGTCTCGTCGACGCACGACTCGACGAGCTCGAGAAGCTCGCCGGTCCGCTCGCGCGCACGCTGTCCGACGACCGGCTGCTCTGGCAGGAACGGGTCGAGGGGTTCGCCGTGTCGACGAACACCCGAGTCGTCGCGTTCGACGTTCTCTCGCAGAACCGACCGGCGCTCGTCTCGCAAGCGGATTCGCAACTCCGGGACTCGTGGGACGTCGCCCGCGACCGTGTCGCCCTCGCGGCGCTCGCGAGCGGCCGGGTCGAGCGCGGACGTGCGCTCTACGGGACGGTGCACTACGCCAACGTGGCCGTGCCCGTGCCCCTGGGAAACGACGCGGTCGTGCTGTTCCTCGCGCCCCTCACCGACTCGCTCGCCACCGTGCGGCTCGTTCGCGAGCGGCTCCTGCTCGCGACCGCGTTCGCGCTCGTGCTCGCGCTGGTGCTCGGGTTGACGGCCGCCGGGATGCTCTCGCACCGCCTGCTTCGGCTCGAGACGGCCGCCGAGCGAATCGCGGGCGGAGACTTCAGTGCGCCGATCGTCGATCACGGCAACGACGAGATCGGCGAGCTGGCGCGGACGTTCGACGCGATGCGCGTCCAGCTCGCGCAGCTCGACAACGCGCGCAAGGAGTTCGTCGCGAACGCGTCGCACGAGCTGCGGACGCCTCTCTTCTCCATCGGCGGCTTTCTCGAGCTGCTCGCCGACGAGGAGCTCGACGAGGCTACGCGCCGCGGGTTCATCGAGACGATGCAGGGGCAGGTGCAGCGCCTCGCCAAGCTCTCGACGGATCTGCTCGACCTGTCGCGCGTCGACGCAGGTCAGCTCAGCGTCGTGCACGAGCCGGTCGATCTCGGGTCGGTGGTGCACGTGCTCGCCGGCGAGATCGACCACCTCGCGACGTCGAGTGGGCACGCGCTGAGAGTGGAGGTCGAGGACGACGTGTGGTGCCTCGGCGACGACGCAAGGATCCTGCAGCTCGGCCGGGCGCTCGCGACCAACGCCATCACGCACACGCCGCCGGGGACGACGGTGACGCTGCGGGCGCGACGGCGCGGAGATCGCGCGCAGCTCGTCGTCGAGGACGACGGGCCCGGGATTCCGCCGAGTCAGCGCGACGCCGTGTTCAGCCGCTTCTACCGGGTGGAGGGGGGCATGGCCTCGGGGAGCGGCCTCGGATTGGCCATCGCGCGGGAGCTCGCACGGCTCATGCGCGGAAACGTGACGCTGGAGTCGGTCGGCCAGCCGACCGTGTTCGTGGTCGACCTTCCGGCAGAGCCCGTTCCGGAGGGGGCCAAGGCGTTTTCACGTGAAAACGGCACCCGACGCACCGAGCGCGTCGGCGGGAGCTGAGAGCGCGAGCAGACTACGATCTCGGCGTGTCGGAGTCCGCCCGGGATCTCAGCCACGTCGACGCGACAGGTGACGTTCGGATGGTCGACGTCGGCACCAAGCCGGTATCGCGACGCACCGCGCGTGCCCATGCTCGGATCCGGATGGCTCCCGAGACGATTCGCACGCTCCATGCGCTGCCGAAGGGCGACGCACTCGTTACCGCACGGCTCGCCGGGATCATGGCCGCCAAGCGAACGGCGGAGCTCATTCCGCTCTGTCATCCGCTTCCGCTCACGCACGTCGACGTACGCCTCGAGCTTGCTGACGATTCGGTCACCATCGAGTCGGCGGCTTCCACGACGGCGCAGACGGGCGTCGAGATGGAGGCGCTGGTCGCCGCAGCGATCGCGGCGCTGACCCTGTACGACATGGCGAAGGCCGTCGATAAGGGCATGGTCGTGGAGGACGTCCGGCTCGTGGAGAAGACGAAGGATCCGGCGTGACCCCCGCAGCGGTGCTCACCGTCTCGGACGGGGTTCGTGCCGGCGTGCGTGAGGACACGAGCGGAGACACGCTCGAAGAGCTCTTGCGAGACGAGGGGTTCGACGTCGTCCGGCGGGTGGTCTCCGACGACGAGCCGCTCATCGCGAGTGCGATCGAGGAGTTGGCGGACGCGGGGTCGGTGCTCGTACTGACGACGGGTGGAACGGGGTTTGCGCCACGGGACGTGACGCCGGAAGCCACCCGCTCCGTGATCGAGCGCGAGGCACCGGGCATCGCCGAGGCGATCCGCACCGACGCGGTCGCGCGAACGCCGCACGCGCTGCTCTCGCGCGGCGTCGCGGGGCTGCGAGGGCGGACTCTCGTCGTGAACCTCCCCGGATCCCCCGGGGGCTGCCGCGACGGGTTCGCCGTCATCCGCCCGGCGCTCCACCACGGCCTCGAGCTTGCCGGCGGGGACACGACGACCTCCCACCGGCAGACGTGACCGCCGCGACGGCCACGCTCCCTCGCCGGCTGGCGTCGCTCGTCCGTATCGAGCACACCGTCTTCGCGCTGCCGTTCGCGTACGTCGGCGCATTTCTCGCCCTCGACGCGTGGCCCGGGCTTGCAGACCTGGCCTGGCTGACCGTCGCGATGGTGGGGGCGCGGACGCTTGCGATGTCCGTCAACCGCCTCGTCGACGCCGAGCTCGATGCCCGCAACCCGCGGACTGCGTCTCGTGAGCTGCCGTCGGGAGCCCTCTCGCGCGGCCAGGTCCTCGGCCTCAGCCTCGCCGCGCTCGCCGTGTTCCTGCTCGCCGTGTCGCAGCTCGATCCGATCGTGCGCTGGCTCTGGCCGATCCCGGTGGTGATGTTCGTCGTGTACCCGTACCTGAAGCGGGTCACGTGGCTCTGCCACCTGTGGCTCGGCATGTGCCTCGGGCTCGCTCCGGTGGGCGCCTGGCTCGCCGTGTCCGGCACGGCTCCGTGGGAGGCCTGGGCGATCGGCGCTGCCGTCGCGCTGTGGGTGGCCGGCTTCGACCTCTTCTACTCGCTCTTCGACCTCGACCACGATCGTGCGCAGGGACTCCACTCCTGGGCGGTCCGCTTCGGCCCGGCCGGCGCCTTCAGCGGCGCCCGCGTTTTCCATACTGGCACCGTCGCGTCGCTCGTCGCTGCCGGTATCGGGCTCGACGTCTCCGTTCTCTACTGGGCCGGCGTCGTCGTGACCGCGGGCCTCCTCGTCTACGAGCACTCGATCGTCCGCCCGGAGGACCTGCGGCGGCTCGACGCGGCGTTCTTCACGCTGAACGGCGTGATCAGCATCGTCTTCTTCGCGTTCGTCGGCGCGGACGTGCTCGTCGGATGATCCGCGGGCGCGGCGTCGAGAAGCGCTACGGGCGCAAGCGGGTTCTGCGCGGCGTCGACATATCGGTGCCGCGTGGCGGCTTCGCCGTCGTCACGGGCCCGAACGGCAGCGGGAAGACGACGCTCCTGCGTCTGCTCGCCGGGCTTGCGCTCCCGACGCGCGGAGATCTGCTCGTCGACACCGACCGCTCGCACATCGGCTACCTCGCGCACGAGCCGCTCGTCTACCGCGAGCTCACTGCTGTGGAGAACCTCGACCTGTACGGCCGGCTGTACAGGATCCCCGAGCGACGAGAGCGTATCGGGATGCTGCTCGAGCGCTTCTCGTTGTGGGACGCGCGAGCGGAACGCGTCGCGACGTACTCACGGGGCATGACGCAGCGTCTCGCGCTCTGTCGCGCGCTCCTCCACGAGCCCGACCTCCTCGTCCTCGACGAGCCCTACTCCGCGCTCGACGAAGACGGCGCGGCGCTTCTCGACCACGAACTCGAATCGCTCGCAGGACAGCAGACCCTCGTCGTCGCGACGCACGACCCGGAGCGGATGGCGGCTCTCGAGAGCTCGAGGCTCGCGCTCGCGTGACGTACGTCGCAGACGTGCTCGCGCTGACCCGAAAGGATCTGCGAGTCGAGCTTCGCGGGCGGGACACGCTGCCGGCGATGCTCCTCTTCGTGCTCTCGACGCTCGTCGTGTTCCACTTCGCGATTCCCGACGATGCGGGCGACAACGCTGCGTACGGACTGCTCTGGGTGGCGATCGTGTTCACCGCGCTCCTCGGGCTCGCGCGCGCGTGGGTACCGGAGCAGGAGCACGGCGTCCTCGACGGCCTCGTTCTGGCGCCGTGTGACCGCAGTGCGATCTGGCTCGGCAAGACGCTGGCTACCCTCGTTTTCCTTCTCGCCGCCCAGGCGGTGGCCCTTCCCGCATTCGTCCTCTTCTTCGAGCCCCTCGACGCGACGGCGATCGCGGGCGTGCTGCTCGCGGACATCGGAATCTGCGCCGTGGGATCGCTCCTCTCCGCGATGGCGGCTGCGAGTCGCGCGCGCGAACTGCTGCTCCCGCTCCTCGTGCTTCCACTCTCGATACCGCTGATCGTCGGCGGCGTGGGGGCGGCCGTGTCGCCGGACGGCGAGCGCTTCCTGCTGTTCCTCGTCCTGTACGACGCGGTCTTCGCGGTACTCTCGTGGGCGTCCTTCGAGTACGTCGTCACGGAGTAGCGATCTGACCCCCACCTCACTTCGCGGCCTGCAGGGGCTGGCTTGGATCGCCGCGGCGGCGATGGGTCTCGCACTCGTACTCGCCCTCATCGTCGCACCGGAGGACGCCGACCAGGGCGTCTCGCAGAGGATCTTCTACATCCACGTGCCGATCGCGTTGACTGCGTACTTCTGCTTCGGGTTGGGCGCCGTGAAGGCGCTCCTCCTGCTCTGGCGGGGTGACGAGCGGTACGACCTCGAGAGCTACGTCGCGATTCACCAAGGGACGATCTTCGGCGCGCTCACGCTCATCACCGGAGCGATCTGGGCGAAGGCGTCGTGGGGCGTGTGGTGGACGTGGAGCTCGAACCAGCTCGTGCTGTTCCTCGTCCTCTTCCTGTTCTACTGCGCCTACTTCATGCTGCGGTTCTCGCTCGAAGAGGGTCCACGCCGCGCCCGCTCGTCGGCGGTGTACGCGCTGTTCGGTGTTGCTCTCATCCCCGTCAGCTTCCTCGCGATCAGGCTCGCCGAGGACTTCATCCACCCGACCGTGTTCACGCGCGAGGGCCCGCAGATGAGCGGTTCCATGTTCGCGACCTTCGTCGTCTCGTGGGGCGCCGTGACGCTGCTCGCGTACGTGCTGTACCGGGTCGAGCTCGCCGGGAAGCGCCTCGACGCCGACTTGCGCGAGCTGCGTGAGGCGCTCCAGTGAGCTGGAGTCAGGAGGAGCTCGTGGCGGCTGCGTACGCGGTCGTCTTCGTCTTCGTCCTCGTCTACGTCGCGATCATCGCCGCGAAGCTCGCACGACTGCAGCGAGAAACGGCTGAGCTCGTCGAGCTGGCGCGCACGAAGGGACGGGAGCGCTCGTGAACCTCCGGTCTCGCGCATATGCTGCGGCCGTGCTCGCGCGGCCCCTGCCGGTCCAGCTGCCGACGGCATTCGTTCGGATCCGCCCGAGGGGTACGCGGCTCTGTGGAGAGGCGCGCCCGCGCCGTTCGCGGCGGTGCGCCCCATCCGGACGACCGCGTGACGCAGCTAGCTCGCCACTGCCAGCAGCGTTACGCTGCGCGGCGTGTTCATCACGTTTCTGAGCGATTTCGGGCTCAAGGACGACTTCGTCGGCACGTGCCATGGGGTCATCAGGCGCATCGCGCCCGAGGCGCAGATCATCGACATCACGCACGGGATCCCGGCCACCGCGATCCTGCAGGGGGCGCTCGTGCTCGCGAACACGATCGGCTTCATGCCGGTCGGGGTCCACCTCGCGATCGTCGATCCGGGCGTCGGCGGACCGCGCCGCGCGTTGGCGCTATCCGACGTGGAAGGCCGCGTCTACGTGGGCCCGGACAACGGCTTGCTCCTCCCGGCGGCCAGCCGGGCCGGAATCGAGGACGTGCACGAGCTTGCGAACCCTGCGTACGCGCTCGAGTCGATCTCCCGCACGTTCCACGGGCGCGATCTCTTCGCGCCGGCCGCCGCCCACCTTGCGACGGGAGTGCCGCTTGCGGAGCTCGGCCCTCCGGTCGACCCGGAGGGTCTGGTCCGGCTCGACATCCCCACGCCGGCGATCGACGGCCGGGGAATCCGCGCGACGCTCCTGTACGTCGACAGCTTCGGGAACATCGCGCTCAACCTCGATCGCGACGACGTCGAGGCGCTGGGGATCGTCTCGGGGACGCGCGTCGAGCTCGATCTCCCTTCCGGCGAGCGCTACTACGCGGTCATGGCGCGGACGTTCGCGGACGCGCGGCCGGGCGACGTGATCCTCTACGAGGACAGCTACAAGAACATGTCGCTGGCGATCACGCGTGGGAGCGCGGCGCGCATGCTGCACGCCTCGCCCGGCCAGGAGATCCGCATCGCGATCGCGGACTGAAGCGCTGCTAGACGCGAGGTGGCCGACGGTCAGCCCAGGGCCGAACCGCCTCGATCTGCGCTGCGAGCTGGAGCAGAAGCGCGTCTCCGGCGGGAGGGCCGATCGCCTGCGCGCCGATCGGGAGCCCGTCGTCGCTCCAGTGGAGCGGAAGGGACATCGCCGGCTGTCCCGTGAGGTTCGCGACCGCGGTGAACGGAGTGAACTGGGTGTTGCGGAAGAGCTGGTCGATCGGTCCAGCCACCGCTTCCTGCCAGCCGATCGGGACCGGCGGGAGGGCGAGCGTGGGCGTGAGGACGACGTCCACGGCAGCCCAGAAGGAGACGATGCGCCGGGCAAGCGCCTGGAGTTGGGCAACCGCCCGTGCGTACTCGATGGCGGAGGTCGCCCGAGCCGACTCGACGAGACCGCGGTTGAGCGGCGTCATCGCGGTCTCGTCGACGGGATGGAGTGCCGGGCCGACCTGCCAGACCGTGATGAACAGGTCGAAGAGGCTGGGCTCACGCCACGGCGGAGTCTCCTCCCGCACGTCGTGGCCCAGTCCGGCGAGGATCTCGGCGGCGGCCATCGCCGCCCGGAGGCACTCGGGATCGACAGGCGTGTCGATCGGAGGCGTGGTGGTGACGGCCACTCGGAGCGGTCCGGGGGACTCGCTCGTGGTGGCGGCGAAGGGCCGCTCGGGCGGCGGCGCCCACCAGGGGTCGCCAGGCTCGTAACCCGAAAGGACGTCGAGGAACGCGGCGGCGTCCTCGACCGCTCGCGCCATCGGCCCGGCCGTCGACAGGCCCTCGAGCGCGCCGAAGGGGGCGCTCGAGACACGGCCACGGGACGGCTTCAGCCCGAAGAGCCCGCAGCACGACGCCGGGATGCGGATCGATCCACCGCCGTCCGTGGCGTGTGCCAGCGGAACGAGCCCGGCCGACACGGCTGCAGCCGCACCACCGCTCGAGCCTCCCGGTGTGAGATCCGTGTTCCAGGGGTTGCGCGTCGCGCCGTTGAGGTCGGACTCGGTGAACGCGACCGTGCCGAACTCGGGCGTGTTCGTCTTCCCGACGATGACGAAGCCCGCTTCGCGGATGCGCCGGACCACCGCAGTGTCGAAGTTCGGCACGTACTCGGAGTAGGCGCGCGACGAATAGGTCGTGCGGATACCGGCGGTCGCCGCGAGGTCCTTGACTCCGACAGGCACTCCGCGGAAGGGCGCGTCGCCCGGGACCGAGTCGATGCTCGCCGCCGCGGCGAGCGCCTCGTCGGCACAGACCGTGACGAACGAGTTCAGCGCCGGGTCGAGCCGTTCGATGCGTTCGAGCGAGAGCCGGACGAGCTCCGTCGACGAGATCTCGCCGCTGCGGACGAGCCGCGCCTGCTCGACGGCCGGGGCGAACGCGAGCTCCACGTCGGCGAACCTACTCGACAATGGCGAGGGCCGGAATCGAACCGGCGACACCACGGTTTTCAGCCGTGTGCTCTACCAACTGAGCTACCTCGCCAAGGCGGCTCAGTGTAGCCGCGCGTCCCGTTAGGTTCTCTGCGTGAACGTGCAGCGAGAGGTCGCGATCATCGGCGCCACGCTCGACCTCGGGCAGGGTCGACGCGGGGTCGACATGGGGCCGTCGGCGATCCGCTACGCCGGGCTCGAGGAGCGGCTGGTCGGACTCGGCTACGAGGTCGGCGACGAGGGAAACGTGGAGACGGCGGTCGCCGAGGCGACGGCGCTCCGTGACGAGCGCGCGCGGTTCCTCCCGGAGATCCACGACACCTGCGAGCTGATCGCGGCGCGGGTCGCCGACGCGACCAGTCGTGGGGCCACGCCGCTCGTTCTCGGCGGAGACCACTCGGTCGCGCTGGGCACGCTCGGCGGGCTCGCGTCGGTGCACGGCCCGGGCGGCGTGCTCTGGATGGACGCCCACTCCGACATCAACACGCCGGAGACGAGCCCGACCGGAAACGTCCACGGGATGGCCCTCGCCGCGGCGCTCGGACTCGCGGGCCCGGGTTTCGAGAGCGACGTGTGGTCGCTACCGGCAGTGGATTCGACGCGGGTCGCGCTCGTCGGGACGCGCCTGCTCGACGACGGCGAGCGGCGGCTTCTGCGCGATGCGGGCGTGCGCGTGTTCACGATGAGCGAGATCGACCGCATCGGCATCGAGCGCGCCGTGCGCGAGTCACTCGACAGGATCTCGGGGGCGGGATTCGTCCACGTCTCGCTCGACATGGACGTTCTCGATCCGGAGATCGCGCCGGGGGTGGGGACGCCGGTGCGGGGCGGGCTGACCTACCGCGAGGCCCACCTCGCGCTCGAGCTCGTTGCCGAATCGGGTGCGGCAGGCTCGCTCGAGGTCGTCGAGGTGAACCCGATCCTCGACCGCGAGAACACGACGGCGACGACCGCCGTCGAGCTCGTCGCAAGCGCCCTCGGCGCCACGATCATCTAGCGAAAGGCCGGAATGATGTCCTTGCCGTAGGCGGCGAGATCCTCCTCCTGTCCGTGGGTCATGAGGTAGATGTTGAACTGGTCGACGCCGACCGCCTCCAGCTCCTTCAGCTTCGCGGTCGCCTGCTCGGCGTTGCCGAGGACGCAGAAGCGGTCGCAGATCTCGTCGGTGACGAACTCGCCGTGCTTCGCGCCCACGCGGGAGTGCTCGTCGTAGTCGTAGAACTTGCGCACGCGGACGTACTCCGTGAGCTCGTGCGGGATCTCCGACTCGTAGCCGTAGCGCTCGATGAGGTCCATGACGTGGTTCGAGACCATCGCCGGGAACCAGCGCACCTGGTCTCTCGCGTCGGCGAGGTCGTCGGTGATGTGGCTCGGCGCACAGACGATGCACTTCAGCTCCGAGGGATCGCGACCGGCCTCTTCGGCAGCCTTGCGCGCCGTGTCCATGATCCACTCGACGATCACGGGGTCGGCGAGCTGGATGATCACGCCGTCTCCGACCCGGCCTGCCACCGCGAGCGCCTTCGGGCCGTAGCCGGCGATCCACATCGGGATCTCGGGAAGCTCGGGCCGCACCCATGCGAGCTTGAGCGGCTTCTCGTTCCACTCGACCTCGCGGCCGTTCATGAACTCCTTCACCATCGCGCAGCGTCGCTCGAATTCGGCGACGCGCACCGGCTTGTCGCCGATGTAGCGGACGGCCGAGTCGCCACGCCCGATCCCCATGACCATGCGACCGTCGGAGATGTCGTGCAGCGTCGCGTAGGCGCTCGCGAGCACCGTTGGCTCGCGGGTTCCGGGATTCGTCACGCAGTGGCCGAACTTCATCGACGTCGTCGCCTGCACCGCCATCGTCAAGAGTGGGAACGACTCCTGCCAGAGCACGTGCGAGTCGTACGTCCAGCCGTACTGGAAGCCGTTCGCCTCGGCGTGGCGGATCAGCTCGAGGAAGCGACTGGATGGCGGGTCGGGGAGGACGGTGACGCCGAAGCTCAATGCCATCTCGGGTTCTCCTTGGCTCGCGGAACGGCGATTATCGCGCTAGACGCGCGCCCTGCGGAGCGCGAGCAGCGCGGCTCCCGAGAGGGTCGCGATCGCGGCGAATGCGAGGCCGCCGTCACGTCCGTGCTCGAAGGCGAGCCCCGCGAGCGGGGTGCCGACGAGGATCGTCAGGACCGCACAGGCGTTGACGAGGGCGATAGCCGCGCCTGGTGCGTCGGGGCGCGAGCGCTGGGCTGCGGCGAAGATCACGGCGAACGGCAGGCCCGCGGTAAGGCCGAGGACGAGCGACCCGAGCGCGGAGAGACCGAGCGGGCCGCCGAGCGCGAGGAGCACGGCGCCCAGAGACGTGCCGACGAGCCCCGTCGCGACGAGAAGGCGGCCCGGAATCCGTCCGGCGAGGACGCCGCCGAGCGGTCGCGTGGCGATGCCGACGAAGAGGATCAGCCCGCCGGAGAGCCCTGCGGCGCCCGGGCTCATCCCGGTGCGCTCGAGGAGCGGGACGACCCAGTTGCCGGCGATCACGGCGAGCCCGAAGGTGGCCGCTTGCAGAACGCCGATCGGGAGCAGCTCTCGATCTCTCAGGATCCATGCGCCGGCGTGCCCGATCCGGGGCAGACCGCCGGCCAGGGCGGTCGGAACGGTCGCGAGCACAGCGAGGAGCGCTGCGCTCCAGTACGGGGCGCGCCAGCTCGTCGCCTCGGTCAGTGCGGGCACGACCATCACCGCGAGACCACCGCCGGCCATCGTCGCGCCCCCGTAGAGGCCCTGAAGCGCCGCCCCGCCGCCGGCCGCGCGGACGAGATCGAGCCCCGCGACGAACGCAGCTCCCGAACCGATGCCGACGATCGCGCGCCCGACGAGCGCGAGCTCGATGCCGCCGCCGACAAGCAGCACGCAGTTGCCTGCCACGGCAGCTCCGATCGCTATCAGTGCGATCCCCTGCGAGCCGAAGCGATCCGCTCCCCGTCCGGCGGGAAGCTGCACCGCGAGGTGGGTGACGAAGAGCGCCGTCGTGAGGAGCCCGATCGCCGCGAGGGAGCTGCCGTAGTGCTCCGCGAGCGGATCGGCGACGGCGCCGACGTTCGAGACGTTCCAGGTCAGGCCGCCGCCGATCGCGAGCCCGGCGACGACGCCACGCGTTCGTGCCGTCACGGACGCATGCGCGCACTGAAGGTGGAGCCGAGACCTCGCTCGGCGGTGCGAGCCGCACGCAGCGCTGCTTCCAACGCCGGCGCGCGGTCAGCGCCCGCCGCCCGCCGCGACCCAGGCGATCGTCTTCGAGGCAAGTCGGTCGAGGGCGGCGGTGGCGAGCTCGAGGTGCTCCTCCTTCGTGTCCTCGAGCTTCGTGTGCGAGAGCCCGCGCAGGCTCTGGACGAACAGCATCGCCGTCGGGACTCCAGCCCGGGAGATCTCGGCGGCGTCGTGCAGCGGCCCGGACGGAAGCCGGTGCGCCGTGCCCGCGACCTCCTCGATCGCCTCCTCGCAGAACCCGAGCAGCGTGTCGTCGAACAGGATCGGGTCGATCGACCAGATCCTCTCCCACTCGACGTCGATCGACTCCTCTTCGGCGAAGCGTTCGCTTGCCGTTTTCGCGTCGGCGAGCATCGCCGCGAGGTTCGCGGCGTCGAGGTGGCGTTGGTCGAGGAGTTGCTCGGCGGTCTCCACGACGGACGTGACGATGCCGGGCTTGCACACGACCCCGCCCGACGTGCACACGGCGCCGCCACCCGTGCGCCCGGCGACGTCGCGAATCTCCAGTGCGAGCTTCGCGGCGCCGGCGAGCGCGTCTCGACGCTTGTCCATCGGTGTCGATCCGGCGTGCGCGGCCTGTCCGCGCCAGGTGATGCGGTGGCGCTCGACGCCGAACGTCCCGAGCACGACGCCGAGCGGGAGGTCGAGGGATTCGAGGACAGGGCCTTGCTCGATGTGGAGCTCGAGGTACGCGGCGGCGGAGTCGAGCTCCGACCGCGCGTGGAGCGCAGAGTCGAGGTCGACGCCATAGGCGCCGATCGCGTCGGGGAGCGACCTGCCCTCGGCGTCCTTCAGCCCTCGCAGCTCGTCCTGATCGACCATCGAGCCTGCCGCTGCGCTCGAGCCGAACAGGCTGCGGCCGAACCTCGCGCCCTCCTCGTCGGCCCAGTTGACGAGACGTACGGTGACGGGCGGCGTGCCTTCGCCGGCGATGCGGCGGAGCACCTCCGCGCCTGCGATGACGTTGAGGCATCCGTCGAGCCAACCGCCGTTCGGCACCGAGTCGAGGTGCCCGCCGACGAGGACCGCGTGCTCCGACTCACCGCGCAGCGTGAACCACTGGTTCCCGGCGGCGTCGAACGTCTCCTCGGCCCCGGTGCTCGCGACGAGCCCCTGTAGCCACTCGCGCGCGCGCTGCCACGTGTCCGTCCAGGCCACCCGCTGAGCCCCGCTGTCGTCGCCCGTGAGCTCGCGGAGCTCCTTCAGCTCGGCCACGGTCCGCTTGGGATCGAGCGCCACGGGGCGACTCTAACGGGCCCCTTTTGGTGTGGGATGCTCTGCCGATGCGCTCGAGAATCGGCACTGCGGCGGCGCGTGTCGCCGTCCTGCTCCTCGTCCTGGCCGGGCTGTGGGCGCTGTGGGAGGGCTACCGGAAGCTCTGGGAGTCGACCGGGTGGACATGGCCGTTCCCCGTCAACTCGACGACGATGCCGCACCTCCACGACATCGTCGGCGCGCTCTTCGATCCGATCCGGGAGGGGGAGCCGTTGCTCGCGCGGTACATGCTCGACGCGGCCCTGTTCACTGCGAAGGAGGCCGCGGTCGGGTTCCTCATCGGGGCGACCGTCGGGTTCCTGCTCGGCGCCCTGATTGCCCGCTTCGGCGTTCTGCAGCGCGGGATCATGCCGTACGTGGTCGCGTCGCAGACGATCCCGATCCTCGCGCTCGCGCCCATCGTCGTGGTCGGGTTGGGAAGCGTGAGCATCGCTGGCTGGACGCCGAAGGACTGGATGCGGGTCTCCGTCATCGCCGCCTACCTCACGTTCTTCCCGGTGACGGTGAACACCGTCCGCGGGCTGCGCTCCGCCGATCCCGCCGCCGTCGAGCTCATGCAGTCGTATGCCGCACGCGAGTGGTCGATCTTCTGGAAGCTCCGCGTGCCGGCGGCGATGCCCTACCTCTTCTCCGCGTTCAAGGTCGCGGCGACTGCGAGCGTCGTCGGCGCCGTGATAGGTGAGCTGCCGTCGTCGATCCAGGACGGGCTCGGCGGCTGGATCATCAACTTCAACCAGTACTACGCGCTCGAGCCGGAGAACCTCTGGGCGGTCAACCTCGTGGCCGCGCTCCTCGGCATCGCGTTCTTCCTGCTCGTGGTGCTGGTCGAGAAGCTCGTCGTCCATCACCCGCCGGAGCAACTGGTGTGAAACCCTCGGAGGCCGTCGTCACGGCGCGGGGGATCTCGAAGACGTTCGGCAAGGGCGGCGTCACCGCGCTCCAGGACATCGAGCTCGACGTCGGCCGGGGCGAGTTCATCTCTCTCATCGGCCCGTCCGGGTGTGGCAAGTCGACGCTTCTGCGCGTGATCGGGGACCTCGTCGATCCGACGAGCGGCGAGATTCGCGTGAACGGGAAATCGGCACGCCAGGCTCGCCTTGATCGTGACTACGGAATCGTCTTCCAGTCCGCGGTGCTCTACGACTGGCGAACGGTTGCGAAGAACATCGCGCTGCCACTCGAGCTCATGGGGTTCAATCGAGCCGAGCGTGCAGCCAGAGTGCAAGAGCTGCTGAGCCTGGTCGAGCTCGACGGGTTCGAAAAGCACTACCCCTGGCAGCTCTCGGGAGGCATGCAGCAGCGCGTGTCCATCGCTCGCGCGCTCTCGTTCACACCAGCGCTCCTGCTCATGGACGAGCCGTTCGGTGCCCTCGACGAGATGACGCGGGAGCGTATGAACGACGAGCTCCTGCGTATCTGGACCGAGATCCGCTCGACGGTGATCTTCGTGACGCACTCGATCACCGAGGCCGTCTACCTCTCGACCCGAGTGGTCGTCATGTCGCCGCGGCCCGGACGGATCACGTCCGTCCTCCCGATCGACCTCGAGCAGCCCAGAACGCGCGAGACGCGCGAGGATCCGCGCTTCTTCGAGCTCGTCACCGAGGTGCGTGAGGCATTGCACGCCGGTGGAGCGGACGATGTCGTCGAGGAGCCCGAGGTGGTCGAGTGAGCACGCTCGCGCATCCTGCTTCTGGGCGTCGAAATACGCAGCGCGTTCGGAAGTGGGGGCCTGCGGCCATCGTCTTCGGCATCGGGATGGCGCTGTGGCAGTGGGTGCTGCCGGCGCTCGGCGTCGAGCGCTACCTGCTCCCTCCTCTCTCCGACGTGCTGCAGGCGTTCTGGGACAATCGCTCGGAGCTCGTGCGCGGCGGCTGGATCACGTTCAAGGAGGCGCTCGGCGGCTTCGTGCTCGGCTGCTCGCTCGCCTTCGGATTCGCGCTCGTGCTCGCGCGCTGGCGTCCGCTCGGTAGCGCTCTCATGCCGTACATGATCGCCGCGAACGCCGTTCCGATAGTCGCCTTCGCGCCGATCACGAACGCCTGGTTCGGGACGCTCTCGCCGTGGTCGAAAGTCGTGATCGCGGCCGTCCTCTGCTTCTTCCCGGTGCTCGTGAACACGCTGCGCGGGCTGACGTCGCTACGGCCCGAGTCGCTCGAGCTGATGCGCTCGTACGCAGCCCCGCAGCGCGTCGTGTTCGCGCGTGCGCGGATCCCGAACAGCCTCCCCTTCGTCTTCTCCGCCTTGAAGATCGCGTCCGTACTCGCAATGATCGGCGCTGTCGTGGGGGACTACTTCGGCGGATCAACGGAGGCGCTGGGCGTGCAGATCGTTTCTTCGGTCTCGCTTGCGCAGTACGAGACCGCGTGGGCGGCGATCCTCGTCGCGAGCCTCATCGGGATCGCGTTCTACGCGGCCGTCGCGCTCGCGGAGCGGCTCGTCGTCGGCTGGCATCCATCCATACGTGCAGGTGTCGATTAACCCAAGGAGGGCACATGAGGAAACGCAGGTGGACGATTGTGGGCGCAGTGCTGCTCGCCACGGCGGTCGCGATCGCGGCAGGGCTCGCGACCGCTGGCTCGAGCCAGGGCCAGGGGCTGACCAAGGTCACGCTCCAGTCGAAATGGGTCGTGCAGGCCCAGTTCGCGGGCTACTACGCCGCCCAGGCGAGGGGGTACTACAAGCAGGCGGGGCTCGACGTCACGATCAAGCCCGGGGGGCCGGACATCCTCCCGGAACAGGTGGTTCTCGGGCGGCAGGCCGAGTTCGGCATCAACTGGATGCCGTCGACGCTCGCCCAGCGCGACACCGGCAACGACCTCGTCAACGTCGCGCAGGTCTACGCACGCAGTGGTACGACCGAGGTCACGTTCCGTTCGAGCGGGATCAACACCTTCAAGAAGATGCGCGGCAAGAAGTTCGGCGTCTGGATCTTCGGAAACGAGTTCGAGCAGCGCGCGGCGCTCGTCAAGAACGGCATGAACCCGGACAAGGACGTGCAGCTCGTCAAGCAGAACTTCGACATGCTCGCGTTCCTG
>JAJTCQ010000030.1 GCA_021323315.1 Gaiellaceae bacterium | reverse complement strand
CCACCGTTTCACCCTTACCGACCCGGTTTCCCGGACCGGCGGTCTCCTTTCTGTTCCACTTTCCGTCGGCTTTCGCCGCCTCGGTCTCCCGAGCGTCCTTGCCCTGCGGTGTCCGGACTTTCCTCGAACCCCGAGGGGTCCGCGGTCACCCGGCCTGCACAGCTGATGGTAACGCGAGCTGGGCTATTCGCTCCTCACTCTCTGCCAGGATCGTCTTGCACTCGGGGCACGCGAGCGCTCCACGGACGTGGAGGACGAACTCCCCGCACACGAGGCATTCCAGGCTGACGCCGCGGACCAGCGCGGCGAGCTCCTGGTCGAGCGAGCGGTTCAGCGGCGCGACGGTCACCCGAGGCTCCTGAACACGCCCGTCACCTTGCCGAGGATCTCCACGTGCTCGGGATAGAGGGGCGCGAGAGCGGCGTTCTCCGGCTGCAGGCGAATGCGGCCGTCGCGCTCGCGATGGAACGTCTTGACCGTGGCCTCGTCCGCCGATTCGTCGTCGCCGACCAGCGCGACGACGATCTCTCCGGCACGCGCGTCCGCCTGCTTGCGAACGACGACGATGTCGCCGTCGAGGATTCCCGCCTCGATCATCGAGTCTCCGGTCACCCGCAGCAGAAAGTCGGCGTCGCGGCCCAGCGGCTCGGGGACGGCGATCTGCTCTTCCACCGCCTCCTCTGCGAGGAGCGGCCCGCCGGCGGCAATCCGTCCCACGAGGGGGAGCGTCGGTACGGACGCTGCCCGCTGCGGCGCCTCCTCGCGATGACGGCCGACCAGCTCGAGGGCCCGCGGCTTCGTCGGGTCCCGCTTCAGCAGGCCGGCGCGCTCGAGGTTCGCGAGGTGCGCATGCACCGTCGACGGTGAGGCGAGGCCGACCGCGTCGCCGATCTCCCGAACGGTCGGTGGATAGCCGTGCGCGTCGACGTACTCGGCGAGGTACTGCCAGATCTCCTGTTGTCGCGCAGTGAGCATTGGGGTTCCCAGTGTCATCGGGTCTCCAGTGTGGTCGGGGACGAACGTATGTTCGACACTGGAGGGTAGATCCCTCTGCGGACGAGGTCAAGTCGCCGGGCGACGCGCCACGAACGCCGCCTGCTCGAGCTCGTACGGGTTTTCGACGGTCGTGTCGACGAGCTCGAGGCCGACATCCGCGATGAGGCGCTCCCACGTCGCCCGTGGGAAGAGCCCGAGCGTGTGGCGATCGTGCACGATCCTCAACTCGTCTCCGGGCCCGCGCGCGAGGATGGCGTAGTCGGTCACGTACGTCGATGCGCCGGGCTCGGGAGCGTGCGTCCACTCGAGATACCGAAGACTGCGGCCGTCTTCGCCGTCGTGCCCGCCGTGGTCGGTCGTGGGCTTGAAGATCTCCGTCGTCGCGTCGGGGGTCAGGATCACGACACCGGCGGGCCGAAGGTGGACGAAAGCGGTCTCGAGCGCCGCGCGCAGGTCGCCCTGTGTCGTCAGGTACGAGATCGCGTCGTGGATGAAGACGACGTCGAAGGTTCGCCCGAGCCGGAGCGTCCGCATGTCGCCTTCGAGGTGCTCGCACTCGGGATTGAGCGTCCGGCTGAGCGCGAGCATGTGCCCCGAGAGGTCGGTCAGCGTGCACTCGAAGCGCGCCTTCAGGTGCGACGCGTTGTTCCCGCCGCCGGAGCCGAGCTCGAGCAGCGTTCCCGAGCTCCCGTCACCGACGTCGTCGACCACTCGCGAGACGAACGCTGCCTCGTCCGCGTAGTCGGAGGGGTGTGTGAGCAGGTGGAACCACGGCGCGAGATCGGTGTACATGTGCACCGCCCGAGAATGCACGAAGGACCCAATGGGGGTCAGTCCGAAGTCTGACCCCCACGCTCGTCTCCCATGCGCTGGAGAGGACTTGAACCTCCACGGCCTAAGTGGCCACTAGGCCCTCAACCTAGCGCGTCTACCAATTCCGCCACCAGCGCGCGCGTACGACGATTCTAGAGAAGGTGGAACATCAGCACGGTGTTCAGGCCGAAGATCGAGGCGACGACCACGGTCAGGCGGGTGAGGTTCCGCTCGACCACGTGCGTGCCACCCTGCGAATGCGGCGTGAAACCGAGACCGCCCATGCCCGCTTCGCGCCCCGAGTGCATGAGAACGAGAGTGATCACCGCGGCGCTCAGGAGTACCTGGATGACAGCTGAGATCTGAAGCCAGGGCATGGGGCGGTCAGGGTAGCAGCGGCGCTAGGCTCGTCTCGTGGCCGACGACGCGCGTGCTCGCATCCAGAAGCTGCTCGTCACCGGGGACAACCGGCTGAAGCAAGGCGTCGCACACGAGAAGGTGCGCGAGACCTACGAGCAGGCGCTCGCCGTCGCGCGCGACGCGGGCCTCGAGGACACGGTCGCCCCGCTCGTCGAGGTCAGGCTCGCGGATCTCCAGCGGCTTGCAGGAGGATCTCCTCCACCCGCTCCGCCTGCCGCTTGACGTCGTGCTCGGCGGCGGCCTCGCGGCCCGCGAGGTTGGGTCGCGGCAACGCGGACGCCTGCGAGAGCGCGTCGACGAGCCCGTCGTCGTCGAGGGGGTCGACGAGCACGCCAGACTCCGGCGTGACGAACTCGGGCGGCCCGCCGACCGTCGTCGCGACGACCGAGCGGGCGGAGGCCATCGCTTCGAGCGCTGCGAGGCCGAACGGCTCGGTCAGGCTCGGCTGACACACGACGTCGGAGCCTGCGATCCAGGTCGGGACCTGGTCGTGGCCGACGCGGCCGACGACGCGGATCCGCTCGCGTCCCTCGAGTGCGGGGCGCAACGCACCGTCGCCCACGAAGGTCAGCGTGCCCTCGCCGCGGCGCTCGAACGCCCGCGCGAGGCGGAGCACGTTCTTCCGCTCGCTGAGCGCGCCGAGGCAGAAGAACGCGGTGCCGTCCGTGTCCCAACCGAGTTGCGCGCGAGCGTCGGCGGCCTCGTGGGGCGCGAAGCGCTCGAGGTCGACGCCGCAGTCGATCACCTCCGTCTTGCTGCGCGCCTCCGGGAGCGCGGACACGAGACGCTCGCGGAGCCAGTGCGAGACCGCGATCACCGTCGACGCGCGGTCGACGACGTGGCTCGTGGCACGACGCACACCGGGCTTCGAGCCGATGTTCGCGACGTCCTGCCCGTGGGCCGTGACGACGAGCGGTGCGCGGGTTGCCAGTGCCGCTGCCAGACCGGCGGGGACGAGGAAGTGCGCGTACGCCACGTCCGGGTCGAATCGGCGCGCCACCCTGCGGGCGTCGCGAAAGAGGCCGACGTGGCGGGCTGCGCCTCCGCGGCGCGTGCTCACGACGGCCCGCTCTATCTCGTGCCCGGGGTACATCTGCGAGACGAGGAGGATGCGCAGCGGAGCTACCCGCGCGTGACCTGCAGGATCCCGAGGCACATCTCGTCGGTCGTGCCCTCGCCCCACAGGACATAGCGAGCCTTCCTCGGAACCCCCGATCCCGCCCGCTTTCGCTTACCCACGTCGTGTCGGCACGTGACCCGCACGACATCGCCGGGCCTGGCCTTGACCGGGCGGGCGAGGGCGTAGGCGTTCTGCCAGTGGAAGTCCCAGCGCGGGATGTCGAGCAGCACCCGCGAGCGCGCGGTGCCGGGGTTCAGTTCCAGCCGGATGGACGAGCCGAGGAGGTGCATGTGCCCCGCGGCGACGTGGATGGTCGTCGGCGTCGAGATGCGGCGGTCGCAGCTCGATTCGGCGCTGGCGCGTGGGGTGGCGGCCGATCCACGGCAGAGGATCAGGAGGCCCGCCGGCGTGAGCGCTGCCGTCGGTCCGTACTTCCTCGCGAGGTCGAACAGCGCCTCGTTACGGTCGCACAAAGCTCCGGCCTCGCCCTTCGCGCAGGCGAGCTCGACCGGGCCCGGGAGCAGCATCGTCTGCAGCGGTTCGAGCCCTGCCGACGCCGGCGCAACCGTGAGCAGCGCGCGCGAGCGGTCGCGCCCGTTGCCGTTCAGCAGGTTGTAGTGCACCTGCATCACGATCTGGCTGCCTGCCGGGAGCGAGACTCCGGTGCCCTCGGGGAGCCGGCTTCCGCCCCAGCCGGGTGCCCACGCTGCGATCCAGTTCGCGTTGTTCAGCGAGTCGGCAATGCCTGCGCTGCTGTCGCCGGCCGGCAGGCCCGTGCCGCCGAAGCACGACCAGCCCGTTCCCGACGAGCCGCGATCGAGGACTTTCGCCGCCGCGACCTGAGCTGGAGCGACGCGGAAGAGGATGACGTGGTGCACGACCCTCGACTGGCCAGGCTCGATCCGAACCGAGGTGACCGCTCCGTCGCCGGACTGCTTCGGATCGAGGAGGAAGCAGCGGTAGTCGTCCGTGCCGCCCTTCGGCGCCGACGGCTTGTACGCGGCTCGCACCCTGAGGTCGAGGAGCCTCTCGCCTCCACGCAGCTCCGGCCTCTCGGGTCGTGCCGGCTTGCGCGCCGGGCCGTCGATCCTGCCGCCCTTCGTCGCCCAGGCGACGAGCGTGGCGCGCTGCTGCGGGGTGAGCGTGCGCGCCGCTTGACCCACGTACGCCGGCGAGCGCCGGCCGGGCGGCCACGGCGGCATCACCCGCGCCTGTACCGCTGCTCCGATGAGCGCCGAACGCGACGAAATCTGCTCGGAGGTGACGAGCGGGAAGGGCGCGATGCCTCCCGGCTGATGACAGCCCGCGCACTTGTCGGCGATGATCGGCGCGACCTCGCGGGTGAAGCTCGGCGTGCCGCCGGACATGGCCACCGCCGCGAGCGGGATCGCCGCAGCTGGAACGAGTGCCAGGCCGAGCGCGATCCAGGTGCGCCTACGCATGGGCGTCATATGTACCCCAAAGCTCGCGGAGGAGGCCGCAGATCTCGCCGACGGTGCAGTTGGCGCGCAGCGCCTCGCGCACGGCCGGAAGCAGATTGGCGTCGGACGATGCGACCCCCCGCACCTCGTCGAGAGCATCCGCCGCAGCTGCGTCTTCGCGCGTCGCTCGTACGTGCGCCGTTCGCTCTCGCTGACGCTGCTCGGTCGCCGGGTCGACCTGGAGGAGCTCGACCTTCTCGTGTGCGTCTGCCGCGAACGCGTTCACGCCCACCACGACACGCTTCCCCGCCTCGACGTCGCGCTGGTAGCGGAACGCCGACGCCTCGATCTCGGCCTGGACGAACCCTTGCTCGATCGCGGCGACAGCTCCTCCGAGGCCGTCGATCTGGACGATGACCGCTCGGGCCTGCTGCTCGAGCTCGTCGGTAAGTGCTTCGATGAAGTACGCGCCTGCGAGCGGATCCGCCGTGTCGGTCGTGCCGGCCTCCGCGGCGAGTATCTGCTGCGTGCGGAGCGCGATCGTCGCCGCACGCTCGCTGGGGAGCGCCAGCGCCTCGTCGAACGAGTTCGTGTGCAGCGACTGCGCGCCCCCGCTGACCGCCGACAGCGCTTGGATCGCCACGCGGACGATGTTGTTCTCCGGCTGCTGCGCGGTCAGCGTCGACCCGCCGGTCTGGGCGTGGAAGCGCAGCGCGAGCGCACGAGGGTTCGTGACGCCGAAGCGGTCGCGCATGATCTCCGCCCACAAACGTCTCGCGGCACGGAACTTCGCGACCTCCTGGAAGAAGTGGTTGTGGGCGTTGAAGAAGAACGAGAGGCGCTCGCCGAACGCGTCGGGAGACAGGCCGGCCGCGATCGCCGCCTCGCAGTAGGCGATGCCGTTCGCCAGCGTGAACGCGAGCTCCTGCGCCGCGCTCGCTCCCGCCTCCCGGATGTGGTACCCGGAGATCGAGATCGTGTGGAAGCCGGGCAGCCGCTCGGCGCAGTACGCGAAGAGGTCGGTCGCGAGCCGCATCGACGCTCGCGGGGGGAAGATGTAGTTCCCGCGCGCGACGTACTCCTTCAGCACGTCGTTCTGCACGGTGCCCCGCAGCTCGGCTCCGGACACGCCCTGCTTCTCGGCGACGAGCTCGTAGAGCAGGAGCAGGAGCGCGGCGGGCGCGTTGATCGTCATCGAGGTGGAGACGCGGTCGAGCGGGATGCCCTCGAGGAGCACGTCCATGTCGGCGAGGGAGTCGATCGCCACCCCGGTGCGGCCCACCTCGCCCGCGGCGAGCGGATCGTCGGAGTCGTAGCCCAGCTGCGTCGGCAGGTCGAACGCGACCGACAGCCCCGTCTGGCCGCGCTCGAGGAGGTAGCGGAAGCGCGCGTTCGTCTCCTCGGCCGAGCCGTAGCCCGCGTACTGGCGGATGGTCCACGGGCGGCCGCGATACATCGTCTCGTAGGGCCCGCGTGTGAACGGGAACTCGCCCGGGAGCTCGAGCTCGCGAGGCGCATCGGCGGCCGTGTAGACCGGCTTGACCTCGATGCCGGAGTCGGTCAGCCGCCGATCATCGGCCGTCGCCATCGCGCGAAGGCTAGACGCTTGCGACGAAGCTCAGCATGGCGTCGACCGCCTGCTTCCGCGTGAGGCCCTGCCGTCGCGCCAGCGAGCGCCAGGTCTCGAACTCGAGTGCGTGGCCGATCGCAGCCTGCACCGCCTTGCGCCGCGGCCAGCCGTCCGCGAGCTCGGCTCGCAGCGACCCGATTGCCCGTTTGCGCCGGTCGCCGAGCTCGGCCGTCAGTTCGTGGACCTCCGCATCGCGACTGAAGACCGCGAGGTCGTCCTCGACGGTCTCGTACCACTCATAGACGTCCTGCAGCGCCGCGCGCAGCCTGCGTGCCGGATCGGCGATGCCGTTCCAGCTACCGCTGTCGGGCAGCGGATAGCGCTCGCGCCAATGCGTCGAGCACGCCTCGAAGAGCGTGCGCTCGTCCGGGAAGTGCGCGTACACGGTGTGACGCTGCACCCCGGCACGAACCGCGATCGCCGAGATCGTCGTACGTGCCGGACCGACGGTCGTATGGAGGCCAACTGTGGCGTCGACGATGCGACGGCGCGTTTCCGACTGTCTCTCAGCGCGGCGCTTGAGCTCGTACTTCCGAGTCATTGCACAATAGTGTACTGCGAATGCTTGACAGGTACATCGGAGCGCCCACATAATCGCTGCACACATCCGTGCACCAGAAAGGAGCAGCAAATGCATCACGTCGATCTCGACTCCCTCGACTTCATCGAGCGCATCTCGCAGCTCGACCCCACAATCCGCGTGCGTGTCGCCTTTCCCCACTCGAGCGCGGCGGGGACGGCGAGCACGGCGACCGTGTACTTCGAGGTCGACCCCGGGGCACGCCTCGGCCGCCACACCGACAGCGCCGAGGAGCTGCTCCTCGTCCTCGAAGGCGAAGGCGAGGCGACCGTAGGAGACGAGTCGGCGCTGGCGCGCGCCGGTGCCATCGTGACCGTGCCCGCGATGGAGCCGCACGACATCCGAAACATCGGTCGCGGTCCCCTTCGCGTGCTCGGGTTCTTCTCCGCCTCGACCGTCGTCGCGACGTTCGACGAGCCCACCGCTCCGGGTGGACCACAGGTGTTCGTCATCGGCGCGCCGGTGCGGATCGCCCTGCCGCTCGCCGAGCCCGTGCTCGCCTAGGGTCTCAAAGCTCGCCGCCGGCGCGCTCGATCGCCTGGACCGCGATGCGACGGCCGGTCTCGATGTGCTCGCGGATCGCGCGCTTCGCGCTCGCGAGGTCGCCGGCGGCGAAGGTCTCGACGATGCGGCGATGCTCGGTGACGAGGTCGGCGTGCCCCTCGACGTGCCCGCCGCGGATGACCTGCATCATCAGGTTCACGGACAGCTCGCGGTAGAAGTGCGAGAGCAGGGCGTTGCCGGCGAGGTCGATCTGGAACTCGTGGAACGCGGCGTTGGCAGCGTCCCATTCGTCGTGCGAGATCGCGGCATCGGTGGCCTCGAGGAGCTCGGCCAAGCGCTCGAGTCGATCCGCATCGACCCGGCCGACCGTGCGCTCCGCCGCGAGCAGCTCGAGCGCGAGCCGGACGTCGTAGCCCTCGGCGACGGCGCGCGCGGTCACGGGGGTGACGAAGTAGCCGCGGCGGGGACGAACGCTCAGCAGTCCCTCCGAGACGAGGCGCGTCAGCGCGTGGTGCACCGGGCTGCGCGACACCCCGAGCTCGTCGGCGAGCGCGTGCAGGCTCAACTTGGCGCCCGACGGGTCCTGGCGCGTGAGGATGCGCGTGCGGAGCTCGTCGTATACCCGCTCGTTCAGGTGGACGGCGGTCAGGGCCGTGGGCATCTGTGCTGGACCTAACATGTCACGGGCCGGGAGGCAACTGGCCGATACCCTCAGCCGCGTGCGCATACGCGTCAGATTGTTCGCGGGGCTCCGCGAGCGAGCGGGAGCCGGATCGCTCGAGATCGACGTGCCCGACGGAGCGACCGTCGCCGACGTGTGGCCGGTGCTGGGGCTCGGTTCCGAGCCCACCGGCCTCCTCTACGCGCGAAACCGCGCTTACGTCGAGCCGGGTGAGGCATTGCAGGCGGGTGACGAGGTCGCGGTCATCCCGCCGGTCTCGGGCGGTGACTTCCGACTCTCCGCCGATCCGCTCTCGGTCGACGCCGCGGTCTCGGAGGTTCGAGACGACGCAGCGGGCGCGATCGCGACGTTCGTGGGGACGACCCGGGCGCAGTCGCGAGGGCGCGAGGTGATCCACCTCGAGTACGAGGCCTACGAAGGGATGGCCGAGCAGGTCATGAGCGAGCTCGCAGCGCGGCTCGCCGAGCGGCACGGTCTCTGCAAAGTTGCGATCCACCACCGCACCGGCCGCGTGGAGATCGGCGAGACGAGCGTCGTCATCGCCGTCTCTGCGCCGCATCGCGCCGCCGCGCTCGCGGCGTGTCAGGAGGCCATCGACGAGTTGAAGGTGACCGTCCCTCTCTGGAAGAAGGAGACGTACGTGGGAGGTGACGAGTGGATCGGTCACGGGTCTTGACGCCGCTGTGGCGCTGCGATCGAGGCGTGGAGCCGGATTCACTTCGGTGTAGCGCACGCGCTCGTTCGGGCAGGCGAGGCGTGAAGGAGGGGGCTCGTCGCGGAACCCTGAGTTCCCCGACGCTCGAGACGTGCGTGGGAGGTGAGCAGTGGAGCGGCCAAAGGTCGTAGACGAAGACCGCGACTCGCGGTTCGATCCGGTGGAGGCGCCCGAAGCGTCGAGCTTCCCGGTTCCCGAGCCGTACGAGGAGGGAGGCCGCGGGTACAAGCCGATCAAGCCCAGCTCGAGGCTCGGCGACCTCCTGCGCAAGCTCGCCGCGCCGATCGTCGCGCTCGGCTTCCTGATCGTCAAGTTCGGCGGCGTCCTCCTGAAGCTCAAGGTCCTGACGACGGGTGTCTCGATGCTCGTCTCGATCGCCGCCTATGCCTGGATCTGGGGCCTGCCCTTCGCGATCGGCTTCGTGCTCCTCATCCTCGTGCACGAGCTGGGGCACGTGATCGAGCTGCGACGGCAGGGCGTGCCCGCGAGTGCGCCGCTCTTCATTCCCTTCCTCGGCGCGGTCATCGGGATGAAGGAGCTGCCGGACGACGCCTGGAAGGAGGCGCGCGTCGCGCTGGCAGGTCCGATTCTCGGCTCGGTCGGCGCAGCCGCGTGCTGGGTCGCCGCCGAGGTCACCGGCTCCGAACTCCTGATGGGGCTTGCGTTCGTCGGCTTCTTCCTCAATCTCTTCAATCTCATCCCCATCGTCCCGCTCGACGGCGGGCGCGCCGCAGGCGCGCTTCATCCCGTGCTCTGGTTCGTGGGGCTGCTGATGATGGTCGGACTGGTCGTGCTCAACCCGAACCCGTTGCTCCTGATCATCGTCCTGCTGGGCGGTCTCGATCTCTGGAGGCGCTGGCGCGAGCGAGGCGCCGTTGGCGAGTACTACCGACTCACCGTCGCGCAGCGGGCGACGGTCGGCGTCGTCTACCTCGGCCTCGTCGCCGTCCTGGCGCTTGCGATGTCCGCGACGTACGTCGAGCGCGACCTCTGATGGCGGTCGAGCTGCCTCGCCGGATCTTCCGGCGAAGCCAGGAGCCGCTGGCCGCAGACGTCTCGCTCATCGCCTCCGAGTTCCTCGCCGGATTCCAGCTGATCCAGCAGATCGACCGGCCCGCCGTGTCGATCTTCGGCTCGGCGCGCATCGCCGCGGGCTCGCCGTCGTACGAGCAGGCGCGTGCGACCGGCCGGGCGTTTGCGGATGCGGGATTCGCCGTCGTGACCGGTGGCGGTCCGGGTGTGATGGAGGCCGCCAACCGAGGCTGCAAGGAAGCCGACGGGCTGTCGGTCGGCTTCAATATCGCGTTGCCGTTCGAGCAAGGGCTCAACGGGTGGTGCGACCTCGCGCTCACCTTCGACCACTTCCACGTGCGCAAGGTCATGTTCGTGAAGGCCGCCGAGGGCTTCGTGATCTTCCCGGGCGGCTTCGGCACCCAGGACGAGCTGTGGGAGGCGCTGACCCTTCGGCAGACGCGCAAGATCGGCGACTTCCCGATCGTCCTCTTCGACTCCGACTACTGGGAGGAGCTCGTCGACTGGGTGCGCGACGAGATGCTCGACGACGGCCTGATTTCGCCCGAGGACCTCGCGGGGCTGATCGTGACGGACAATCCGGCAGACGCGGTCAGGCTGGTCGTGTCCCACTACGACAACCGCGTGGCCGAGGGCTCGGCTTGATCGTCGACGATGCCGTCGAGCGGATCCGGCAGGACAGCGACCTCGTGCCCCGGGTGGGCGTCGTGCTCGGCAGCGGGCTCGGCGGGCTCGCCGACGAGGTCGAGTCGCGGGTCGAGATTTCGTACACCGAGATCCCGGGGTGGCCGGTCTCGACGGCGATCGGGCACACGGGCGTGCTCGTGCTCGGGACGATCGCCGGCGTTCCCGTCGCCGTCCTGCGGGGACGGGCGCACCTGTACGAGGGGATCGGCGCCGATCGCGTGGCGTTCGGTGTGCGCGTGCTCGGCAGGCTCGGGATCGGCACGCTCGTCGTGACGAACGCCGCCGGCGGGATCGACGCGGACCTCAGCCCCGGACAGCTCGTGCTCATCTCGGATCACATCAACCTGCAGGGCACGTCGTCGCTCGTCGGGCCGAACGACGAGTCGCTCGGGCCTCGCTTTCCGGACATGAGTGACGCATACGACGCCGAGTTGCGCATCCGTGCCCGTCTGGCCGCGGAGGAATTGGGAATCCACGTCGGCGAGGGCGTCTACGCCGCCTGGCTCGGGCCGCAGTTCGAGTCGCCGGCCGAGATCCGCTTCATGCGAGCCGCGGGTGGTGATCTCGCTGGCATGTCGACGGTGCAGGAGGTCATCGCAGCCCGGCACATGGGCATCCGCTGTCTCGGAATCTCGGTCGTGACGAACATGGCGGCCGGAGTGCTGCCGGAGAAGATCGATCACGAAGCCGTGCTGGAGGTGGGCGAGCGCGCCGCGGGTTCGTTGACCGCGCTCCTCCGCGAGCTCGTTCCTACACTCTCCGTGTGAAGCTCCGCGATCTGCCCTCCGTCGACGAGCTGCTCCACGACGAGCGGCTCGCCTCCGAACCGCACGAGCTGGCGCTGGCCGCGACGCGAACAGTGCTCGACGAAGCCCGCGAGCAGATCAGAGCGGGTATCGACCCCGAAGCGCTCGTCGACAGAGTCGTGGCCGAGCTCGCACTGGCGCGCCGGCCGTCACTGCGACGCGTGCTCAACGCGACGGGTGTGCTCGTTCACACCAACCTCGGGCGCGCACCGCTGGCGGGCGCCGCACTCGCGCGGGTGGCGGAGGTCGGTGCCGGCTACTCGAACCTCGAGTACGACCTCGCGCTTGGCGAGCGCGGGTCGCGGCAGGATCATCTGGCGGGATGCCTCGGACGACTGACTGGGGCGGAGGCCGCCCTCGTGGTCAACAACAACGCGGCGGCGGTGCTGCTTGCGCTCGCGGCGCTCGCGGAGGGGCGCGAGGTCGTCGTCTCGCGCGGCGAGCTTGTCGAGATCGGCGACGGCTTCCGGATCCCGGACGTGCTCGAGCGCTCGGGAGCGCGCCTCGTCGAGGTCGGAACGACGAACCGCACGCGCGCCGGAGACTACGAGCGGGCGATCGGACCGGAGACGGCCCTGCTGCTGCGCGTGCACCAGTCCAATTTCCGTGTCATCGGGTTCTCCGAGCAACCGCGACTGGAGGAGCTGGCGGCGATCGCGCACTCGCACGACCTCCCCCTCGTCGACGACCTCGGGTCGGGCGCGCTCGCTCGCTTCGCGGACGAGCCGACCCCGGCGGAGAGCCTCCGCGCGGGCGCCGACCTCGTCTGCTTCTCCGGCGACAAGCTTCTCGGCGGCCCGCAGGGGGGCATCGTCGTCGGGCGGTCCGATCTGGTCGAGCGGCTGCGGCGGCACCCGCTTCAGCGAGCGTTGCGCGCCGACAAGCTCACACTCGCGGCGCTCGAGGGGACGCTCCAGCTCGCGCTCGACCCCGCCACGCGCGAGGAGCTGCCGGTGCTGCGGATGCTGCACGAGCCGATCGAGACCGTACGGGCGCGTGCGGAGCGGCTCGCGCAGCTCGTCGGCGGCGAGGTCGAGGACACCGTCGCGCGCGTCGGGGGCGGCGCGCTCCCGCTCACGGAGCTTCAGAGCGCAGCGTGTGCGGTCGAGGAGTCGCTGGCGGAGTGGCTGCGACGGGGCGATCCTCCCGTTGTCGCCCTCGTTCGCGACGGCCGCACGCTCCTTGACTGCCGCACGCTCACCGATGCAGAGGTCGACGAGGTCGCCGCCGCGGTGCACGCCTCCCGCACGTGAGACGCAAACCCGGAGACGTCATCGTCCAGTACGAGGTCTGGGAGGAAAGGCCGGAGCTTCGCTCGGACTGGGATGTGGCATGCCGCTGACGGTGGGCACCGCGGGTCACATCGACCACGGCAAGACGTGGCTCGTCCGGGCGCTCACCGGCAAGGACACGGACAGGCTTCCGGAGGAGCAGCGACGCGGGATCTCCATCGACCTCGGCTATGCGCCGCTCGAGCTGCCGGACGGCAGCCGGCTTTCGCTGATCGACGTGCCGGGGCACGAGCGCTTCGTCCGCACGATGGTCGCCGGGGCGACCGGGATCGATCTCTTCCTGCTCGTCGTCGACGCGGGCGAGGGCGCGCGGCCGCAGACACACGAGCACCTCGCGATCCTGCGGCTCCTCGGGATCGAGCGCGGTGTCGTCGCGCTCACGAAGGTGGACGCGGTCGACCCGGAGACGGCCTGGTTGGCGGAGGAGGAGGCACGAGAGCTCGTGCCGGGCGTCGAGGTCGTTCGAGTCAGCGCCAGGACGGGGGAGGGGCTCGACCAGCTGCGGGTGGCCATCCGCCGCGTCGCCGGCTCGGTCGAACGCACGCGCGCCGACCGACCGACGAGGATGTACGTCGACCGCGCGTTCTCCGTCACGGGCTACGGGACGGTCGTGACCGGGACGCTCTGGTCGGGCACGATCGGGTCGGGCGACGTGCTGCGCCTCGAACCGTCCGGTCGGGACCTCCGCGTCCGCAGCGTCCAGGTGCACGACCGCGACGTCGACCGTGCCGAGTCGGGGCAGCGCGTCGCGGTGAGCCTTCCCGGAGTCGAGCGGCGCCAGGTCGGGAGGGGGGAAGCGCTCGTCGCACGCGACGCCTATGCGATCTCGTACCGACTGGACGTCGCTCTCGACGAGATCGCACCGATCGAGGACGGCGCGCGCGTGCAGGTGCACTCCGGGACGGCGCACGTGCCGGCGCGGGTCGTGCGCCTCGGCGAGCGCTTCGCGCAGCTTCGGCTCGCGCAGCCCGTGGTCGCCGCACGCGACGACCGTGTGGTCGTGCGCGCCGAGACCACGCTTGGGGGCGGTGTGGTCGTCGATCCGATGCCCCCGCGCCATCGTGACGGGTCGCGCGTCGCTCGCCTCGCGGACGGCGACGTCGCCGGGACGATCACCGGGCCCGTCCGCCTGGAGACGCTGCGGTTCGTCCTGAACGGCGAGCTCGACGGGCTCGAGCGTGCCGGCGAGTGGGTCTTCTCGGCATCGTGGCTGGCGGCGTACGAGGAGGAGCTTCGCGCGCGCATCGAGACGGCCGACCCCATCGATCCGGGAATCCCGCTGCCTTCCGAGCCATGGGCCGAGGACGTCGTCGCGCTCCTCCCGCTCGAGCGGCGCGGCGCGAAGGTGTATCTGCCCGGCGCCGTCGCCACCCTCGCCGGACGCGACTCCGATGCCGCGTCGCTCGAGGCCGAGCTCGCGGCCGCGGGCGTGCGTGCCACCAAGGTCGAGGACGACGAGCTCGCGCGCTTCCTCGAGGCCGGTGGCCGTCTGGTGCGGCTCGGCGGAGGCCATGTCATCGGAGCTGGGTCGTTCGAGGTTGCAAAGGACGTGCTGCTCACCGAATGTCGTGCCGAGGGCGGCGTCACGCTGGCGCGGTTCCGTGATCTCGTCGGGACCGGCCGTCGTGACGCGCAGCTGCTCCTCGAGCGGTTCGACGCCGACGGGCTGACGCGACGGGACGGCGAGAGACGGGTCCTTCGACGCGCCGCCGTTCCCGGACGAGACTGAGGAGATTGCTTCGCCCTCGTTGTCTTCGTGCTGCTCGGAAAGCTGGCGCGGCCCCATCGCGACGGACGTGGATCCGCAGCCGCTCGGCGATTGCCATGGCGCGCGCGCAGCGTCGCATCGCGGCGGCTCTCCGCTAGGGCGACGACCACTCGGGCTCGTCCTCGATCCCCACGCCGTCGGCGACTCGCGTCACGTAGTTGAAGTAGCCGATCACCTGGATCGCGTCCGAGATGTCGCCGTCGGAGAGTCCCTGCGTGCGGAGCGCGGCGATGTCGTCCTCGTCCACCTCTGCGGCGAGCTGGGTCAGCTTCACCGCGAAGTCACAGAGGGCCCGCTCGCGCGCGGTGAGCTCCGCCCTCCGGTAGTCGTGCATCGCGTGCCCCGCGATCTCGGCTGTGGCGCCCTCGGCACGGAGGTCGTCGGCATGCGCGACCGTTCAGTAGTGGCAGCTCTGCTCGGCGGACGTCACCGTCGCCAGGAGTTCGCGCTCGCGGCGCGACAGCCCCGACTCGCCCAACATGATCTCCTTGTAGAGCTCCATCGACGCCCGCAGCACGCGTGGATTCAGGCTCATCGCCTTGAGGATGTTGAAGACCTTCCCCGCGCGCTCGACGGCGGCGTCGTACTCCTCACGAAGGAGCCCCTCCGCCTCGTCCTCGCGGATCAGGCGGAGATACGGGCGAGGCAAGCCTCGCTCCTACCGGGTCTGCGGGAAGCCGAGGTCGACGCGGCTCGTCGCCGGGTCGGGCCAGCGGCTCGTGACCGCTTTCGTCCGCGTGTAGAAGTCGATCCCCTCGGGCCCGTAGATGTGCCGGTCGCCGAAGAGGCTGTTCTTCCAGCCGCCGAAGGAGTAGTAGGCCACGGGGACCGGGATCGGAACGTTGATCCCGACCATGCCGACGTTCACGTCGAACTGGAACTGCCGTGCGACGCCGCCGTCGCGGGTGAAGAGCGCCACGCCGTTGCCGTACTGGTTCTGGTTCACGAGCCGCAGCGCCTCGTCGTAGGTCGACACGCGCACGATCGAGAGAACCGGCCCGAAGATCTCGTCGCGATATGCGTCCATCTCGGGGGTCACGTCGTCGAGCAGCGAGACGCCGAGGAAGAAGCCGCCGTTCTCGGGTGCGGTCTCGCGTCCGTCGGCGACGAGGGTCGCGCCCTGCGCCGGTCCCGACTCGAGGTAGGAGGCGACCTTGTCACGGTGCTCGCGCGTGACGAGCGGCCCCATCTCCGACGTCGGGTCGAGGCCGTCGCCGACCTTGACGGCCGGCAGGCGGCTCTTGATGGCGTCCACCAGCGGGTCGGCCGCGTCGCCGACCGCAACTACCACCGAGACGGCCATGCACCGCTCGCCGGCCGAGCCGTATCCGGCGCTCACGGCGGCGTCTGCCGCCATGCCGATGTCGGCGTCGGGGAGGACGATCATGTGGTTCTTCGCCCCACCCAGCGCCTGCACGCGCTTCCCGGCCTTCGTGCCCGTCTCGTAGACGTAACGCGCGATCGGCGTCGAGCCGACGAACGAGACTGCGGCGATGCCGGGGTGCTGGAGGATCGCGTCGACCGCGATCTTGTCCCCCTGGACGACGTTGAAGACGCCGTCCGGAAGACCTGCCTCCTTGAGCAGCTCGGCCGCGAGGATCGACGCGGACGGGTCCTTCTCGGATGGCTTCAGGATGAACGTGTTGCCGCAGGCGATCGCGGGCGCCCACATCCACATGGGCACCATCGCAGGGAAGTTGAACGGCGTGATTCCGGCGACGATGCCGAGCGGCTGGCGGATCGAGTAGACGTCGATTCCGGACGACGCTTGCTCGGAGTAGGCGCCCTTCAGGAGCTCCGGGATCCCGCAGACGTACTCGATGACCTCGATGCCGCGCTGCACCTCGCCGTGCGCGTCGGAGAGGACCTTCCCGTGCTCGGCCGTGAGGGCGCGTGCGAGGTCGTCGCGATGCTCGTCGAAGAGCTGGTAGACGCGGAAGAAGAGCTCGCCTCGCTTCGAGAGCGAGTAGTGGCGCCACGTCGTGTACGCGTCCGACGCCGTCGTGACCGCGCGGTCGATCTCTTCCGCAGACGCGAACGTGACCTCACCGGTCTGCTCCCCTGTCGCGGGGTTGAAGACGGGGCCGCTGCGGCCGGAATCGCCGCGGACGCTCTTCCCGCCGATCCAGTGCCCGATGGTCTGTAGCTCGGTCGTGACCGCTGCGTTCATCTCGTCCTCCCGGCGCGCTCGTGTCCGTCTAGCGTAGCGTCCTCAGACTGGGATGATCAGGCTCGCGAGGTTGCGTGGGTAGTACGTGAGGACCTCGATCCCCGCCTCCGTCACGAGGACGGTGTCGGAGTGGCGGAAGCCGCCGAGCTCGGGCGAGTAGAGGCCGGGCTCGACGGTGAAGACCATCCCGGGACGGATCTCCGTGTCGTCGCCCGAGTCGAGGAATGGCCCTTCGTGGTAGCGCAGCCCGATCGCGTGCCCGGTGTGGTGGCGCCAGAACGGCCAGAGACCGTGCTCCTCGAAGTACACGCGCACCGCACCGTCGACGTCGGAGCACCGAGCGCCGGGACGGATCGTCTCGAAGGCGAGATCCTGCAGGGCGAGCATGTGCGCGAAGATCCGCTCCTGCTCACCCGTCGGCTCGCCGACGAACATCGTCCGCTCGAGCTCCGAGAGGTACCCCCAGACAGGCGCGCTCGCGCCGGTGACGAGAACGTCGCCCTCCTCGAACACGAGGTTCCCGGCGAGCGCGTGCGGGATCGCGGAGTTGCGTCCGATCTGTCCTCGGTAACCCGCGTGCGCGCCGCTCGAGAACGGGTTCTGAGCGCGGTAGATCTCGCCGATCGCGTCCAGCATCGCGAAGGTCGCTTCGTTGGTCGCGCGCTGCGAGACCTCGGTCTCCGTGGCGCCGACGCGTGTGTAGCGCTGGAGGAGCCGATGCGCGAGGTTCCCCCAGCGCACGCTCTCGCGGATGAGCGCGACCTCGGCCTCCGACTTGATCGCCATCTGCGCCTCGATCCGGTCGGCGACGCGCGTCACCGTTGCGCCGGCGAGCTCGGACAGTGTCGGCCCCCGGTAGCCGAGGATCCAGGGATAGCCGTCCTGGTCCGCGCCGATCGTTTCCGTGAGCCCGAGGTCGCTGAAGGTGGATGCCAGGACGTCCTCCGCCCGCGGGTCGCCGGGATACTCGAGGTAGTGCTCGACGCGGTCGAGCGTCGAGTTCGACTCCGCGTGCTCGAGTTCGAGGCGGGGGACGACGAGCGCCCGCGTGCCGTCCGAGCCGAGGACGAACGCGATCGGCCGCTCCGTCGGGACGAAGGCGAAGCCCGAGTAGTAGAGGACGTATGTCGGATCGAAGAGCACGACGCCCGCGAGGCCTTCGGCGTGTGCCCGGGCAAGCAGGGAGGCACAGCGGTCGGCGTGCTCCTTCGGTGTGATCGCGATCGACGTCACCATGGTCGCGGAGCCTAGGGGACGGCTGTCTGCTCCGACCGCGCATGGGGCTACATTTCGGCGCATGACGATGAAGAACTTCTTCATCGCGCTGCTGATCACGGGGCTGTTCCTCGGCATCCTCGTCGTTGCCGGCACGGCGCAGAATCAGGGCTGCCTCCCGTGGAAGGAGCCGATCACCGTCGGTGGTGGCGGCCCGTTCTCGGAAGATCGCGGCGACACCGTCTGCCGCTGACCCTGCGAGCAAACGGAGCGGCGCCGGAGTCGAACCGACCGAGCCGTGGGTTGCACGACCGCACGAGTTTTGAAGACCCGCTGGGCCACCGGGCCCATGCCGCTCCGTCGTCAGGCTAGATCAGCGCCGGTCGTTTCTGCGTGTTGGGCGAGGGCCGGAGGCGATGTCTTCGCCCCCAAGGCGCGATCGCCTTGCTGAGACTGCGCGAAGAAGGGATTCACGGGGGACACGGTTTCCCCCATGCTGCAACGCGCCCATGCCGCTTCGCGCGGAACGCCAGCCGCGGCTTGTGCGGCCCTCCCTTCATCCGACGACGCCGTGCGAGCGGTGACCCGCTTCTCACTGCGCCGCGAGGTCACGCTCGGGCTTGCGGTGTACGCGCTCTACCTGCTCGTCGCGCGACGTGTCCTGCGTGGTGACGGGCGAGCCCGCGCCCGGCGGAATGCCGAGCGAATCGTGGCGCTCGAGGAGCGGTTCGGCATCGACGTGGAGCCGGCCGTGCAGCGCACCCTTCTCCGCTACCCGCGCCTGGTGCACGGGCTGAACCTCGGCTACGGGCTCTTCAACGTCACGCTGACCGTCGGTTGGCTCGTCGTCCTCTATCGGCGCCGCGACGAGCGGTTCGACCGGTTCCGCCGCGCGTGTCTGCTCACCCACCTCGGCGCGCAGCCCGTGTTCCTGCTGTTGCCGACTGCGCCGCCTCGTGTCCTCGACGAATTCGTCGACACGCTGTCCGAGGTGAGTGGGCTCGACCTCGAGCACCCGCTGCTCCTCCGTTTCTACAACCCCGTGGCCGCGATGCCAAGCCTCCACGTGGCGTTCGCCGTCGTGACCGGCGCAGAGATCGCCGAGCGCTCGGGTTCCGTCGTCGTCCGAACGGCCGCTCGTGCATACGCTCCGTTCGTCGCGACCGTCGTGGCCGGGACGGGGAATCATTACGCCCTGGACGCGATCGCCGGAGCGGCGCTCGGCGCGGCTGCGCGGCGGCTCTCTGATCGTGCCTGACGCCGGTGAGTGACAAGTGAGCGCCGATCGCTCCACAAGGTTCGTCGTTCCGTCCGGCCGGCGCATGGTGCTCGGCGTGGCGGTTGCGGTGCTCCTCGTCGTGGGTATCGGCCTGCTGCTCGCCCGCGCCGCCGGTTTCCGCGAGGTGCGCGACGCGATCGCGAGCGCGGACTCGACGTGGTTCGCGGTCTGCTTCCTCGCACAGGTCATCGCGTTGTCGGCGTACGCCGCGGTGTTCCGCGGCGGGTTCGTCTGGGGAGGACGGCCCGATCCGGGCTTCGGGCTGAGCGCGCACGTGATGCTCGCGAGCATGGGGGCGACGCGCGTCTTCGCCGCCGGCGGCGTCGGCGCGATCGCGGTGACGTACTGGTGTTTCCGCCGCGCGCGCTTCTCGTCGGACGACGCGCTCGTGCGCGTCCTCGGGTTCAACGCACTCTTCTACGTCACCTTCGGGATCGGCGTGTGGACAGCTGCGCTCGTCGTGGCACTGGGACTCTGGGGAGAGGCGCCGGCCGGCTTCACGGCTCCGTGGCTCGTCCTCGTACCGGTCTGCGCCGTCGCGGGCGCGTTCCTCACGCAGCCGAGGCGTGTCGAGCGCGTCACGGCCCGGGCATCCGTCGTTCGCCGAATGCTCGCGCTTGCGATCGCCGCTCTGTCGTGGGTGCGCGCAGTCCCGCGCGACCCGGGCGGCTGGAGGCTGCTCGCCGCGACGGTGCTCTACTGGGCCGGCGGCGTTGCGTGCCTGTGGGCAGCGCTGCGCTCGGTCGGAGTCGGCCTCGAGTTCCCGGAGCTGCTCCTCGCGTTCGCCGCGGGCCATGCGGCGATGATCCTCCCGCTTCCGCTCGGGGGAGTCGGAGGCGTCGATGCGGCGATCACGTTTGCGCTCACCGAGGTCGGCGTGCCGCTGGCCGTGGCGCTGGTCGCGGTCGGCGTCTATCGGCTCTTCGCGTTCTGGGCCCCGACGATTCCGGCGCTCGCGGCGCTTCTGCTCGTTCGTCGCGCCGGCATGCAGCTCACGCGGATCGAGGCCTCGCCGTCCCTAAGATGACGGATGTGCGGCTGCTCGTCGTCCTTTGCGCCCTGACGGTGACGACGACCGCAGCGGCTGCGGTGCCGACCCCGGTCCGGGCCACCATGTCGACGAGCTCCACCAAGGCTTTCCTCGACGAGCCCTGGCGGTACACGGTCGTCGTGAAGGATCGAGCCGGGAGGGCGCTGGCGGCGAGGATGCGCCTGCAAGTCCTGTCCGGGAGCACCGTCGTCCGCTGCTGGAAGCGCACGCGGCTCGCCGTGTGCTCGAACCCCCGCGCCGGCACCTGGATCTCGTTCACTGGCAAGCGGACGGGGGTCATCCGGTGGCCCGTGCAGTCCGCCGGCGAGAAGCTGACGTTCCAGGCGATCGTGGTCACGGGGACGCGCTCGCTGCGCCTGCGTGCTCCGGTCGCCGTGCAGTTCCCCTAGCTGCTGCCCCTCCACGACGTGAAGTCGTACCGCTCCGAGAGGCGCTCGAGGATCTCGTCTGCGATGAGGTCGCCGGCGGCCCGCTCGAAGTGGATGCCGTCGTCGGCGCGCATCTTCACGAGCTTGCCGGTCGCGTCTTCGACGTATTGCGCGTAGCCGCCGTCGTCGCCGGCGAAGAAGAAGTACGTGTCGAGGTATGACACGCGCCCCTTGCGCTCGGCCGCCTCCGTCTGGACGATCGCATTGATCACGTCGAACCGCAGCGTCTGCTCGGAGTCGCGTGAGATGGGCAGTCCGATCCACACGAGGTAGCCGCCCTTGCCCGTGACGGTGTCCATCACTGCGGCGACGCGCCGCCGGTACTCCCGCCGCCAGGTCGGGCTCCCGAACGACCCGACCTCCCGTCCTTCCGGGAGCCCGGTCATGAACCCGTGGTCGTCGTTGCCGCCGAGCATGACGACCACGGCGCGCGGCTTGCGCGTCTCCATCACGTCGCTCACGTGCGTGAACCAGTTGAAGACGTCGGGGCGCTCGAGTCCGCTCGCGATGCGTCCGTCGAGCGCGTCGGTGGCATCGACGGCGCGATTGCCTGCCACGGCACGGAGCACGGACTCCCCGGGCACGACGACGAGCGAGTCGCCGGCGATCCAGACCCGAAGCTTCTTCCTCGGCGTGAACTTCGCCTGCTTCGGCGGTTCGACGGGCGTTGCGACGGACGGGGCCTTCGGCTGGGGAGCCGCGACGGCCGTGTCGATCTCGTCGTCGTCAGAGCGGCCGAGCGCGGCCTTGAGCGCCCGCCGCGGACGGTCGAGCAGCAGGGCGCCCGA
>JAJTCQ010000008.1 GCA_021323315.1 Gaiellaceae bacterium | reverse complement strand
CCGAGTGCCTCGAGCTGGCGCTGAAGCGCGCGGATCCGGCTCGCGCGGTAGATCCCCGCGTACGCGAGGTAGTCCCGCGCCGTGACGAGGTGGAGCGTCGTGCGCATGAGCGTCGCCTTCACGACCTGCCTCCGCCGGATCGCGCGCACGAGATCTTCCGGCTGAAAGCCGTCCAGCCGCGACCACAGCCCGAGGTAGGGCGACGGCGGCCACTGCGCCTGCAGCCCTGCTGTCCGCTCGATCGCCTTCGTGACCGACACTCGGTGCCGTCGGAGGAGAAGCTGTCGCGCGAGCGTGGCGCGATTCAGCTCTCGCAGGGTGAGCGTTCGCATGGCGGCGACGATAGTGCCAGCGCCGCTTTGCAGGCATTTTCGCTGGTGCGGCGAATCAGAACCGCCGGATGCGCGTGCTGCTCGTCGTTCTCCTTCTCGCGTTCGCCGGCCTGCTCGCCGTGGATCTCGAGCCCGCGTCGACCTCGCGCGCGGCCGTGGCGCAGCCGGTGCGCGTCACCGTGCCGAGGCCGGCTCCCGACACCGTGGAGGTCGCCTTCGTGCGCAACGGCTGGGTCGTCCGCGTCGACAGGATCGTGCCGACCGGGTCCAGGCCCGCGGACGTCGCGCTTCGCGAGCTCACGCAGGGGCCGACCGCGGCTGAGCGACGCACGGGGATCCGAACCGCGCTCCCCGAGCGTGCGCGGCTCCGCTCGCTCCGAGCCGACGCCCAGACCTGGTTCGCCAGCTTCTCCCGCGCGACGCTGGCCTCCGGCTCCGCGGAGACGAAGCGGATGCGCCTCTGGCAGATCGCGGCCACGCTCGCGCCGCACGGGGAGAAGGACTACGCGGTGGTAGCGGCCGAAGGGCGCTTCGCGACCATGCTCCGCCTCGGCGTCAGGCCCGGAGCCTGGCGCGGCGAAAGCGGCGAGAACGACTACCGGTATGCCCCGCGCGGCGTCGAGTTGCGGCTCGCAGCACTCGGGTATCTCGACGCCTCCGACGCGGGCGCTGCGGATGACTACCTCACCGAGCAAGCCCTGCTCGCGTTCCAGGGCTGGGAAGACCTCGACCGCACGGGGACGGTGACGGGCCAGACACAGCTTGCGTTGTTCCGTGCGGCGCGACCGATCCCGGCAGCGCGCCGTCCGGGCCGCCGGGTGGAGATCCACCGCGACCTCGGCGTCCTGCTCATGGTCGAGGACGGCCGGGTCGTGCGCGCCGTGCACACGTCGACGGGTGCGGGTGGGGCCACGCCGGTCGGCAATTTCGCTGTCTACGCCAAGGTGCTCTACTCGTGGTCGGTGCCGTTCCAGGTCTGGATGCCGTTTGCCGCGTACTTCCGAGGAGGCATCGCGACGCACCAGTCGCCGGACGTCCCCTCCTACCCAGCGTCCCACGGCTGTGTTCGGCTGCCCGAGGGCGAGGCCGAACGCGTCTACCGTTTCGTCGACGTCGGCACGCCGGTCGCGGTCCGCTGACCTCCGGATAGCCTGCCGGGCTTGACCGCCAGGCTCCGACTCGTCGTCATCTCTTTCCTCGCCCTCTTCGTCTGCGTGCCGGCTTCGGGGGCCGGAGGGGCAAACGGCGCCGGCGAGCTCACCTTCTACCCCCAGGCCGGCATCCTCTGGCGCGATCTCTACCCGAACAACTTCGTCGACCTCGATCCCGGTCAGGGCGTGCGCGACTATGCGTGCGGGACGCAGACCTACGACGGCCACACGGGCACGGACTCGGACATCCGGAGCTTCCGCGAGATGGACATCGGCGTCCCCGTCTTCGCCGCCCTCGATGGCCGTGTCATCTCGGTGCAGGACGGCCACTTCGATCGCAACTTCGGTCCGACCGGGTCCCGGTTCGACAATCACGTCGTCCTCGAGCACGGGCCGGGCCGATTCACCATCTACGGACACCTCCGGGAAGGGATCGAGCTGCGTCGTGGCGACCGGGTTGTGGCCGGGCGGCAGATCGGCTGGACGGCCTCGAGCGGAAATTCGACCTGGCCGCACCTTCACTTCACGTCGCAGGTCGCGAGCCAGATCCAGGAGCCGTTCTCGGGGCCGTGCAATGACGGTCCGAGCGGCTACTCGGAGCAGGTCCCGATCCCGACCGAGGCCTACCTGCGGGATCTCACGCTCAGCACGAAGCCGATGTCGGGGCAGCGAGACCTGCCGTACGACCGGGCCGTACGTACGGGAACGTTCGCGCGCGGGACGCGCACGTTCTATGCGCGCGTTGAGCTCGCGGCCGCGTTCGATCCCGATCCGGGGATCCTTCGGCTGCGGGTCTACCGGCCGAGCGGGAATGCGGTCGGCGGTGTGACGACGGCCGTACGGACGGTTCATGGACGCGGCTTCTGGTGGTTCCCGCTGGAGGTGCGGCTCGACAGGGTTGCCCGTTGGCGCCTGGTCGTGGATCTCGACGAGAAAGTCCTCGCCGACGTGCCATTCGATGTCGTCGCAAAGACGGTTCAGATCCGCAACCGTGCGCCGCGAGCCGTGTCCGTCGAGCTCGTGCCGGCGTCGCCGTCGCCGTCGCGTCCCGTGCAGTGCCTCGTGCGGACGTCGCTCGTCACGGAGGATCCCGACTTCGAGATCGTGCGCTACCGCTACCGCTGGACGGTCGACGGCAAGCTCGTGCGCGCGGTGCAGAGCGCGGCCCTGTCCGACGTCCTGCGGAAGGGTCTCGCTGGCGCGGGGAAGCGCGTCCGCTGCTCGGTCACGCCGAGCGACGGCCGGCTCTCCGGGCCGACGGCGTCCGCGGGATCGTTCCTATCCGCGTTGGCCTTGCGCCGCACGTGAGAGCGAGGAGGTGCGCGCCGCCGCCGAGCAGCTGAAGGCGCTCGAGCGGATCGTCGTTCGGTTCTCGAGATCCTCGAAGTGCGCTCGACGTCCCTCACGAGCGTGAGGCGGGAGGGACGATCACCACCGGACACGGCGCCGACGTCGCCACCGCGTGCGAGACGCTGCCGAGCACGGCTGCCCGCAGCCCCCGTCGTCCGTGCGAGCCGATGACGACGAACGCCGCTCCGAGCTCGCGCGCCGCGTCGAGGATGACGTCGGAGGCGCTCCCGATGGCCGCCAGGAAGCTGACGTCGTCCAGCTTCTCCTCCTGCGCGAGCCATGCGAGCAGCTTCTCGGCGTCCTCGATCTCCGTCTTGCGCAGCCGCTCCTGCCCGGCGAGCGCGGCGCTGACGCCCGGGACGACGGTCGGCGGCTCGGCGTGCACGAGCACGAGCGTTGTCCCGAACCGGGTTGCGAGGTCGCGCGCAACCTGCAGGGCCGCGCGCGCGCCATCGGAGTCGTCGGCCGCGCAGAGGACAGGTCCCACGGTCACTGACGTTACCCGGTCGCGGAGGCGCCGACCGCCCCGACGCGCGCATGCCGCATGGCAGGATGAGCGCGCCGTGGAGACGATGCGCGCCATCCGCAAGCGGGAGTCCGCGCCGGGGCTCACGCTGGACGAGGTTCCCGTACCGACACCGGGCCCGGACGAGGTTCTCGTCCGGATCGAGGCGGCTTCCATCTGCGGCACCGACCTGCACATCGGGCGCTGGGACCAGTGGTCCTCCGAGCGCGTGAAGCCACCGCTGACGCTGGGTCACGAGCTCTGTGGGACGATCGTCGCGGCCGGCGGCGCGGTCCGCGACCTCGACGAGGGCGACTTCGTCTCGGCCGAGAGCCACGTCACGTGCGGCGTGTGCTTCCACTGCCGCACCGGAAAGGCGCACATGTGCGAGCAGACGCAGATACTCGGCGTCGACCGCGACGGCGGCTTCGCCGACTACGCCGCAATTCCGGCGTCGGTGGTATGGCGCAACGATCGCGCGAAGCTTCCGCCCGAGATCGCGTGTCTGCAGGAGCCGTTCGGCAACGCGGTGTTCGCGACGTCGACGCAGAACCTCGCCGGCCGCGCGGTCGCCGTGCTCGGCTGCGGGCCGGTCGGGCTCTTCACGATCGCGATCGCGAAGGCGTTCGGCGCGGGGAGGCTCCTCGCGTCCGACCATGTCCCGTTCCGGATGGAGCTCGCGCGGACGCTGGGGGCCGACGCGGTCGTCGACGTGGACGAGGTGGACGACGTACCGGGCTGGTTCGCCCGGCAGAACGACGGCATCGGCGTCGGCGTGGTTTTCGAGATGTCCGGGGCGCTGCGCGCCATCGAGGACGCGTTCGGGATCGTGCGGCACGGAGGCAACGTCGTCCTCTTCGGGATCCCGGCGCGCCCCGCGACGATCGACATCGCCGAGTCGCTCATCTTCAAGAACCTGACCGTGACCGCCGTGAACGGGCGGGAGATCTGGGAGACGTGGTACACGACCCGCTGGTTGCTCGAGCACGGCGTCGTCGATCTGCGCCCGCTGATCACCGCCGAGCTCCCGCTCGAGCGCTACGAGGAAGCGTTCGCGCTCCTCGAGTCGGGCGAGGCCTGCAAGATCGTCCTGCGACCGAACGGAGCGACCCCGTGACCGCACTCGACCAGCAGCTCGGCGCGGAGCTCGACGCGCTTCGCGATGCCCGGACTTACAAGCGCTTCCTCACGCTGCAGTCGCGACAGGGCGCGGTCGTGCAGATGGAAGGACGCGGCGAGGTGATCGTCCTCTCGTCGAACAACTATCTCGGGCTCGCCGGACACCCGGAAGTCGTGCGCGCCGGCATCGAGGGGCTCGAGCGCTACGGCGCCGGCACGGCCTCCGTGCGCTTCATCTGCGGGACCTTCGAACCGCACCTCGCCCTCGAGCGCGCGCTTGCAGACCTGTCCGGCACCGAGGCGGCGCTCACGTACGTCTCGTGCTGGAACGCGAACGAGGCATGCATCCCGAGCCTCACCGACGAGACCACCGTCATCCTCACCGACGAGCTGAACCACGCGAGCCTCATCGATGCGATCCGGCTCTCCCGGCCCGCCTCCAAGGTGATCTACCCGCACTCGGACATGGCCGCGCTGCGCGAGGGCCTCGAGGCCGCGCCCCGCGGCTCGCGCAAGCTCGTCGTCACGGACGGCGTGTTCTCGATGGAGGGCGATCTCGCCAAGCTGCCCGAGATCGTCGAGCTCGCGCGCGAGCACGACGCGGTCGTCGTCGTGGACGACTCGCACGGGGTCGGGGTCCTCGGGGAGACGGGTCGCGGGACCGTGGAGCACTTCGGCCTCCTGGGCGAGGTCGACGTCATCACCGGGACGCTCGGAAAGGCGCTGGGCGGCGCGGCCGGCGGGTACGTCGCCGCATCGGAGGAGGTCTGCGACGTCCTCGCGCAGCGCTCGCGGCCGCAGCTCTTCTCGAACGCCCTTCCACCCACGGTCGCCTGCAGCGCGCTCCGCTCGATCGAGCTGATGCTCGAGCAGCCGGAGCTCCTGCGGCGCCTGCGGGAGAACATCCGCGTCTTCCGAGAACTGCTCGCCGACGCCGGCTACGCCCCGTTGGACGGCGAGGCGGCCATCGTGCCGATCATCGTCGGCCAGACCGCCGAGGCGATGGCGTTGTCGGCGCGGCTGCTCGACGAGGGCGTCTTCGTGACCGGATTCGGGTTTCCGGTCGTTCCGGAGGGGACGGCTCGCGTGCGGGTGCAGATGTCCGCGGCGCTCGAGCAGGAGCACCTCGACCGCGCGATCGACGCCTTCCGCCGAGTGAGGCCCGAGTAACCCGATCAGGGGACGAGGAGTTCGCCAGGCGGCGACGAATGTGCGGCCATGGATAACTGGCCCGTCAACATCGTGGGTCTCGGCCTCATCCTCGCCGGGATCCTCTTCATGTACTTCCTGAACTTCGTCGGAATCATCATCGGCATGATCCTCATCATCGGCGGGATCATGGCGCTCTGGATGACGTACCGGCGCAGGAAGTACCCGGCGACGGGATCCTGACGCGACCGGCCGCGAACGCGGCCGCTTCAGGGTTCCTTCTACGCGATCGGTGATCCGCGAGAGCGGATCCCGATCTTGCGCGCTACTTGCGCGTAAAGACGTAGTCGTTCGCGCGTGCCGCCATGTGACAGTTCTGGCAGAGCTGTCCCTGCGCGAGGATGCCGTACCGGGTTCCGGAGAGCCCGTACTCGACGTACCGCCACCTGCCGTTCAGCTTGCGCATGACGGCGACCTGGCCGGGCGGGCCCATGCGGCCGGCGGCCTGGATCGTCTTCACGATCACGGTGCCGTTCGGGTAGCGCTTGCCGACCTTCCTCCTGCTCGCGTAGACGTTCTTCACGCCCTGGTGCGCGCTGGAGAGCGGGTCGGTGCTCGTGAACGGCTTCTTGTTGATCCGGGGCCACTTCGCGTAGCCGTTCGTGTACGAGGGGAGGCCGTTCGCCGACGAGCTCGCCACGGCGACGACGCCCGCCGCCGCTGCCAGGCTGACGACGCCGACGACCGGGAGGATCCGTAGACGCACGACCCCATGATGCCTCACGGGGGCCGCGCGAGTTCCTGAACAGACTCTGCTTGCATAGCCTGTCCCGACGCCGCAAGACTTTTCGGGACGGGAGGTATGGGTGAACTCCGACGTTGCGACCGGCATCCCGAGGGAGGACGCACGACACCGCTCAGCCAGGCGGCCGTGGAGGGCACTCGCCCTCCAGCTTCTCGGCCCACTGACCATCGTCGGCGGCCTCGTGTGGGCGGTCGCCCAGCCGTACCGCATCGTTCTTCTCGCCCGTGACGGAAGCGGGTTCTACGACTACCTGTTCCAGGGGCCGCTGCTGGCGATGGCGGTCGGGCTCGTGTTCACGTTCGCGATCGCGCCCGGCCTCGTCGAGGACCTGGAGGAGACGGAGCGACATGGTTCCCCGTCCTGAGGGTGCCCACTGGATCGCCGGAGCGGTCTCGCTTCTGCTCGGTCTGCTCCTCGTCTCCGAGGTGCTCGTCGGACCGGAGGTCTTCCGCCGGCGGCCGTGGCGCGCGTACCTGTTCCCCGCCGTGGTCATCGCGTCGAGCGTCCTGCTCTGGTTGATCACGATCTTCTCGACGTTCTCGACGATGCACCTGCTCGCGCACGCGGTGTGGGCGCAGGCAGCGCTCTCGGCGGGAGCGGTTCAGCTGGCGCTGGTCCGCGGAAAGCTCACGAGCCCCGCATGGTCGCTCGTGCCGGGAGTCGCGCTCCTCGTCTCGGGTGCCGCCTTCCTCGTGCACGAGCCGAACGACTGGCTGTACTCGCGGTCCGCGTTCCTCCACCACGCGATCGGCTGGCTGCTCGTGATCTCGGCGCTCTTCCCGCTCGGACAGGCGCTCCGTCCGCGCCAGCTGGTGTGGCGGGCCGGGTTCGCCGTGACCTTCGTCCTGCTGGCCGTGCTCCTCTTCGCCGATCGCGACTCCGCGACGATCTTCGGCCGCTTCGGGGCAGGTGCGCCGTGAGGCGTGCGCTTCTCCTCTGTGCCGTCGCGGCGCTGGTCGCACCGACCGCCGCGCTCGGGCACGTGATCCTCGAGAGCTCGCAGCCGGTGACGCAGTCGCGGCTCGAGGCGCCGCCGAACGAGATCCGCCTCCGCTTCAACCAGGCGGTGACGGTGTCGCCAGGAGCGATCCAGGTGCTCGCGCCCGACGGGACTCTGCTGTCGGGAACCGCGACGACCTCGGAGGAAGGCCGGGTGGTCACGGCGCCGGTCTCGCGCGTCGTGCGGGGGGCTGGCTACACCGTGCGCTGGCGGGTGATCGGCGGGGACGGGCACGCCCCCGCAGGCGTCTTCACCTTCGGCGTAGGCGTCCCCGCGCCGCCGCCGACCGAGGCGGTGGGCGCGGTGGCTGCGACCTGGCGCGACGACGTCACACGCTGGGCCCTGTTCGTCGCGCTCGCCCTCCTGATCGGGCCGCTCGTCGTGCGCCTGGTCGTCGTCCGTGGCCCGGTACCCGCTCGCGTCGAGCGCGGCTTCCATCTGCTCGGCGTGGTTTCTGCGTTCCTCGTGATCGACGTCGGCATCGTCGCGTTCGTCGTACGCGCGTCGAATGCGCTGCAGCTCCCGCTCGGCGACCTCCTGTACGGAGACCTGCAGCCCTTCGCCGAGAAGACGCGCTTCGGCATCGCCTTCCTCGCAATGACACTCGGCTTCGGGATCGTGGCAGCGGTGCTCCTGCTTGCCTGGATCCTCGAACGGCCGGAGCTGCGGTGGCCCGCCCTCGTTCTCTCGCTGGCGCTCGCGTCAGGCCTGTCGCTGTCGGGCCACCAGGCGACGGAGGACAATGCGGGCTGGCTCTCGCAAGCTGCCGACTGGCTCCATCTCGTCGCTGCGTCGGTGTGGGCCGGCGGTCTGGTGGCGCTCGCGTTCCTCGTGTGGCCGCTCGCGCCGTCCCTACGGCGAAACGCCTTCCTCGGGTTCGCCCGTCTTGCTGTTCTGCTCGTCGGCGCGATGGTGCTGGCGGGATCGTACCTGGCACTCACCCGGCTTCCCGAGGCGAGCGACCTGTGGCAGACGCAGTACGGTCGTCTCCTCCTGCTGAAGCTCGGCATCGTCGCGCTCGCGCTCACCTGGGGTGCGGCCCATCACTTCGTCGTGCGCCCGCGCTTCGAGGCGGGTGGCGAGCCCGACGTGCGGCACAGCCTCGCCGGTGAGGCGGCGGTCGCGCTCACGGTGCTGCTCGCCGCGGCGATTCTCACGAACGCCGCGCCGCCGCCTGTCGAGCCGCCTGCGGCAAATGCCGGCTCGGCCCGGTAGAACGTCCACGTGGGGCACGGTCACGACCACGGGCGGGTGGAGAGCCGGCGCGCGCTCGGTGCCGCGCTGGCGCTGACCGCCTCGTACACGGTCGTCGAGGTCGTCGGCGGCGTGCTCGCCGGCAGCCTTGCGCTCCTCGCGGACGCGGTGCACATGCTCTCCGACAACATCGCGCTCGGGGTCGCGCTCGTCGCGGCCTGGCTCGCCACGAAGCCGTCGACGCCGGAGCGCAGCTTCGGCTTCAAGCGCGCGGAGGTGCTGGCCGCACTCGCGAACGGCGTCATGCTGGTCGCGCTCGCGATCTGGATCTTCGTCGAGGCGGTCGTGCGGCTGCGCGATCCGGGGGACGTCCTCGGCGGGTGGATGCTCGCAATCGCCCTCGTCGGCCTCGCGGTGAACGTCGGTGCCGGTTTGATCCTCTCGCGCGCGCGTCGCCACAGCCTGAACGTCGAGGCCGCGTTCCGACACGTGTTCGCAGATCTCCTCGGCTCCTTCGGCGTCGCGGTCGCGGCCGTCCTGATCCTCACGACGGGCTGGGTCGAGGCCGACCCGCTCGTGAGCATCCTCATCGGCATTCTCATACTCGCGAGCGCATGGTCGGTTCTGCGCGACTCGACCGAAATCCTCCTGGAGTCGACGCCGCGCGGGATCGACGCCGCGGCGCTCGGGCGGCGACTGGCCTCGGCGCCCGGGGTCGTCGAGGTGCACGACCTTCACGTGTGGACGATCACGTCGGGGTTCCCGGCGCTCTCCGCGCACGTCCTCGTCAGGCCCGGCGAGGACTGCCACGGTCGGCGTCGGGAGCTCGAGCGCCTCCTGCAGGTCGAGTTCGGGATCGACCACACGACGCTCCAGGTCGATCATGCGGGTGAGGCGGCGCTCGTCGAGATGGAGCGGTTCGGCTAGCGCTCAGGCGAACCCGAACGCCCGCGCGCCGAGAGGCGCGCACCCCTCGAGAGTCTCGACGAGCGGGACGCCACCGCCGGCCGGCAGGTCGAACCAGTCGGACGCGGCGTCGGTGACGAGCATGAAGCCGCTTCGATCGAGAAGATCGCCCGCACGCGACTTCAGGAGGCGGTGCGCGACGACCACCTCCGACCCAGCGAGCTCCGGCCGACCGGCGATCGGTTGGATCACGAACGGCCCTGCGTGGAGCACGAACTTCAGATCCAGCTCGTCGATCTTCGCGCAGGCCTCGCACCAGCACTGCCACTTCGACTGCGCGGTCTCGACGCGCTGCCGGAAGGCGGCGTAGCACTCTCTGACACGGTCGAACATGGCCTGCCCACGCGGCAGCTCCTCGGGATCCGTGGCGTACGCGAAGACCGCGTCACCCTCGAGCTTCGACAGCGTGAACGGCGGGACGAAATGCGAGACGATCCCGTCGAGCAGGCTCGAGATGACGCGGTACCCGTCTGGAACGGCTCCGTCGGCGAAGGCGTCATTGCGGTGCTCGTCGGCCACGGATCGCAGGAAGGAGCTGTAGCCGCTGATGTCGGCGAGAACGAGCGGGCCGCTGGCTGCAGAGGGAGCGTCGTGCGTCGTCATCGTTCACTCGTAGCGTCGCACACGAGGACGGCGGCACCGCGCAGCGCGCCGCTGCGGAGCCGGGCGAGCGCGACGTTCGCCTCCTCGAGTGGGAACGTCTCGACCTCCACCCGGACGGGGCTCGCTCGCGCGTGCGCGAGGAACTCCTCCCCGTCGGCCCGGGTGAGGTTCGTGACCGAGCGGATCATCCGCTCGCCCCAGAGCCAGTCGTACGGAAACGCCGGGATGTCGCTCATGTGAATCCCCGCGCAGACGACCGAACCGCCCTTACGGACGTGGCGGAGTGCCGGCGGGACGAGCTCGCCCACCGGCGCGAACACGATGACCGCGTCGAGCTCCACCGGAGGGCCGGCAAGCGCATCACCCGCCCAGGTCGCCCCGAGCGAGCGCGCGAACTCCTGCGTCTCCGCGTCGCCGGCGCGCGTGCCGCCGAAAACGGCACGTCCCTGAGCGACGGCGACCTGGCAGACGATGTGGGCGGACGCTCCGAACCCGTACAGACCGATACGTTCCGCGTCTCCGGCGAGGCGGAGGGAGCGGTAGCCGATGAGCCCGGCGCAGAGAAGCGGTGCGGCCTGCTCGTCGGGATAGTCCGTCGGGATCGAGAAGCAGTAGCGCTCGTCTGCCACTGCCAGGTCCGCATAGCCGCCGTCGAGGTCGTATCCGGTGAAGCGCGCCCGGTCACAGAGGTTCTCCTGGCCGGCGACGCAGAACCGGCACTCGCCGCAGGTCCATCCGAGCCAGGGCACGCCGACACGCGTTCCCGGCTCGAACCGCTCGCCGCCGCCGACGACCTCGCCCACGATCTGGTGCCCTGGCACCAGCGGCAGCTTCGGGCGCGCAAGGTCGCCGTCGACGATGTGAAGATCGGTCCGGCACACGGCGCAAGCACGTACGCGGAGGAGGACCTGTCCGGCCGCGGGCTCCGGATCGGCGACCTCGGCGGCGCGCAACGGTGTGCGCTGCGCACCGAGCACCATCGCGCGCATGGTGTGAGGCTAGAGCACGAGCTCTGCGCGGACCGCGCCGGCGCGCTCGTGGCGTGCGACCACCGAGACGCGGTCGCCGGCCCTGGCCTCGACGACCCACTCGACGAGCGTCCGCTCCGACGTCGAGTGGTCGGTGTTCCACCAGGTGATCTGCCGCCGCTCCACGCGGCCCCCGAGCTGGCCCGCCTCCTCACGCTCCTTGCCGGCGGCGATCCGGGCCCCTTCCGGGAGCTCGAGGTCGACCTGGATGGGCCGCACGACTTTCCGCTCGATCGCCTTCTCGGTCACGTTCGTCGGCAGCCAGCCGGCGTTCTCGAGCACGAGCCGCAGGCGGTGCGCGCCGTCCCCGATCGGCTCGGTCTCGAACGAGCGGATCTCGAGGAGCGGCGAGATGAGCGCGAGGTACAGCGCGAAGTCGGCGTGCGGCTTCACCTCCTCCTCGAGGCGGGAGAGAGGCGGGTTGAACCAGAAGCGGACGAGGTCCCAGCCGCCGAGCTCGATCGGTCCGAGCTGCGGATGCTCGAACGGGTACCAGTCGACGTAGCCGTCGCCGAGCTCGTCGGCGACCTTCAGCACGGCGAGCTCGTCCTCGGGGGAGTGCTCGCGAATCCAGTCGATGAAGTGGTACTCGGAGAGCCCGGCGGCGCGCTGCGGGCTCCAGAACTCCGTCACCCACGCGTAGGCGCCGAGGTGGTCGTAGATCCAGTCGACGTCGCCGCCCTTGATCACCATCTTCGGGTGGTACTTGAAGTCGTGGAAGATCGAGATGGACGGGTACCCCGTGAGGCGGGTCGCCTCCTCGCCGATGATCTTGAACGCGCGCAGGTCGGGTACGGGGAACTCGTCGTCCGAGCGGCCCGACCACGGCCGCAGATGGACTCCCGAGAACGTGTGGTACCCGACGTAGGACGTGATGTTCTTGCGCGCGACGATCGCCTCCACGAGCGCGCGAACCTCGGGCTCTGAGGTCGGGAACGGCCCGGCGCCCTGCTGCTCGGCCTCCGGCGCCCAGTCGGCGGGCCAGTTGCGGTTGAGATCGAGGCCCTCGAGCGGCCGCGCGATCGGGATCGTCACGCCGTCCCAGTTGTGGATCGTCCCCTCCGGGAGGACGCGGAAGAAGTCGCCGTCGACGTCGTCCGGGCGGCGTGCGATGAGCGCCCGCGGATCGTCCGGGTGCGGTTTCCACGATCCGTTCGGATCCTTCATGCGCATGAAGAGGACGCGACCGTCGCCGTCGACGTCCGCACGGTGGAGGCCGTCCTCGGGCTCGTCGCGGGGATATGGCCGCACGCTCGAGCGCCGGAAGCGCCCGTCTGCAAGCCCTGCGTCCGCGCCGTCCGGGTTGACGCGCGGGACGACGTAGAACGTGCGCGTGTCCACAGCATGGCGCACGCGGGGATCGTCGGAGTGGAGGAGATGGTCGAGAAGGTGGAGCGCGGCCGTCGTCCCGGTGAACTCCATCGCGTGGATCTGAGCGTGGATGAATACGGCGGGCCTCTCGTCCGGCGGGCCGGTCTCGGTGTTCGTGACCGTGCAGAGCCAGATGTCGCGGCCCTCGTACGACTTGCCGATCGACTCGAGGGAGAACCGCCCTGGAAACTCGGAGGCCCAGGCCTCGAGCGTCTCCGTCAGCTCGGCGTAGGTGTAGAAGCGGTCGAACTGGACGCGCACCGCGCGCGAGCCTAGTCCATTACCCTCGCGCGATGCGAGGGCTACTGGACTACCGCTCCGAGTTCCCGATCCTCGAGCAGACGACCTATCTCGCGAGCCATACGCTGGGCCCGATGCCGCGACGCGCGCCGGAGCTGCTCGCCGAGTTCGCGCAGATGTGGGCCGAGCGCGGGATCCGCTCCTGGGACGAGGGCTGGTGGGCGACGCCGATGCGCGTCGGTGACCAGGTCGGGCGGATCATCGGTGCGCCTGCCGGATCGACGGTGATGGAGCAGAACGTGGCGATCGCGGAGGCGATCGTGCTCTCGTGCTTCCGGCCGATCGATCCGGCGCGGAACCGCGTGGTCTACGAGCGCGCGAATTTCCCGTCCGTCCGCTACCTGTACCAGGCGCAGCCCGACCTCGAGGTCGTCGTCTGCGAGGACGACGAGGAGATCGTCGAGCGGATCGACGAGCGCACGCTCCTCGTCCCGATCAGCCACGTTCTGTTCAAGGAGTCGGAGATCCAGGACGTCGAGCCGATCGTCCGCCGAGCGCACGAGGTCGGCGCGCATGTGATCCTCGACTGCTACCAGTCGGCCGGGATCGTCCCGATGGACGTCACGACGCTCGGCGTCGACTTCGCCGTCGGCGGCTCGGTGAAGTGGCTCTGCGGCGGGCCGGCGAACGGCTGGCTGTACGTGCGGCCCGAATTGGCGGAGCAGCTCGAGCCCACCTTCACGGGCTGGCAGGCGCACGATCGGCCGTTCGCGTTCGAGGAGGACATGGAGTACGCGCCCGGCGCCGCGCGCTTCCTCACGGGTACACCGAATCCCGCTGCGCACATGGCAGGCACGGCCGGCTACGACCTGATCGAGGAGGTCGGCGTCTCGCGGATCCGGGAGAACTCGCTGCGGCAGACTGAACTTCTCATAGGGCACGCGGACAAGGCTGGACTCGAGGTCCGGAGCCCGCGCGATCCGGGCCGGCGAGGCGGCACGGTGACCATTGACGTCCCGGAGGGCGCCGCGGTCTACGCCGAGCTCGAGTTGCGAGGCATCCTCGGCGACTTCCGACCCGGCGCCGGCATCCGCCTCGGCCCGCACTTCTTCACGACGGACGACGAGCTTCGCTTGGCGGTCGACCAGATCGTCGAGATCGTCGGCACGGGCGCGTACGAGCCTCACCTCGGAACAGCGGCCGTGCACTAGCGAGGGTCCGAGGTCCTTTCAGGTGCGGCCTCTACCTGGTCAAAGCGTGGAAGTTCTCAGTGCAGATCCAAGGCGCCGTGGGTCGGCGTGTTCGTCACCGTGTGGAGTTTGCGCAAAGGCTGTGCGGGCGGGACACCCAGCACGTGTTCGCCGCCGTCCGGCCGCCCGCGACGCGTCGGCATGGGCCGCGCGGACGTCGGAAAGCATCCCGCCGAGATCGGCGCTGGACTGAACGCGCCCGAGCGGCATACGATCCGCTCGATGTCCCTGCAAACGAACGAGAAGTTCCTGCAGGAGATCGTTTCCACGGTCGCGTCGTCGATCGAGCTCGCCGAGGTGTTGCCCGCGGTCGTCCGGCTGATGTCCGATGCGAGCGGCGTCCACGGCTGCTTCGTCTACCTCGTCGAAGACGACCAGCTCGTCATGCGCGCCGCCTCGTCGCCGTACGAGGACCAGATCGGGGAGGTTGTGTTCAGACGCGGCGAGAGCCTCGCGTGGTGGGCGATCGAGCACGGCGAGCCGGCGTTCATCCGCGACAACGCGCTCGCAGACCCGCGCGTGAAATACGTGCCCGAGCTCGAGGAGGAGCGCTACCAGTCGCTGCTCGCGGTCCCGATCGTGGGCCGCGACGGCCAGGCGATCGGCGCGATTACGGCGCACACCGAGGCGCCGCGCGAGTTCGCGGACGACGAGGTCGACTTCATCGTCACCTCCGCCTCGCTCGTCGCCAGCGCGATCGAGAACGCGCGGCTCTACGAGGAAGCGCGCGTGCGCGTCGCCGAGCTCGAGCGACTGACCGAACTCGCCGAGGCGATCGCGCGGGCCGAGGGGCTGGAGGAGCTGCTCGACACGGTCGCGTCCGACGCGCGGGCGCTCCTTGGCGCACGTGCGTGCCACATCTATCTCCTCGACCCGGCGCGAGAGGAGCTCGACCGCGCCGCGAGCGACCCGGAGCCGGGAGACGCGCGTCCGACGCTCGGGCTCGCCGAGCTCGGGCCCGAGCTCGCACGCGGCGGGAGGAGCACACGGCTCGCGATCCCGCTCGTGGCAACGGGCGAGCTCATCGGCCTGCTCGTCGCGGAAGGGAGCACTCGTGTCGAGCTCGGCCGCACGATCGCGAGCCAGGTCGCCGTTGGCATCAAGAAGGTGCAGGTCATCGAGCAGCTCACGGAGAAGAACCTGATCAAGGACTTCTTCGAGGAGCTGGCCGGCGGTCGCTCGCGAGGAGACCTCGAGGGACGCGCTGCCCGTCTCGGCTGCGATCTCGACCAACCGCACGTCGTTGTCGTCGCCGAGCCCTGGAGCGAGACGCTCGTGCGGGCGCTCCGCCTGGCCGCGCCCGGGTCTCTCTTCGACCACCGAGATGACTCGCTGCGTGCGCTCGTCCGCATCGCTACGGCCTCGAGCGGCTCGTTTCTCGAGCGACTGCGTCGCGCCCACGCCGAGCTCGCGGAGCCCATCTCGGTCGGCGTCTCGAGCGTCTGCCAGGGGGGGACGGCGTTCGCCGACGGGTTCGCGGAGGCGCAGCAGGCGCTCGTCGGCACGGTCGTCCTGTCCGGCTCGCCGAGCGTGCTGGCCTACGACGACCTCGGCGCGTACAAGTACCTCCTGCGTGTCGCCGTCGACGGCGGCGTCCGCGACGCGACCGTCGACGCGGTTGCGAAGCTCGCCGACTACGACGCGCAGCGCGGTGCCCAGCTTCTCGCCACGCTGGAGGAGTTCCTCCGGCGGCACGGCTCGATCAGCGCCACGTCGGAGGCGCTGTACGTCCACCCGAACACGCTCCGCCAGCGCCTGCGGCGCATCGGCGAGCTGTCGGGGCTCGACCTGCGGCGCGACGAGTGGCTCGCCATCGAGATCGCCGTGAAGATGGTGAAGCTGCAACAGGCTCTCGGAGCGGCGAAACCGCACACATAGCACCGTCGAAGGTGTGCGATGCGTACCTTCACTCCTCCGTGACGGGCTGGTAGGGCTATTGGCCCGATGTCAGAGGGAGGTACGGCAGTGCCAACGGCGGATGCGATCTGGAAGGACATGCAGGGGCGTGGGGTCGAGTTCGTGTTCGCGCAGTTCGTCGACATGTACGCGAGGCCGAGCGCGAAGCTCGTGCCCGTCGGCTCGCGCGAGGCGTTCGACGGGCTCCTCGAGGACGGCGCGGGCTTCGCGGGGTTCGCCGCCGGCGAGATCGGGCAGGTGCCGAGCGACCCGGACATCGCGGCGATCCCCGATCTCGCCAGCTACACGCCGGTGCCCTGGCAGCCGAACCTGGCGCGGTTCGCCTGCGACGTCACGGTGGAGGGAGAGGAGTGGGCGTACTGCCCGCGCACGATCCTCCGGCGCGTCCTCGCGCGGGCCAAGGAGAAGGGCTTCGAATTCCGGATGGGGCTCGAGCTCGAGTACTTCCTGGTGCGGCAGCGTGACGACGGCTCGATCGAGATCGCGGACGCGTACGACACGCTCGAGAAGCCCTGCTACGACATGGCCGGGCTCACGAGGCGCTATGACTTCCTGACGACCGTCTCCCGATTCTGCAACGGCCTCGGTTGGGGCAACTACGCGAACGACCACGAGGACGCGAACGGCCAGTTCGAGCAGAACCTCACCTACGACGACGCGCTCGTCTCCTGCGATCGCGCCATCTTCTTCCGCTACATGGTCCATACGCTCGCCGAGCAGCACGGGATGATCGCGACCTTCATGCCGAAGCCGTTCTCGCACCTGACGGGGAACGGCTGCCACTTCCACATGTCGCTGTGGGACGGCGGCACGAACCTCTTCCTCGACGAATCCGATCCGCGCGGGCTCGGGCTCTCGGACACCGCGTACAAGTTCATCGGCGGCCTGCGCGCGCATGCTCGGGCGTACAGCGGCGTCACGGCGCCGACGGTGAACTCGTACAAGCGCCTCAAGCTGGGGACGACGTCGAGCGGCGCCACCTGGTCGCCGGTCTGGATCTCCTACGGCTACAACAACCGCACCCAGATGCTTCGGATCCCGGGGCCGGGACGGATCGAGGATCGCACGATCGACGGCTCCTGCAATCCGTACCTCGCGGCGGCGGCCGTGCTCGCCGCCGGGCTCGACGGGATCGAGCGCGGGCTGGACGCGGGCGAGCCGAACTCCGAGAACCTCTACACGGTCCCCGAGCAGGATCTTCGGGCGCGCGGCCTGCAGTCCCTCCCGGCGAACCTGCTCGAGGCGATCGGCGAGCTCGAGGGCGACGACGTGCTCCGCGCCGCGCTCGGACGCGGCCGCGACGAGGACTATGTCGACTACTTCGCGCGCGTGAAGCGCGACGAGTGGTTCCGGTACCACGAGCAGGTCACGCCCTGGGAGATCCGGGAGTACCTGACGCGGTTCTAGGTGTCGCTTTTCTCCATACGCTTAGGCGAAATAACGTGAAAAAGGGCACGTCGATGTGGAGATACTGACCACATGTGTGGAATCGTCGGCCTGTTCGCGAAGTCGCCCGAGATCGAACATCGCCTGGGTGCCCACCTCTCTGGGATGCTCGTCCAGATGTCGAGCCGCGGCCCCGATTCGGCCGGTGTCGCCGTGTATCGCGACTCGGCGGGGAACGATGCGAGCAAGCTGACGCTGTACTCGGCCGACCCGGGCGAGCCGTGGGGGCAGGTGAGAGATGCGTTGCGAGACGCGTTCGGCGAGTGCTCGGACCCCTCCGTCCGCGCCAGCCACGCCGTGTTCGTCGTCGGTGAGACGGCGGACGAGGCCGAGTCATGGGTTCGCGCGAACCGCCCCGGACTGCGCGTCATGAGCGCCGGGCGCGTGATCGAGATCTACAAGGAGACCGGCCTGCCGGAGGATTTCGCGCGACGATTCGCGCTCGAGGACATGCGCGGGACGCACGCACTCGGCCACACGCGCATGGCGACGGAGAGCCGTGTCACGACCGAAGGCTCTCATCCGTTCTCGACGGGTTTCGACCTCTGCCTCGTCCACAACGGCTCGCTCTCGAACCACAATCGCCTCCGCGAGAACCTCAGACGCGCGGGCATCGAGTTCCGGACCGAGAACGACACCGAGGTCGCGGCGGGCTACCTGGCGTGGCGGCTCCGTGAGGGAGCCACGCTCGAGCAAGCGCTCGAGGGCTGTCTCGAGGACCTCGACGGCTTCTACACGTTTGCGGTCGGAACGGCCGACGGATTCGCCGTGCTGCGCGATCCGATCGCGTGCAAGCCGGCCGTCCTCGCCGAGACCGACGACTGGGTCGCGATGTCGTCGGAGTGGCGGTCGATCGCAGTGCTCCCCGGCGCGGCGGACGCGGCCGCGTGGGAGCCCGAGCCCGGGGTCGTCTATGCGTGGGAGAAGGAGCTCGTCGGATGACCGTTGCCGAGCGCGAGCACGCCGCGGTCGAGGTCGTCGACCTCTCGACGACCTCGGTCCGCGTGCTCAACCAGCGCCTGCACGACCTCGCGAGCGGAGCGCCGGGGCCGCGGCGCTTCCGCGTCGTCAACCCGAGCGGCGCGCACGCCGTGGCGTGCGGGCTCGACGCCGACGTGGAGGTCGAGATCGACGGGCACGTGGGCTACTACTGCGCGGGCATGAACAAGCGCGCGGCGGTACGCGTTCACGGCAACGCGAGCACGGGGATCGCGGAGAACATGATGTCCGGGCAAGTCGTCGTCGACGGGAACGTGAGTCAGTCGGCGGGAGCCACCGGGCGCGGCGGGCTCCTCGTCGTGCGTGGAAACGCCTCGTCGCGCTGCGGCATCTCGATGAAGGGGATCGACATCGTCGTCGGCGGGTCGGTCGGCCACATGAGCGCGTTCATGGCGCAGACAGGCTGTCTCGTGGTCTGTGGCGACGCCGGTGAGGCGCTCGGCGACTCGATCTACGAGGCGCGGCTGTACGTCCGCGGCTCGGTCGCGAGCCTCGGGGCCGACTGCATCGAGAAGGAGCTTCGCGAGGAGCACGTCGAGCACGTGCGCGCGTTGCTCGAGGCGGCCGAGATCGACGCCGACCCGAGCGAGTTCCGGCGATACGGCTCCGCGCGGCAGCTGTACAACTTCCACGTCGACCACGCTGCGGAGTACTAGGGCGAGGCAAGCCTCGCCCTACGAACATGGCGACGCAGGGCGGGCACCCCTGGAATCTCCGCGAGTCGTACCTCTTCGACCGCACGGTCATCGCCGAGATCCAGCGGGCCGCGACCGAGGGCATCTACGACATCCGCGGGTTCGGCGCCAAGCGGCGTCTCCCGCACTTCGACGACCTCCTCTTCCTGGGCGCGTCGATCTCGCGCTATCCCCTCGAGGGGTACCGAGAGCGGTGCGCCACCGACGTCGTCCTCGGCTCACGGTTCGCCAGGAAGCCGCTCGAGCTGAAGATCCCGGTGACGATCGCCGGCATGAGCTTCGGCGCGCTCTCCGCGCCCGCGAAGGAGGCGCTCGGGCGCGGGGCGACCGAGGTGGGCACCTCGACGACCACGGGGGACGGCGGCATGACGCCCGAGGAGCGCGAGCACTCCAAGACGCTCGTCTATCAGCTGCTTCCGAGCCGCTACGGAATGAACCCCGACGACCTGCGCCGCTCGGACGCGATCGAGGTCGTGGTCGGCCAGGGTGCCAAGCCGGGAGGCGGCGGAATGCTCCTGGGCCACAAGATCTCCGACCGCGTCGCCGAGATGCGCTCGCTACCGAAGGGCATCGACCAGCGGTCGGCGTCGCGACACCCCGACTGGACAGGCCCCGACGACCTCGAGATCAAGATCCACGAGCTCCGCGAGATCACGGACTGGGAGAAGCCCATCTTCGTCAAGGTTGGCGCTACGCGGACGTACTACGACGTCCAGCTCGCCGTCAAGGCGGGCGCGGACGTCATCGTCGTCGACGGCATGCAGGGTGGAACGGCCGCCACCCAGGACGTCTTCATCGAGCACGTCGGCATCCCGACCCTTCCGGCGACGAGGATCGCGGTCGAGGCGCTGCAGGAGCTCGGCATGCACCGGCAGGTGCAACTGATCGTCTCGGGCGGGATCCGGAGCGGGGCAGATGTCGCGAAAGCGCTCGCACTCGGGGCGGACGCCGTGTCGATCGGGACGGCCGCGCTGGTGGCGATGGGCGACAACGCGCCCGAGCACGACGAGGCGTACCGTGAGATCGGCAGTGCCGCCGGGTTCTACGACGACTGGCAGGCCGGACGCGATCCGACCGGGATCTCGACGCAGGACGACGAGCTTGCGGCGCGCTTCGACCCGATCCTCGGCGGCCGCCGCATCGCGAACTACCTGCGCGTGCTCACCCTCGAGACGCAGACGCTCGCGCGCGCGTGCGGGAAGTCGCATGTCCACAACCTGGAGCCCGAGGACCTCGTCGCGTTGACGGTCGAGGCCGCTGCCATGGCCAAGGTCCCGCTCGCCGGGACCAACTGGATCCCGGGCAGCGCCTCCTAGCGCAGCCGGTCGAGCACCTGCGCGAGCGGTAGCCCCTCGGGGAGGTCTTCGGGGAACGTCGCTCGCGCGAGTTCGGTCGCCGACAGCGACCCGAACACCTCAGCCATCGCCTCGAAGAGCGCCGGCGTGAGGCCGGCAGCCTTCTGGGTCGTCGCGATCTCGCGCATCTCGCCGACGTAGCGACCCGACTTCGACGCCGAGCTCGTCAGCCTCCGCTCGAGATTTGCGACGAGCTCGGGCGCCCCCGCCCGCAGGTCGTCGAGCACGTGCTCGACGACCCCATTGGCCTGCGCGGCGACCAGTGCCTGGGCAAGCAGCGCGGACGTGCCCTTGTAGACCGCTGCGGTGCTCATCTTCACGGCCGAAGCCGTGCCGACCTCGTCGCCGACCACGATGCGCTGAACGCCTTCCATCGGAAGGTCGGCGAGCTCGTGTGCTCGCGCCCCGGAGAGGTAGATGCGAGTCGTCCCGGGCTTCCACGGCGGCGAGCCGGAGATGGACCCGTCGACGAGGTCGAGCCCCGCGCGCGACAGCTCGTCTGCGATCGCCAGCGCGGTCGCCGGGGCGACGGCGTTGAGGTCGGCGACGAGGGGCTGCGCCGCCGCCATGCCCGCCGTGCTGCGGATGTCGGCCGCGATCGCACGGGCAGCTTCGGGCGGCGCGATGGAGAGAACGACGTTCGCCTCGCGTACGACCGATTCGAGGTCGGGCAGGAGCTCGATGCCGGCGCGCTCCGCGAGCCGGCGCGTCCGCTCGCTTCGACCCGCGAGCGTCGCGACGACCCGTGCTCCACCACGAGCGAGCACGGCACCGACCGCGCTTCCCATCGCGCCCGGACTGACGACTCCTACGGTCCGCGTGGCGGCGGTCACGGGTGGAAGCGCAGACGGTCGACGATCTTGTCCGCGACCTTGCGGTCCGCCCGGAAGGCGAGGCCGACGAGGTCGAGCTGGTCGGCGGGCACAGTGGCGACGGCTGCGCGATTCGCCTCGTCGTGGTTCGTCTCGAAGAGCTCGCGCGTGTAGACGGCCGGCTGGACGCCGCGGCTCAGTGCCCGCTCGTACGCCCGCCGTAGCGCTGGTGCGTCGGCCTCGTAGACGAGCACCGGCTGGACGAACATCGGCAGATACTCGTTGCCGGACCCGTCTCGGTACGGCTCGCCCACCACTCCCGGCTCGGTCGCGGCGATCCCGCTCACGAGGAAGGCCGTCACGTTCGTCTTCTGCCACACGGCGAGGTCGTCGCGGAGGATGACCGCGAGCTTCGTGTCGAACTGCACTGCCCGGACGCTACCGGGGGCGTCCTCACTCCTCGGGAGCGAGAAGGATGGTCCAGCGCTCGACGCTCGCGATCGTCAGCATCCCGTTCCTGGCCCATGGATCCTCTGCGAATCGTGCGCGCAGCGCGTCCTCCGAGGCCGCGTCCACGACGTGGAACGCACCGCGTTCACCCTCGACCGGGCCGCCCAGGAGGATGAGACCGTCGTCGACGAGGGAGTTCATGAACCGCGCGTGCTCCGGCCATTGCTCCTGCTCGCGCATGTCCTTCGACCAGTCCCACGGGCCGCCGCGCTCGACCCGGACGAGGAAGAGCTCCTGACCCTCCTGCGCGCTCGCCATCAGCACACGACTCCCTCGTACGAGGAGCGCAAGTACGTCTTTCGCGCTGTCTCGTCGCGGGCCGAGCAGAGGTACTCGCCCCAGGCATCCCGCTCGTGACAGAGGGCGCCGAGTTCCCAGACGCAGAACGTGGGGCGGTGGGCCGCGTCCGTCGGCCACGGCCGGAAGAAGACGTCGCCGGCGCCGTTCTTCGCCCAGACGGTCTCCCAGAGCTCGTTCTCGTTGCGCCAGGTGCAGAGCAGCAGGAAGTAGAAGTCCTCACCGCAGCGGTGGAGAACCACGAAGCCGAGGTCGCCGAGGTCGCCGAGCGTCCGGTCGTGGGCCGCGTCGCGCAGGTTGCGGCGTGCGAGGGCTCGGATCGCGAGCGGAACGGGGGCATCGTCGGGCGCGATGTCGTACCACTTGAGGATCGTTCCTTCCAGCGCGAGGCTCGGCTCCGGCGTGACGACCTTCTCGACGTGCCGGTACTCGGGCGTGACGCTGCTCGACTGCTCGAGTGCGCTCACGACGCAGCCTCCAGCGTGCGCGCGAAGTCCATGATCCAGTTCGTCTCCCACGTCTCCCCATCGTCGTCGGAGAACGCCTGCTCCCAGCGCGGAGTCGGAGACGTGACCCGCGACCAGGTGAATCGCACTCGGATCGGCCTGCCCTCGAACGTGTCCGCTCCCTCGAAGATGCCCGTGTCCCCCGAGAAGGAGCCGATCACGGGCGGGTCGAGCAGCCCTGGCCGGCGGCTGTCCGCCCAGTAGATCGACCACGCGCCCGTCTCGGGATCGTAGAAGCGGAACGACATCCCGACGAAGCCTCCGCCGTAGTCGGCGCAGAAGACGTCCTCGTTGCCGAGCCCGCCGGGCAGCTGGCGTACGGCCACCTTCGAGCCGAACTCGTCCCACTCGTCCGATCCGGCAAGCCGCTCGACGAGGCGGCGATTGTGTACCTCCCACCGCCCCATGAAGAAGTCGAAGTCCTGCGAGCTCGCCCGCTCTCTCACATCCGCTCTCATCGGCGCTCCTTCGGATCGCTGTCTGACCCCGTGACGCTATCGAGGAAATAGGGCAACTACCGCCCTCTATCTCTGCTTCACTTCGACGCGTGTCGACTCCGACGGCCCGGCTGCTCGAGCTCCTCGAGTTGCTGCAGGCACAACCGCTCCTGACCGGTGGTGAGATCGCCGACCGGCTCGGGGTCGACCGGAGGACGGCTCGACGTTACATCGCCGCCCTCCAGGATCTCGGCATCCCGATCGAGGGCCAGCGCGGCGTGGGCGGCGGATACCGCATCCGTCCCGGCTTCCGGCTCCCGCCGCTCATGCTCACGGACGACGAGGCCGTCGTGGTCGCGCTCGGTACGCTCGCGGCGGGCCGGCTCGGGCTCACCGGCTCCGCCGAGTCGGTCGACGGGGCGCTCGCGAAGATCCACCGCGTACTCCCCGACGGCCTCCGACGGCGGGTCGAGGCTCTCGAGGAGACCTTGGACTTCACCGCGAGCGCGCGCGGCTCCGCGCCGGTCGGCGGCGAGACGGTGCTGCTCCTCGCGGAGGCGATCAGGCGCCGCCGACGGCTCCGCATGGCGTACCGCTCGTACGCGGGTGAAGAGACCGAGCGCGAGCTGAGCCCGCTCGGGCTCGTCGTCCACACCGGGCGGTGGTACCTGGCGGCGTTCGACCACGGCCGCGAGGACCTCCGCACGTTCAGGGCCGACCGGATCCGCCGGCCCGTCCTCGACGACGAGCCGGCACTCCCGCCGCCGGCGGGATTCGACGCCGTCGCGTACGTGTCGACGTCGCTTGCGCGCACTCCCTGGCGCTGGGAGGTCGAGGTCCTGCTCGACCTTCCCTTCGACGAGGCTGCGCGACGCGTGCCCGCGACGCTCGCCGAGCTCGTCGAGGCCGATGGTGGGACCCTGCTCCGTATCCGCGTGGGCTCGCTCGACTGGGCCGCGAGCGTCCTCGCCGGCCTCGGGTGCGGCTTCACGATCGTCAGGCCGGAGGAGTTGCGCACGAGCATCCGTGCGCTCGCCGACCGCCTGGCCGAGTCCGCCTGACCCGGCAGCGAACGATCAGGCCCCAGCCGGACAAACACGGGGTGGCCGGGGCCGAGGACACACGCGGCTCCTGGCTCGCCCGCCGGACTACTCGCCGGCGACGAGCGCGTACAGGCTGTCGTGCTCCTCGCGGCACGCCGGGCACCCCGCGAGGTGCGCGCGCAGTCCCGGAATCGCCGCATCGGCGTCCTTGCCCGCGAGCTCGAGGTCGACGTAGCGGTCGAGCTCCTCGAAGCAGACATCGCACCCGATCTCGGGGCCTTCCGGGCCGAGCAAGCGCCCGAGTGCTCGGTTGAGATTGGCGTGCTCCATCAGCTCGTCTCCTGCAGCAGGGAGTCGGCTGCGAGACCGGACTCCTCGAGATGGCGTCGTAGCTTTCGTCGTGCGTCGTGCAGGGTCTTGTACAGGGCGCCGCGTGTCGTGTCGAGTCGGTCCGCGAGGACGTCGATCGGGACGCCGTCGATCGCCAACGCGATCAGGACGCGCCGCTGATGCGCGGTGAGGATGCGGTCGATCGCGTCCCGCAGCGTCATCAGCAGCTCACCCTGCTCCGTCTCGGCGTCAGGCGTCGGCCGGGTGCTCGAGAACGCGCTCCAGGCGTCGTCCTCGAGCGGTATCTCCTTGCCCTGCCACGCTCGCTTGCGAAGCTTCACCGCGGCCTCGAGGAGGGCGAATTTGTAGGCCCAGGTCGTGAAGCGACTCGCGCCGCGGAAGTCGTCGAGCCGCCGCAGGACGCTCATGAGCGCGTCATCGGCAGCCTGCACCGCGAGGTCGTCGAGGTCGTTGCCCCGGACGTGCGGCATGGCCGCCGCGCGCCGCGCGACCTCGAAGCGAGCGGCGCGGAGCAGGAGCTCATGGAGGCGCGAGACCGCCTCGTCCCTGGTCGCGCCGTCGGCGCGCAGATCGTGGATCCACTCTTGCGATTCGGGATCGAGGTCGACCACGACCGCGGGGTTCTGTCGCGGAGCTGACACCTTCCCCGCGAGAGTAGCGCGGCTCATGCCGCATCCGACTCGTCGAGCGGAGCGAGGATGCGCACCGCCAGGTCGGGCGGGCAGCCACGGTCCACGAGCTCGAGCAGGGCGTGGAGGTCGTATCGCGGGTCGCGCGCCAGTCGCCCTGCCTCCGGGAGGGTGAACCCGGCCGCGGCGAGCTGGTTGCGACGCCACGTCGTCACGACGTCCCTGGCGCCCTGCTCGTGTCTCGTGGGGGCTTCATCGTCTGTCTCTTGGTGTCTCCGCGACGCGGGGTACTTACCGGAACCTCGCGGGGAACTGGGCAACGAGCCCGTCCGAGAGCATGTCGGCCATGTGGAGGATCTGAACGTGGATGCGGTCGTACGCCCGGACGTCGGCCGCCCAGTCCTTCGTGAGCCGCGCGACGACCTCGTTGGTCGTCAGGCGGAGGTGGCTCCGCATCATCGCCCTCATCGCGGCGGGCTTCCAGTTCGTGTTGGCCCTCGAGAGGAAGGCGGCGATTGCATCGGCATTTGCCTGCCAGCGCTTCTGCTCGGAGGAGACCGCCGCCGTGTCGCCCTTCCTCGCGACCGCGATGAGGTCGGCGGCGATGGCGATGTGCTCCTTCAGCAGCGCAGTCAGCTGGTTCCCGGCCTGCTTGCCGTAGAAGGGCTTGACCGCATTTCCGATGTGCGTCTGGTTCGTCAGCAGCCGCCCGACCGTCGCCTGCGTGTCAGGCGCGTCCGTGGTCAGACTGATGATCGTGAGGCGCGTCCACGTGACGTGGTCCTCCCAGAGCTTTCGCATGTCCTGACGCAGCGCGAGCTCCTTCTCCGAGATGGCGGACGAGGCGTGAGTCGCGTCGTCCTGCGCCGAGGCGTCGTGCCCTCCCGACAGGGCGAGCGCGAGGAGCGCTCCGAAGAGCGCGATCAGCATGGTCAGCCCGAGCGGAATCGGGCGATTCGTGGTCGTCTTCATGTCGTCGTTCCTTTCCGTGCTGGGTGGAAGGCGACGGCCGGACGGCCGCGCCAGAGGAGATCGAGTGCGGCGGCGAGCCCGACGGCCTCGACGAGCTTCGTCGCGACGGCGAGGCCTTCGACCGGCTCGGGACTCGGATGGAGGACCGGGAACCCGGACGTGATCGCGGCCCCATAGCTCGTGATCAGCGCGGCGAGGGTCACTGCCGCGAGGGCAATCAGCGGCGCGCTCGCGTGTCGCGTCAGGACTACCATCAACGCTCCGAGCAGGACCGCGGCGGCGAGGAAGGCGCCGCCGGCAGCGCTGCCCTCGTCCAGATGGGACGGGGCGAGCGCCGCGTGGATGCCCGCACTGAGTGCGCACGCGACGACGACGACGTCCCGGCGGAGGGCGGCCCGATCGGTCACCGGACGACGACCTCGCCGTCCATGTCCTGGCTGCGCAGCGTCATGTGGACAACCTCGGCCGCTGCGTCGAGCGAGAACCCGAGACCGAGAAGCGTGAGCTCGCGCTTGAACGCCGCCCACGCGAACGTCGAACCGATCGCGAAGCCCGCGATGTGTACGACCATGAAGAACTCGGTCGGAAGCTCGCTGATCCAGCCCCCCACGGCATGTGCTCCTCCTTGGTTGCCTGGGGATTGGTGTCGCGTGCGGTGCGGGCCTTACGTCGGCGGCTCGGTGGTCCAGCCGAGCTCGCGCGAGATCGAGACGGAGCGCTCGAGGAGGAGCGGCAGCGCCGCATCGACGGCGGCGCTGTCGAAGCGCGTGCTCGGCCCCTGGAGCGCGACGATCGCCTCGAGCTCGCCGCGGGCCGACCGGATGGGGGCGGCGATCGCGGTCAGCCCGGGCTCGCGCTCCCCGACCGCCTGCGCGTAGCCACGCTCGCGTGCGGTCTCGATCTCGGTGGCCAGGACCTGCGGATCCGTGATCGTGCGTGTCGTGTACGCGCGGAGAGGGCCCTGCGGCAGCTCGCGGCCGGAGAAGGCGAGCATCACCTTCCCGGCCGACGTCGCGTGCGCGATCGACGGGCGGCCGAGCCTCGACACCGGCTGGATCTGGTGAGTGCCGGCGACGAAGTCGACCGTGATCGCATCCTCGTCGCCGGCCACGGAGAGCGTCGCGGTCTCGCCCGTCGCCTCGACGAGCGCGACGAGATGCGGCCGCGCGACCTCGCGTACGTCGAGGCGCGCGAGGACCGCGTTCGCGAGGTGAACGAGGCGAATGCCGAGGCGATAGCGTCCGGTGGACGTGACCCGCTCGACGAGCCCCGACGCAGCGAGCGTGCCGAGCTGGCGCGAGACGGTGCTCGGTGTCATCCCGGTTCGGCGTGCGATCTCGTTGGTGCCGAGCTCCCCGCCGTCCGCGAGGGTGTCGAGCACGGTGATCGCTCGCGCGGCAGCGCCAATTCGGCGGGTAGACGGTTGACGGGTGCGCGACATCGATGTAGGTTCGTTGCGGATTCTGGCACAGCGTTGCTCAAGGTGCAATTCAAGCCCTGATGTCCTTCCTTCTTGCCTGCCCCTTCTGTGGTCCGCGGCCAGTCGACGAGTACGCCTACTTCGGCGAGGTCACGAAACGTCCGTCCGGCTCGCCCACGCTCCGTGAGCTGACCGAGTACGTGTACTTCCGCGACAACCTCGCCGGCGTGCAGCGCGAGTGGTGGCAGCATCGGGCGGGCTGCGGCGAGTGGTTCCTCGCCGACCGTGACACGCGGACGAACGAGGTGCTCGAGGTGATGCTCCCGGAATCGAGGAAGACGTCATGAGGTTGGAGCGGCGCGACGGCGAGCGGATCGACCGTTCGAGGGCCGTGTCGTTCACGTTCGCCGGCTGGAGGATCACGGGCTTCGAAGGGGACACGATCGCGACGGCTGCATTCGCTGCCGGGAAGCGTGTCTTCTCCCGCTCGTTCAAGTACCACCGGCCGCGCGGCCTCCTCTGCTGCTCGGGCCACTGCCCGAACTGTCAGATGACGGTCGACGGCGTGCCGAACGTGCGCGTGTGCACCGAGCCGATCCGCGAGGGAGCCGTCGTCGAGGGCCAGAACGTCCGCTGGTCGCTCGACTTCGACTTCATGTCGCTGACCGACAAGATCGGCGGCCCGTTCACGCCGGTCGGGTTCTACTACCGCACCTTCATCCGCCCGCGAGCCGCGTGGCCGCTGTACGAGAAGTTCCTGCGGAGTGCGGCCGGGCTCGGCGCGCTCGATCCACACGCAGGTCACACGAGGCGCTACGACACCGAGCATCGGAGGGCTCGCGTGCTCGTCGTCGGCGGCGGCGCCGCCGGCCGGGCGGCTGCGCTGGAAGCGGCGCAGGCGGGGCCAGGAGTCGTCTTGGTGGACGAGGACCCTCGCAACCGCGACCTCGCACTTCCGGGCGTCGAGGTGCTCGCGCCGGCCCGCGCGCTCGGGATCTGGGAGGGCGGGCTCGTCCCGGTCGATGCCGACACGGTCCTCTACCGCTTCCGCGCCGAGCGGATCGTCGTCGCGACGGGAGCGACCGAGCAGCCGCTCGTGTTCCCGGGCAACGACCTCGTCGGCGTGATGCTGCCCGACGGCGTTCGCCGACTGATCGGCGACTACTCCATCAGGCCGGGTGAGCGCGCGGTCGTGCTGGGCTCGGACGACGAGACGCTGGCGATCGCGGACGAGCTCATGGACGTCGGGGTCGAGGTCGAGAAGGTGGTGGACCTCCGTGACGTCCGGCCACGCGAGCTCTCGGCGCAGGGCGGCAAGGGCCGCGTGCGGCGGCTCGTCCTGAACGGCGAGCGCTACGGCTGCGACCTGCTCGTCGCATCCGGTGGCCGGCAGCCCGCGTACTCGCTGCTCGCCCAGGCGGGTGCGCGCGTGGAGTTCGACGACTCGCTCGGCGTCTTCGTGCCGACCGAGCTGCCGGACGGGGTTGAGGCGGTCGGGAGTGTCACCGGCGCCGGGCTCCCGCGCATCGCGCCCGAGCCCGCGTACGAGGGCAAGGGCAAGTGCTTCGTCTGCGTGTGTGAGGACGTCACCACGAAGGACATGAAGCGTGCGATCGGAGAGGGCTTCGACTCGATCGAGCTCGCGAAGCGCTACACGACGACGACGATGGGGCCCTGCCAGGGCAAGCTCTGCCACCTTTCGAGTATCCGGGTATATGCCGAGGAGACCCGGATGTTCGAGTCGGCGATCGGGACGACGACCGCGCGCCCGCCCTGGGCGCCGGTCGAGCTCGGCCTGCTCGCCGGGCGCGAGTTGACTCCCACGCGGCGCGGCTCCATCCACTGGCGCCACCAGGAAGCCGGGGCGACGATCCAGTGGGCAGGCCCGTGGAAACGCCCCTACGCCTACGGCGAGCACCCCGAGGACGAGGTGCGGGCGGTACATGAGTCCCTCGGCGTCATCGACGTCTCGACGCTCGGAAAGCTGCTCGTCGAGGGGCGCGAGGCCGTCCAGCTTCTCGAGCGCCTGTATCCGAGCCGCTTCGGCGACATGAAGCCGGGCCGCATCCGCTACGGCGTCCTCACCTCGGACGGCGGTCGGATCATGGACGACGGCACGATCGCGCGGCTCGCGGACGACCTCTTCTACGTGACGACGACGTCGACCGGCGCCGACGCCGTCACCGCGTGGTTCCAGTGGTGGAACGCCGTCTGGGCCTATGACGCGGAGATCGTGAACGTGACGGGAGCGCTCGCCGCCGTTAACCTCGCCGGGCCGCGTGCGAGAGAGGCGCTCGGACGCCTCGTCGAGGATCCGGACGACGTGTCGGCCGAGGACTTCAAGTATCTCGACGCACACGAGCTCGTCGTCGCGGGGGTCCCCACGCTCGCGCTGCGGATCGGCTTCGTGGGCGAGCTCGGCTACGAGCTGCACTTCCCGAGCCCTGCGGGCGAGCACCTCTGGGATGCGCTCGTCGGCGAGGGCGCCCGGCCCTTCGGCCTCGAGCCTCAGCGCGTGCTCCGCCTCGAGAAGGGCCACGTCATCGTGGGCCAGGACACGGACTCGGAGTCCAACCTCTACTCCGCGGGCATGTCGTGGCTGCCGAAGCTGGACAAGGACGACTTCGTCGGGAAGTTCGCGCTCGAGCACTTCGTGCAGCGGGAGGAGAAGGAGCAGCTCGTCGGGTTCACGATGGAGGAAGACGTCGTACCCGCCGAGGGGGCGCAGATCGTCGTCGACGGGATGCCCGTCGGCCGCGTGACGAGCGCGCGGCACAGCGAGGCGGTCGGTCAGGTGATCGGGCTCGCCTGGGTGCCGGGAGAGCGGTCGGAGCCCGGGACGCGCGTTGAGATACAGGTCGATCGGCTGCGCCGCGGCGCACGCATCACCGACGGCGCCTTCTTCGATCCCTCCGGGGCGCGGATGCGCTCGTGAACTTCCTCTCGCCATCGCGGTGCGCCTCCGGCACGCTCGCGTCGCCCCTGGCCCGCTCGCTCGGGCGCGTCGGCTGGTCGTCCTATCTCGGCGAGCCCGAGCAGGTCCGCGATCTGTCTCTCGAAGGCGTCGTCGAGGTTCGTGGGAACGCGTCCGCGGTCTCACCGGGCGCGGGCGAAGAGCTCGTCACCCTCTCACCTCGTCGCGCGTTCCTGTTCACCGGCGGCGACCCGGCGGAGGTCGTCGCACGCGTGCGTGGGCAGGGCGCACTCGCCTACGACGCGACGGGTGCGCTCGCAGGCATCGCGATCGCGAACGAGCGCGTACTACGCCGCCTGACCGACCTCGACCTCGACTCGATCCCGACCGCGGGGCCGTTCGCCCGCGTGAGCGCGGTCTTCCGTCGCGGGACGGACGGATGGTTCCACGTCTACGTGCAGCAGGAGCTCGGCCACTACGTGGCGGAGGCCGTCCTCGATGCGCTCGCCGGACTGGAGCAGACCACGTGGCGCTGAGCGAGATCTTCTTCCCGAAGCGGATGTGGCGGCCGCGGCCGGAGCTGAAGCGACGCTACGAGGTCGTGATCGTCGGAGGCGGCTCGCACGGGCTCGCGACGGCGTACTACCTCGCGAAGCGACACGGGATCACCGACGTCGCCATCCTCGAGAAGTCGTACGTCGGCTCGGGCGCATCGGGCCGCAACACGACGATCATCCGCTCGAACTACCGCACGCCCGAGGGAGCAGCGTTCTACGGGGAGAGCGTTCGTCTGTACGAGGGTCTATCGGACAAGCTCGACTTCAACCTCATGTTCTCGCAGCACGGGCACCTGACGCTCGCGCACTCGGACCGGGCGATGATCACGATGCAGGAGCGCGCGGAGGTCAACAGGCTCCTCGGGATCAGGTCGAGCGTGATCGACCCGCCGCGGATCGCGGAGCTCTGCCCCGAGCTCGACCTCTCACAGCGCCCTGCGTACCCGGTCGTCGGCGCCCTCTACCACCCGCCCGGCGGGATCATTCGCCACGACGCGGTCGTCTGGGGCTTCGCGCGCGCGGCCGACAGCCGCGGGGTCGAGATTCATCCGAACACCGAAGTCACGGGCTTCGCGCGGAGCGGCGACCGGATCGTCTCCGTCGAAACGAGTCGCGGGCGGGTCGAGTGCGGTCAGGTCGTGAGCGCTACCGCGGGCTGGTCGTCGCTCGTCGGCCGCCTGGTCGGGATACGCCTCCCGATCACGACGCACATCCTCCAGGCGTTCGTGACCGAGCCCGTGAAGCCCTTCCTCGACGTCGTCCTCGTCTCGTCGCAACTGCACGTCTACGTCTCGCAGACCGACCGCGGCGAGTTCCTGATCGGCGCCGAGATCGAGCCGTACACGACGTACAAGAGCACGGGCACGCTCTCGTTCCTCGAGTACTCGGCGGCGCATACGCTCGAGCTCCTCCCGCAGCTGGAGCGCGCGAAGGTGCTGCGCACGTGGACGGGGCTCTGCGACCTCTCGCCGGACTACAGCCCGATCCTCGGGAAGACGGAAATCGACAACTTCCACGTCTCGACCGGCTGGGGCACGTACGGGTTCAAGGCCGCCCCGATCGTCGGCGTGACGCTCGCCGAGCTCGTCGCGAGCGGGCGGACGCCCGATCTGATCGCGCCCTTCGCGATGGAGCGCTTCCACACGGACACCCTCGTGTCCGAGCTGGCCGCCGCAGCGGTGAGCCACTAGCGTTCTCGGCCGATGGAAACCGTCATGCCCACGAGCCTCGAGATCGCCCAGGCTGCGACGCTTCGGCCGATCGGCGACATCGCCGACGAGCTCGGCCTCGAGCACGAGGAAGTCGAGCCGTACGGGCGGTACAAGGCGAAGGTCGATCTGTCGGTGATCGATCGGCTCGCGGACCGGCCCGATGCGAAGCTGATCAACGTCACGGCGATCACGCCCACGCCTGCGGGCGAGGGCAAGACCACGACCTCGGTCTCGCTCACGCAGGGTCTCGGGAAGCTCGGACGGAAGCCGGTGCTGTGCCTGCGGGAGGCGTCGCTCGGCCCGGTCTTCGGCGTGAAGGGGGGCGCCGCCGGCGGCGGCTACGCGCAGGTCGTCCCGATGGAGGACCTGAACCTCCACTTCACCGGCGACCTGCACGCGATCACGGCCGCGAACAACCTGCTCGCGGCGCTCATCGACGCGCACCTCCACCACGGCAACCCCGCCGGCCTCGACCCGCTTGCGATCTCGTGGCGGCGCTGCATGGACATGAACGACCGGAATCTCCGGAACGTCATCACCGGGCTCGGCGGCCGCGCCCACGGCGCTCCCCGCGAGACCGGCTTCGACATCACCGCGGCGAGCGAGGTCATGGGACTGGTCGCCGTTGCGCGCGATCTCGCAGATCTCCGCGAGCGACTTGGCCGCATCACCGTCGGCCAGACCTACGAGGGCGAGCCGGTGACCGCCGAGGACATCGACGCCGCCGGGGCGATGGCCGTCGTGCTGAGGGACGCGGTCAAGCCGAACCTCGTACAGACGCTGGAGGGCCAGCCGGCGTTCGTCCACTGCGGGCCGTTCGCGAACATCGCGCATGGCAACAACTCGCTCGTCGCCGACCGCGTCGGCCTCAAGCTCGGCGAGTTTTTGCTCACCGAGTCCGGGTTCGCCTCCGACATGGGAATGGAGAAGTTCTTCGACATCACCTGCCGCATCGGCGAGCTGCGACCCAGCGCGGTCGTCCTCGTCGCGACGGTCCGGGCACTCAAGCACCACGGCGGCGACCTCGAGGGCGGCGCTGCGGAGATCGAAGCCGGCGCCGCCAACCTCGCGCGGCACATCGGGATCGTCAACGGCTTCGGCCTGCAGGCCGTGGTCGGGGTGAACAAGTTCCCGACGGACACGGCGGACGAGCTCGAGCTCGTCCGCCGCCTGGCGACCGAGGCCGGGGCGTACGCCGCTGAGATCAACACGGCGTTCGAGAACGGGGGAGCGGGCGCGACAGCGCTCGCGGAGGCCGTCGTCGCAGCTGCGGACGAGGCGAACGAGTTCGACTACGCGTATCCGCTCGACGCCCCGATCGAGGAGAAGATCCGCCTCATCGCCACGCGCGTCTACGGCGCGGACGGCGTCGAGCTGCTGCCGCCGGCGAAGAAGAAGGCCGCCGACTGGGCCGGCTCGGATCTCGCGCGGCTCCCGATCTGCATGGCGAAGACGCACCTCTCGCTCTCGCACGACCCGGCGCTCAAGAACGCGCCGACGGGCTTCACCGTGACCGTCCGCGACCTGCGCCCGTACACCGGCGCGGGCTGGCTCGTCGCCCTGTGCGGGGACATGATGACGATGCCCGGCCTCGGCAAGTCGCCGGCCGCCTACGCCATCGACATCGACGAGAACGGTGAGACCGTCGGCCTGTTCTAGGTGCTTCCTTGGCTGCGACCCGGCCGGCGATGCGGCCGGCTTGAGGGATTCCTGCGCGACCGAAACTCCGCGCGAGCGGATTTGCGGTCTTGCGCTAATGAACGATCAGGACATCGCAGTGCGCCATGCGCTGGACCTGCTCCGAGACCGAGTGCCCTAGCATCCGCTCGACCTGGCTCGGCTCGCGCGTCCCGATCACGATGAGCCCGGCGTCGTGCTCCTCGGCCGCCTCGACGAGGGCGGATGCGATGTCGCCGATCGCCTCGACGAGTTGGGCCTCGACTCCGAGTTCGCGCACACGCTCCTCGGCCTTCCGGAGCTCCGGCCCCGGCGTCATGTCCGGCGCGGTGCCTACAGCGACCGGCGTCACGCTCGTCACGACGAGCTTCGCCTCGTACAGCTTCGCGAGCTGCACGGCGCGCTCGAGGGCCCGGTTCGAGACGTCGGTGTCGTTGTACGCGAGCAGGATGTTCATCGAGCCTCCGTGGTCAGGGTCGTTGGCTCGCTACCGAGCCGCCGACTGGGGCGGGCCGTTGTGCTGCGACAGTCCCAGCGAGGCGAGGAGCTCCTCCTGCCAGCCGGGGTGGCGCTGGACGCAGGACGGGCAGCAGCAGAGGTGCGAGCCCTTCAGCGCCGGATGGTCGACCTCCACGCCCGGTGGAAGCGCAAGCCGTCCCCAAGCAGCGCCCGAGAGCAGTCCTTCCGCCTGCCGCCTGCTGCAGATCGCGCAGACGAGGTAGAGGCGCGACATCTACGACAGGCTACTCACCGCTACCAGGGACCGAGCCACGATCCCTCGACGACGTCGGTGGCGAGGATGATCGTGACGATCACGATGCACACGAGCGACAGCCCGAGCATGAACGGGACGACCCGGGAATCCTCCTTCTGCAAGGGCGGGAAGTCGATCTGCTTGTCAGCCATTCGCGTCTCCCTAGCGCTCGGTGTCGGTGATGATCGTCGTGGTGGTCTCGACAACGACTGCTGCGCCGCGCGGCCGGTCGAGCGCGCCCGACGCCCGCAGTGCCGCCTGCTGTCGCAACAGTTTCCCGTTCTCCAGGCGGACGAACCAGACGAACGCGATCAGCATGACCGCGACTCCGATCCCCGTGAGGATGTAGGTCCCGGTCGAGCTCCCCGGCCCGAACGTCCAGAAGCCGGCGATGTCCTCGCCCCACTCGTCGTACGGGAACGCGTCGAACATCGGCTAGCTCCTTTCCTCGGCGCCGACTCCGGCGCCGGCCGGCGCTCGGCCGTTCGTCTCCCAGTATGAGTCGAGCAAGACCGGCGCACTGTCGACCTCGCGCCCGTCCGGCTCGACGATGACCTCCGGGACTCGCTCGAACTCGGGGTAGAAGTCCATGCCGAACTCGGCGAGGTCGAGGCCCTCGAGCTCCACCTCGGGCGGCACGCGCAGCAGGTTCAGCTTCTTGAGAATCCAGCTGAAGAAGTAGCCGGGGAGGAAGGCGAGCGGGATGAAGGCCATGATTCCCATGAGCTGCCCGCCCATCGACGACTCGACGTTCGCGAGGCCCGTCGGGTAACCGCCTGCGAAGATGCCCACCAGAAAGACGCCGTAGAAGCCGCACACGCCGTGGACTGCCACCGCGCCGACGGCATCGTCGATGCGGAGCCGCTTCTCGATGAAGTTCCCGGCCCAGACAGCGACGATCGCGCCCGAGATCGAGAGCAGGTAGGCGAGTGACGGGTGATAGACGTCGGCGCCGGCCGAGACCGAGATCACGCCCGCGAGACCTCCGGACAGCGTCCAGAACGGGTCTCCCTTGCTCGCGAACCAGCCGCCCGTGAAGCCGCCGGCGAAGCCGACGGTGATGACGAAGGCGATCGCACCGAGGGTCGTCGGTGAGCCGTAGATGTTGAGCCAGCCCGGAAAGACCGTCGGCGTGATGAAGAGGCAGGCCGCGTAGAACCCGTAGAAGCCCGTGAAGATGAGCATGAGGCCCATGAGCGTGAGATGGGTGTTGTGCCCTCGGAAGCTGCGCGCCATGCCCTCCTTCGTGTACTTGCCGATTCGCGGCCCGAGGTTCAGCAGGACACCGAGGGCGAAGAGCCCCGCCACGCCGTGGACGACTCCGGAGGCGATCGCGTCGTGGAACCCGAACCGGATCGTCAGCCAGCCGCCGGCGCTCCAGCCCCAGGCCGCATCCAGGATCCAGACGAACGAGCCCAGGATGGCCGTGAGGATGAGGTACGCGGAGAGGCGCACGCGCTCGATCAGCGCCCCGGACATGATCGACCCCGTCGTCCAGGAGAAGAGGAGGAACGCGAGGAAGAAGACCGCGTTGAGGTGGTTCTGCAGGTTCGGCCCCATCTCGTCGGCCCAGGGCGCCGTCTGTCCGCAGAAACCCGGGAACTGAACGGGACCCGCGTGGCCGTCCTGCGAATCGGGCCCGACCGTCGGGAAGCCCGGCTCGAAGCAGCCGTAGATGTACCAGCCGACGTAGTAGAACGTCGGAGTGACGACGGCGATCGTGAGGATGTTCTTCATGGCCGTCGACATGAGGTTCTTGCGCCGGGAGGCACCGCCCTCGTATGCCATGAAGCCCACGTGGATGAGCCACATGACGACGACCGTCCAGAAGTAGAACTGCTCGAGCAGGATGTTCGCGCTGAGGTCGATCTGGGTCTTCAGCTCATCGGGCGTCGGCGCTTGCGCGAGCCAGGCCGGGACCAGCGACGTGATCATTCCACCCTCTCTTCCTCAGGCAGCGTTACCGGGTGGGAAGACCGTACGAACCGGGCTACCCCGTTTCCATGTCCGATCCGGCCTAGGTTTGGCCTGCACCTATGTGGAGGGCGCACACAGCGTCACTGCTTCTCGACGTCGCCCGTGGACGCGTTGACGAGGAAGCTCTCGGTGCGGTTCGGCTGGCCGTCGGCGTCGATCTTCTCGGACAGCACGACGCCCCAGTAGCCCACCGGCGGGACACCCTGGTTGAGGAAGCGCACCTGGCGGCAGATCTCGCGCTCGCATGGCGTGAACGACGCCTCTGCGACCGCGAGGTCGACAGCCTCCTGCTGCGAGATGTCGTCACGGTTGGACGCGCACGTCTTCGACACGAGCAGCGTGAACAGGAGCAGGAGTCCAAGGATCAGCGCCCGGCCCCACAGGCTGTCGCGGAGGTCCTTCCGCGGCGCCGCGGCGGCCGGAGGCCGGCCGTCACTCGGTTCTGGGGGCGTTCCAGCGCTGGTAGACACGGTAGGCCCGAAGGAAGAGGTAGCCGACGAAGCTCGTCATGAAGACGATGAGGAGCCACCAGAACCACCACACGTAGTGCGGCCGCCACTCGAGGAGCTCGACCACCGTGAGCCACAGGACCACGGCGAGCGCCAGCACGAGCAGCCACGGCACCTCGGGGAGCAGCAGGAACCACAGCACGCCGTGATCGTCTACGAGGCGCGCGGACGGCGCAACTAGGACCAGGGGTACGGCGACGACGAGACGGGGTGGAGGTCACCCGTCGCGAAGCGTTCGTAGCGGAACGGGTAGAGAAGCCTCGAGTGGTCGCCGAGGAGGACGGACGCCACCTCCCGGCCGACGCCGATCATCTTGTAGCCGTGGTTCGAGTCGAAGATCCCGTACACGTTCGGCCGTACGTAGTCGAAGACCGGGAAGTTGTCCGCGGTGAACGCGCCGACGCCGCCCGAGCGGGCCTGCTTGTACTGGGCCCGGCAGCCTTCGAAGCGGCTCATGGAGTGGGAGAGCGCGGCACACCACATGTCCGGGAAGCTCGGGTCGACGTCCGTGGTCGACGGGTAGGGGTCGAGCTCGACGTCGCCCTCCACGACGAGCGGCGAGGCGCCCCCCTGCACGCCGTGACGATCCCGCTTGAAGTAGATGCCCCACAGCTCGTCCGTGACCAGACGGCCGTCGTCCGTGTACAGCGGCGCGTCCGTGTCGAGATGGATCACGGGCGGGGACCCGCCGTCGGCGGTTGTGAACAGCAGCGGGTCGACCGTGATCTCGCCCTCCTGGAGGTTCCAGTACGTCCACATCGGCCGGTCGCGGACGACGTCGCCCGACGGCGTGCGAATGTCGATCATGTCGGGCATTCCGAGCAGCGACCAGAAGCGGGCGGCCCACGGACCGGGCGCGATCACGACCTGCTCACCGACCTCGATCTCGCCCGCGCCCGTCTCGACCGCTGAGACCGACCCGTCGTCGCGTGACACGAGGCCGGTCACCTCGAGGCCCTCGAGCACCGAGACGCCCTCGGCGAGGCACTTGTCGCGCAGACCGAGCACGGACTCGACGTTGAACGCGAACCCGCCCTGGTGCTCGTGCAGGCAGATCGTGACGCCCTTCGCGCGCCAGTCGGGGAAGAGCGCCCTCATGTGCACGTCGACCTCGGCCTCGCCCGAGATCAGGTCGGACCGGTAGCCGATCCGCTCCTGTCGCTCGAACGTCGCCTCGAGGTCCGACTCCTGCACGGCGGCGCCGAGGGCGATGTATCCGACTGGGTTGTAGTGGTACGCGGTGGGGTCCGACTCCCACACCTCGACGCAGGCCTGCATGAGCTCGCTCATCGCAGGCTGGAAGTAGTTGTTGCGGACGACGCCGCACGCGATCCCCGACGCGCCCGCCCCGGGCTTCGACTTGTCGAGGACGACAACATCGGCGCCTGAACCCGCCCCGCGCGAACGCAGCTCCTTGGCGAGATGGTACGCGGTCGAGAGCCCATGGATCCCGGCGCCGACGACGACGTAGGGAAAGGCGCGGGGCGGGGTGCTCATTGCGTTCAGTGCAATTCCGTTGCCGACGGCGCCATGGTACCACCGGCGTAGGCGGCCAGGGCACGTCGCCGCGCGCCCTGGCCGCTTCTCGCGCTACGAGTCCGAGGGAGCCGCCGGGACGGGCGCCGGCGCGCCCGACGGCGGCGCCGGCGTCGACGGAGCGCCGTTTCCGCCCGTGTACATCGCCAGGTCGGGGTCGAGACCCCATACGGGCCCGTCGATGCCCGCGACCTGCTCCTCCTCGGACAGCCTCAGGCCGATCGTCCGCTCGAGGATGAACGCCATGACGGCGGCCGTCACGACGCCGAGGCCGATCGCGACGACGAGGCCCAGCGCCTGCCAGAAGAGGTTCACCTCGGCGTTCTGGAACGCGAACTCGCCTTCCGTGACTCCGAAGTACCCACCCTGTGGCTCACCCCATTTGATGAGGCCGACCATGAGCAGGCCGTACGTGCCCGCGCCCAGGAACAGCGGCGTGAGCTTGTGCTCGTCCCAGCCGCGGCGCTGGCTGAACTCGTACACGACGTAGCAGGCGAACGGCGCGCCGAGCGCGACGAGGAACATCTGCCAGGGCTGGTAGATGTCGAACGCGGGAGCTCCGGCGACGTACGCGCCGAGTGGCCCCAGCAGCAGGTAGATGTAGCTCTTCTTCCAGTACGCGATCGCAGCGCCGGTGAGCGCACCACCTGCCCAGGCGAGCCCGAGGTTGTTGAACGCGACACCGACGCTCGTCTCCGCCATCGTCACGCTGACGGCGTACTGCCGAGGTTGTTGAACGCGACACCGACGCTCGTCTCCGCCATCGTCACGCTGACGGCGTACTGCTCGGGAGCGAAGAAGAAGAGACAGGAGAGGATCACCATCGGGAGGCCGCTGAAGATGAGGGCCACGCCGACGGTCGTCAGGCCCAGGTTGTAGGAGCGGTACGCGGGCACCTTGGGGTGCGGCGCGTACATCCCCGGTCGTGCCCCGACTCGGCGCACGAGAACGAGAGCCATGCCCGCGGGGAACAGGTACACGAACGCGATCCCGAAGAAGTCGTGGAAGCCCTGGTTCGTCAGCGGGCCGGTCGATCCCCACGTCATCCAGCTGAGGACCGACGACATGACCGCCGCGACGACACAGATGATGTAGTAGGCGGCCGGCTTCATTCGCTCCGTGACCGATAGGTGGAGCAGAACGTTCACGATGCCGGCGAACGCCGCGAGGAAGAAGATGAAGATCTGCTGGTTGTTCAGGTTCGCGCCCATGCTGGCGGGATCCACGTTCTGCGCGAAGTCGTTCGCGAAGGTCCCGCCGAGCCACCAGTCCTTGATCGCCTGCCAGTACGGGCTCTCGATCTCGAATGCGACGTAGTACTGCCAGTTCCAGATCGCGAAGCCGACGAGGAAGTAGACCGCGAAGCCGATGAAGAAGCCGATCATCTTCTCCGCCGCCGCGGCGAAGACGTTCACACGGCGCACGCCGCCGACGTCCACGAGCATGAGGCCGGCCAGGATCACGATCGCACCGACGGTGCCCGACGCGTAGACGACGTTCTGCAGGAGCGTGCTCGTCGTCACCTGTTCGGGGAACTGGGGTGATGCCTGCGCGAGCCAGGCGGCTAGCTGCATCGGCGACTCCTTTCGATCTGGACAGGGGCCGGGCGGCTCTGGGCGCGCTCACGACACGCGTTCGAACGGCTCCAGGTCTCCCGGTGGAAGTGGTTGCCCACTACGGTTGCCGATTATCAGTGGCACGTCACGCGGATTTCAAGTTCGGATGACGGAAGGCAGCGGCCACTCGGTCAGAATCCCGACCGTGGAAGCTTCGAGGCCGACGGAGTTCGCGATCGACGTCTCCGACGCGATCTCGGCGCCGGAGGCGTTCGGCGCGTCGTTCGACGCTGCGCCGTCCGCGGGGGCACTCGAGCTCGGCGAAGGCCTCGAAGGGGATCCCGCACTCGCCTTCCGCAAGACGCTCGGCATGTTCGCGACCGGGGTGACGGTGCTCACGACGCGCGCCGCCGAGCAGGTGCACGGCATGACGGCGAACGCCTTCATGTCCGTGTCCCTGCGGCCCCCGCTCGTCCTCATCTCGATCGACCGTCGCGCGAGGATGGGCGCGCTCCTGCACGAGGGGACGCGCTTCGGCGTCAGCGTGCTCGAGGCGAAGCAGACCGGCCTGTCGGATCGCTTCGCCGGGCGGGTTGCCGAGGACCTCCCCGAGGCGACGTTCGAGATCGTCCACGAGACGCCGCTCGTCGAGGGGGCGCTCGCACATCTCGTCGCGCGTGTGGTGCGCTCGTACTGGGGCGGCGATCATTCGCTGTTCCTCGGTCAGGTCGAGTTCGCCCGCTACGGCGAGGGACGCCCGCTCCTCTTCCACGGCGGACGCTACGAGCGGCTCATCGAGGACCCGCGCGTCTTCTCGCTCCTCCCGCGCGAGCTGCTCGACCCGATCCTCGCGCTCGGTGAGGAGCGCGAGTACGCCGACGGGGAGCCGATCATGCAGATGGGGGAGGCGGGCTGCGACCTCCTGTTGCTCGTCGAAGGCCACGCGAACGTCGAGCGGCCGGGGCGCTCGCTCACGCTGGGCCCGGGTGAGCTGATCGGCGAGATCGAGGTGCTCGATCCAGGTGGCGGCAGGATCGCCGACATCCATGCGGTCGGCCACGTGCGGACCATCGGCGTGTCGCGGCAGCAGCTCCTCTCTGCCCTTGAGGCCGATCCGCGCGCGGCAATCGCTCTCATCGAAGTGCTCGCGGCCCGCTTCCGCGAGACGGCCTAGCGCTCCCTGACGACGCGAGTGAGCATGGGCGCCACGCCGACCTGCCTCCACGAGGGCTCGGACTCGGTGCGTCGCGGTTGCCCGCAGCCGCTACGGCGTCCGAGCCGATCTGCCGGCACGTATCGGTGCAGCGCTGCCAGATCATCGAGAACCGAACGTTCTGTCCTCTCCGACGACCCACACCAGTGACCACACGGCCCCCGACGCACGCATGTCCGACGACGAGGGACGGACGACGACCCGTGGCCGGCCCTCGACGATCTGCGTCTGCGCCGACGACCCCGCCGGCGATAAGGGATGGCGACCAGCCTGCGGCGCACCGGCGGACGCTAGCCGGACTCCTAGACTCGCGTCATGCGCGCGCGACTGCTCGGGGTTGCCGTCGGGCTCGCGCTCGCGGACTCCTCCATCGTCACGCTCGCGCTCCCCGAGATCCTCGGCCAGTTCGACGTCGCAATCACGTCGGTCGCATGGGTGCTCACGTCGTTCAACCTCGTCCTTGCGCTCCTCGCCGTTCCCGCAGCGTATGTCTCCAGGCGCCGACCACGCGAAGCGTTCGTCACCGGGAGCGTCGTGTTCGCCGGCGCCTCGCTGGCCTGCGGCCTCGCGCCCTCCTTCGAGGTGCTCGTCGGAGCCCGTTGCGTGCAGGCCGTCGGCGCGGCGCTCGTCGTCACGGCGGCGCTCGACCTTCTCGCGGAGGTTCAGGGCGACGAACGGGCGCTCCGTACGTGGGTCGCCGCGGGCATCCTGGGCGCCGCACTCGGGCCCGCTGCGGGCGGGATCCTCACCCAGATCCTCGGCTGGGAGTCCATCTTCCTCGTGCAGGTGCCGCTCTCGCTGGCGCTCCTCTTCTCCGTGCGCGGCGTGACCGGCCGCCCGACGCGTACACCGGCCGGCCGGCCCTCCCTCACCGCCAACTCCGCGCTGCTGTTCGTCGCCGGCGGGCTCGTTGCGGCGCTGTTCCTCGTCGTCCTGCTCCTCGTGGACGGGTGGGGGATGTCTCCGGCGGCGGCGGGAGTCGTCGTCACGGCGATGCCGCTCGTCGCCATCGTCGTCGGACGTCTGCGCCCGGCGAGCCTTGCGCCGGTCCAGGGCGTCGCGTGCGGCGTGATCCTGCTCGCAGGTGGGCTCGCCGCGCTCGCGCTCATGCCGCGGGCCGGCTGGGGCTGGACGATTCCGCCGCAGATCCTCGTCGGGGCGGGCCTCGGGCTCACCGTGGGCGGCCTCACCGAGCACGCGCTGCGCAACCGGCCCGACCAGGTCGTCCACGGTGGGTGGACGATCGCGGCGCGCCACGCAGGCGTCGTGGTCGGACTCGTCCTACTCGCGCCCGTGCTGACCACCGCGCTCGAGGAGAACCGCGACGAGGCGATTCGCGCCGGTGCGGCCGTCGTCCTGGACAGCGAGATCCCGCCGCTCGACAAACTCGGCGTCGCGCAGGACGTCCTGGCCGAGGTCGACCGCGCGAACGAGGTCGGCGAGCTTCCCGACGTGGAGCGCGCGTTCGAGGGGCGGCCCGACGACGACGAGTGGCGGGCGTTGATCGACGGGCTCCAGGAGCAGCTCGATCGGGCAGTGACGAGCGCGTTCTCGGGCCCGTTCCTACTCGCAGCGGCACTGACGCTGTGCGCGCTCGTCCCGGTGGCGCTCATGCGGAGGCGGGTGGCGTGAGACGAGCCGCGCCGCTACTCGTCTCCCTCGGGCTCGTGGCGGCCGTCGTCGTCCCGTACCTGGCGCTCGGCGGGGGGCGGTTCGAGCCGGCGCCCATCGCCGACCCGTGCGAGCTGCGCGAGCGGCCGGACGCCGACGGGGTGGCGGAGACGCTGGAGCGGATCGCGCTCGCCGGTGTCGACGGCGTGGCCTGCGAGCTCGGCGTCTCGCGCGAGGAGCTCGTGCTCGCCTTGCGCAGCGAGGACGCGCTGACCGCGTTCTCCGAGGAGCAAGGGCTCGACCGCGACGAGCTCGAGCGGGCGATCACGGACGGCCTCGTGCGCGCGGTCGACGACGCGGAGGAGGCGGGGTCTCTGCCCGGACTCGTCGCACCGCTCGTACGCCGCGCCGCCGAGACGGTGCCTCCGTGGCTCATCCTCGAGACGCTCGAGAGCCTCGGGGAATTCCTCCCCGGCTAGCCCAGGTCGGGCAGCTCGGCGAGCCAGGGCGTGCGGTAGCCCGACTCCGTCCAGACGACCGGGAAGAACGACTCGTCCATCGAGAGGTCGCCGCGACGCCGGTAGCGCGAGTAGTTGACGTCGACGTTCGTTTCGTGGAACCGCGCTTCGACCGGCAGGAAGTGTGAGACCAGCGCCATGCGCGCGACCGTTCCCGAAGAGTTCGGCGCCGAGCCGTGCCAGGTCAGGCCGTGGTGGAACGAGCCGCCGCCCGCCTTCACGACGACCGGAACCGTCTCGAGCTCGACGCCTTCCGGTGCGGCCGCCCGCGGCCCGGCGAGCCAGTCGGCCGGGGCGTGGAACTGGGTGCGCTCAGGCGGCGACTTCGGCCACGTGTGAGAGCCGCGGACGAACTCGATCGGCCCCGCGTCGGCCTGCGTCTCGTGGAGCGAGATCCAGCACGTGATCATCTCCGGCGGGACGAGGTAGTCCGCGTACGAGGAGTCCTGGTGGAAACCGATCGCCTTCGTGCCGGGCGGCTTCCAGAGCACGTTGTCCTGGAGGATCCGCACGCCCCGGTAGCTTGCGAGTTGCGCGGCGAGGCGCCCGGTCCGCTCGGACAGCACCTGGGCTGCGATCACGTCGTCGGCCTTCCAGGCGTTGCAGAGCTGGCGCGTGCGGTCTTCGGGATCGCGCCCGGCCACCCAGTTCACTTCGTCCGGCCGGATCCCGGTCTCGTACTCGCCCTCGAAGAGCGGGACGTAGCGTTCGCGGAGGAGCTCGAGCCCGCGCTCGGACACAAGGCCCTCGTCGACGATCAGGAAGCCGTCGCGCTGGAACGAGTCGACCTGCTCGAGCGAGAAGGACTCGACCATGGGGGAACGCTACTTCCGGAGGCGCCCGGGAGCGACGTGCGAGAGCGCGCGCGCCCAGACGCGCCCGAGGATGTCACGCCCTTCACCCGGAAGCATCTCGATCCTGCCGCCAACGGCGTTCTGCCACCACCGTGCCTGTGCATTGCCTCCGTCACGAGACCCGTACAGGAGGAGCGTCTTCGCGGTCACCGCGCTCGGCGCGGCGGCCCCCTCGCCGGGCACGGGTGTCGACACGAGTACGAGCCGATCGACGAGGTCGCCGTGCTGCGCGGCGAGGTCGACGGCGGTCCAGCCACCTTCGGACCAGCCGATGATGCCGGCGGCGCTCCCGCCCCACTCCGTCGCCAGCTCGACGTCGCGCCTCGCGGTCTCGTCCGGGTCGGGGTCGATCAGCGCCGTGCCGGAGGGCAGGCAGAGGAGGACGCGCCGGGCCATGGTCGCGACTCCTACGAGCGCGGCCGGGTCTTCTCCGGGTCGTAGAAGGGGAAGCGAACGACGGTCGCCGGAATCCGCTTCTGCAGCCCGTCGAGCTTGCCCACCTCGAGCTTCGTGTCGAGGTCCGCGTATTGCACCGCGATGCGTGCCAGCGCGATGTTCTTCTTCAGGATCGGGCTCCGCGTGCCGCTCGTGACGACGCCGACACGCTGCCGGCCGACGTAGACCTCGTCTCCGTGTCCGGCGGTCTCGTTGCCCTCCAGCTCGAGCCCGACGAGGACGCGCTGGGGATGCGCCTGGCGGTCCTCGAGCGCAGCGCGTCCGACGAAGTCGTCGTCGGTCTTCAGGTCGACCGCAAAGCCGATCCCCGCCTCGAATGGGTCGACCTGGTCGTCGAACTCGGAGCCGGCGAAGATCAACCCGGACTCGATGCGCAGGATGTCGAGCGCTTCCAGACCGAGCGGCGTCAGGCCATGCTTGGAGCCGGCCTCCCAGATCGCATCCCAGACCGCCGGCCCGTCGGAGGGGTGGCACCAGACCTCGTAGCCGAGCTCCCCCGTGTAGCCGGTGCGGGAGACGACGATCGGGATGCCGTCGTACGTCCCGATCCGCCCGACCGTGAAGCGGAACCACTTGAGATCCTCGAGCGAGGTCTGCGTCGGCGGCGTCCACACGATCTTCTCCAGGAGCCCACGGCTCTCGGGTCCCTGGACGGCGACGTTGTGAAGCTGATCGGTCGAGGGTTTCACCCAGGCCTTGAGCTCGAGCTTCGCGCGGAGCTCGTTCAGCCAGACCCCGTCGTACTCGTCCCCGCCCACGAAGCGGAAGTTGTCCTGCCCGAGGCGGTAGACGGTCGCGTCGTCGATCATCCCGCCGGTTTCGTTGCAGAGCGCGGTGTACGTCACCTGGCCGACCGAGAGTCGCCGCGCGTCGCGCGTGATCGCGTGCTGGATCAGCGCCTCTGCATCCGGGCCGAGCACCTCCCACTTCCTGAGTGGCGAGAGATCCATGACCGCCGAGCGCTCACGGCACGCCCAGTACTCCGCAATGACTCCTTCGTTGTCGAAGCAGTGCGGGAGCCAGTAACCGCGGTATTCGACGAAGCTCTTCGTGAGCTCGCTCGTGCGGGGGTGGAAGGTCGTCTCCTTCGTGAGCACGGGATCGGCGTCCGGGGTCACGCGACGCGCGATCGCCACGGAGAAGCTGTTGTCCGGGGCGTACACGCGCACGTGGATCGGCGTGACTTGCCAACCGTTCGCCGGGTCGATGTCGTCCGGGCACGATGACGACGCGCACACCAGATCGCTCAGTGCCCGCAGGAGCACGTAGTCGCCGGGACGCGACCATGGCTCGTCCATGACGAAGACGTTGTTCGCGTCGAAGCCGGTGTTGTAGAAGAAGTTGAGTGCCTCCCAGCCCATGCGCGGCGCGACGCCGTATCGCTTGACCTGCCCGTTGAAGTTCTCGCTGCAGTTGACGTGGCCGGGATAGCCCTTGTCCTCGTAGTACTTGGCCGTGCAGGCGAGGCCGAAGGTGTCATGCCGGCCGACCGTGTCGCGGACGACCTCGATCAGCGGATCCTGGTCGACGTCGTAGAACTTCCCCTGCAGTCCCGGCTGCGGGTACGCCTGGCCCATGAGCGAGCGCGTCGTCGTCGCGTCGAGCCCGCGCTCGAGTCCCGACTCGAGCTTCCCGCGGTGGAACGCGAGGAAGTCCGAGCACTGCTTGCCCTCGATGTCGATCACCTGGATGAACTCGCCGGCGCGCACCTCGTACGCGAGGGCGGTCGCCGAGTCGACGCGCACGTCGAGTCGCGGCTCCGCGAGTGGCGGAGGGAGCTCCTGCTGCTCGTAGGTGCGCGGCGTCACGCGCCGCACCTCGACGAGGAGCTCCGAGGGCGGCGGCGCGCCGTCGACGATGCGGCCCGCCGGCGCGGCGACGACCACCGTCACGGCGCGCTCCGCACGGAACGTCTGCGCCGAACCCGCGGGCGACAACTCGCCGAACAGCCGGATGGCGAGCGCATCGGCGGGATCGAGCCCGCGCGAGCCGAGCTCGTGCGCGAGGAGGCTGCCGTTGCGGTCGGCGAGTGCTGCCCTGACCACGGTCGCGGGCGCGTCGGCCGTCGCCTCGAGTGCGGCCGCGTCGTCGCGCCCGTCGGCACCCAGCACCGAGATCTCGGCGGTCTGGTTGCCGCGCGTGTCGACGACGGTCATCCGTTCGTCGGGACCGAGTGCGAACACCGTCGCGCCACCGGGACGCACGAGGTACAGCTCGAGAAACGGATCCTCGGGAAGCAGCCCTCGAATGAGCGTCTGCGTCACGTCAGGCCTTCGCGGGCGCCTTCGCCTCCATCTCGGCCGCCTCGGCCATGAGCTTCTCGGCCAGCTCGCGCTTGCCCTCCGCGTCGAGCTTCTTCACCTCGTTCTCGACGGCGCGGCGGTTGTACGACTGGTTCCAGTAGTCGAGCGCCTCGAAGCCGAGGAGGACGGCCTTGCCGACGAACTGGCGGAGCACCTCGTTCGTCGGCCCCATGACCCAGCCAGCCTTGGCGTCGCGGAGGTAGCGCTCGAGCTCCATGTCGCGCTTGTATCCGGAACCTCCGCAGGCGTGGAGCATCTTGTCCACGACGTGGGCGACGTTCTTCGCTGCCTCGAACTTGATCTGCCAGGCCCAGTGCAGGAAGTCGGCGCGCGCGAGCTCGCCGACGGCGAGCACCTTCGTGTTGTTGTCGGTCGCGTCGTCCATCGCCTGGGCGACGGAGAGGACGAAGAGGCGGGACGCGTTCGTGTCCATGAGCGCCTCGCCGACGTAGTCCTGGATCGTCGGGTAGTCGGCGACGCGCAATCCGACGTCGACATGGCGCTTGCGCGTCGTGTGCCGTTTCGCGATGTCGATGGTGCCGAGGGCAATGCCGTTCCACACCGACGAGGAGCCGATGAGGAACCAGGGGTCGACGGATTCGTCGTTCGACGCCGCGCCGTCGCCGACGGGGCCCACGATCTGGTCACCGGAGATCTCGACGTCGGGCACCTCGAGCGGGCCGGACTGGTTCCCGCGGAGCCCGAGCGCGTCCCAGAGCGCTGGCTGCGCCTGCGCCTCCTCGCCGTCGATCACGAAGACGGAGAGGTCGTCGTAGCCCGAGAAGTCAGGGCTCGTCGTCTGCACGACGTAGAAGTCGGCAAAGCCGGCCGAGGTCGTCCACGACGCCTTCTTGCGCACCTTGAACCCGCCGTTCACGCGCTCGGCCCCGGACGAGATCGGGTACCAGAAGTGCGAGCCGGTCTCCGGGTCGGAGTAGGAGAGCGTGCCGATCTTCCCGGAGCTGAGCGGTCGGATGTAGCGCTCGACCAGCTCGTCGGTGGGACGGAGCATGATCGCGTTCACGGCCCCGATGTGCATGACGTAACACATCGCCGTGGACGCGCACCCGTAGCGCGCGATCGTCTCGCAGGTCATCGAGTAGGCGACGTGGTTCTCGCCGAGCCCGCCGTACTCCTCCGGCACGGTGAGGGCGAGGAACCCGTGCTCGCCGAGAAGCTCGAGGTTGCGACGCGGAAACAGCAGCTCGTCGTCGGAGCGCTTCGCGTTCGCGCGCATCTCCTTCTCGCAGAGCTCGATCAGCGTCGCGCGGAGCTCCTTCTGGCGGTCGGTCAGGACCCAGTCCGGATCCCATTCGTAGCCGAGCCCCCAGAACGGCTCTCCTCCCCACATCTTCTCGGACATGCTCACCTCCACCGGATTGGCGTTCTCGCCGTTCATCCTAGGCAGTGCCGACGAGTTGCGGCAAGAACTAGGCCGTGGCGAGAACGGCGAGCAGGGCGTCGCCGTAGCGGTCGACCTTCACCGGGCCGAATCCCTTGATCCCTGCGAGCTCGTCGAGCGTCCGTGGACGAACTGCCGCAAGCTCGCGCAGCGTGGCGTCGTGGAGGACCACGTAGGCCGGCACGGCGTCCTCCTGCGAGCGCTCCAGGCGCCAGCTGCGCAGTCGCGCGACGAGGTCCTCGTCGACGTCGGCGGCCATGCCGGTTCCGATGCGCGGCGGCGGTACGGCCGGATCGACGTGGAGGACGCGGAACCCGTCAGGCGTGGTCACCTCGACTAAAGCTCCTGACCGCTGGACGAGCTCGACCCAGCGACGCACTTCGGCGTCGCTTGCGGCCGCGAGGATCCGGTACGCGAGCGACCTGCGCGCCGACGGCGGCGCCTTCAACGACCCGCGGAGCGTCGCCAGGAGGCTCCGTCGCCCGAGCGGCCAGGTGAGCGACGCGACGGCGTCGACGATCGCAACTCCGACGTCCTCCGGCAGGGGAGGTGGCGGGCTCGAGATCGACGCCGATCCACGCGCGAGCGGGGCGCACACGTCGCAGCTTCCACACGGCGCGTCGAACCGCTCCCCGAAGTGCACGGCGACCTGCTCGTGGCGGCAGACGCGCGTCTCGGCGAACGCGACGACCCGGTCCGCACGCGACTCCGCGACGAGCCGCGCGCGCTCCAGCAGCGTCTCGACGCGCTCGGGCGCGTCGCGCGGCGCGGCATCGAGCGAGATCCGCATGCGTCGTCCTTCGTCGAAGTCGCGACGGAGGAGACCCGCCTGCTCGAGCATCCCGACGAGCACGCGTGCGTCGCGATCGGGCACCACGGCGGAGAGCTCGTCGGGATCGACGAGGCCCTGCGCGACCCGGAGCGCGCCGTAGACCGAGCGAAGCTCCGTCAGCGAGGGCACGTCGGCGACCGCGAAGCGCCTGAGCGTCCCTGCGTCCGCGGGGCTCGCCAGCAGGAGCGTCTGGCTCGGCTCGCCGTCGCGCCCGGCTCGTCCGACCATCTGCACGTAACCCTCGAGCGAGTCCGGGTAGCTCACGAGACAGACGAGCCGCACGTCGGGCTTGTCGATGCCCATCCCGAAGGCAGTGGTGGCGACGACGACCTGCGCGCGATCGGCGACGAAGTCGTCCTGGACGCGGGTCCGCTCGGCCGGCTGGAGGCCCGCGTGGTAGTGCTCGGTGCGGAAGCCGTGGCCGCGCAGGACGCGTGCCAGCTCCTCGGTCGAGCGGCGCGATCTGGAGTAGACGATCGCGGAGCCGCCGCGGAGCGTGCGCAGGCGCTCGACGAGTATCTCGATTCGATCCTCGGCGTTCGCGACCTCTTGCACGTCGTAGCGGAGATTCGGGCGCACGACGCTCGTGTGCACGACCTCGAGCTCGCGCCCGAGCGCGTGCCCGATGTCGCGTGCGGTCTCCGGCGTCGCCGTCGCCGTCATTCCGAGGAGCGTCGGGTCGCCGAGTGCCTCGAGGCCGCGCCGGATGAAGAGGTAGTCGGGGCGGAAGTCGTGCCCCCACATGCTCACGCAGTGCACCTCGTCCACCACGACGAGCCCGATCCCGACTGTCGAGAGGAGCTCGACGAAGCGCGCCTGGCGGAGTCGTTCCGGCGCCGCGTAGACGAGCCGCGTCTCGCCCAGCTCGACCGCTGCGAGGCGCTCCGCCGTCTCATCCTGCGAGAGGGACGAGTTCACGAAGGTCGCCGTCGCGGCGATCTGGTGCGGAAGCTTGTCCACCTGGTCCTTCATCAGCGCGATGAGCGGCGAGAGGACGAGCGTGGGCTCCGGGCGGAGCATCGCCGCGAGCTGGTAGGTCAGCGACTTGCCCGACCCGGTCGGCATCAGCGCGAGCGTGTCTCGCCCGGCGATCGCGGCGCGGACGACGTCCTCCTGCCCTTGCCGGAAGGCGTCGAAGCCGAAGAGCTCGCGGAGCGGGGAGGCGAGATCGGTCAGGCGGGCGAGTATAGGAATCGCTTCGGGCGGTCTCCGTGCCGACTTCGCAACAAGCCTCGGTCCAGCACCGCTCCAATGCTGCACTCGGGGCAATGCCAGACGCAGATGGCGCGCAGCGACCCGCGCAGTCGTAGCTCACCGCCCCGCAGAGGCAGCGCCACGCGGCGCTACGTCGCTCATCGCGGTCGACTCCAGTCGTCGACCCGCTGGTCGGTTTCGGCGTGCGGCACGGGGCATGCGAGAAGTGCCCTATCTGCGTCAGGAAGGAGTGGACATGAGCCCCTTCGACGACCTGAAGGCGGCAATCTCGACCGGTGACACGGGCAAGCTGCAGAGCCAGCTCAAGGACCTGGTCGGCGACATCGACGTGAGCTCGCTCAGGCAGAAGTTCGAGTCGAGCGGTCTCGGGGACAAGGTGGACTCGTGGATCTCGACCGGCCCGAACACGCCGGCGACTGCCGAGGACATCAAGAAGACGGTGGATCCCCAGAAGCTGCAGGCGGTGGCGGACAAGGCCGGGGTCGACGTCGACACGGCTGCGCAGAGAACGGCCGACGTCCTACAGGATGTCATCGACAAGGTGACTCCGGAAGGGAAGGTTCCGGTCTCTACCTAGCGACCGCGACCGGTCTCAGTGCGAAGCCCGCCGACCGCGAGGCTTCGTGGTGAGTGCCCTTCGGGAGCCGGTCCCGGCTTTCCCTGTCATGTCGCGACGCGGTCGAGCCAGCGCTCGAAGAGCGAGCGTCCAGCGGCGCGCATCTGGTCGGCCTTCTCCTCGATCGACGCGAGGAAGGCGGGAGCGCCGTCCGCGCCGAGCGTCCGCTCGAGCGAGCTCACGTACGCGGGCACCTCGGCCCACTCGCGCGCCATCTCGGCCGAGACCTCGAGGTGGAACTGGACGCCGTACGCGCGCTCGAAGCGGAAGGCCTGGTTCGCGTACGCGGGCGAGCTCGCGAGTCGGACCGCGCCGTCCGGGAGCTCGAACGTGTCGCCGTGCCACTGCAGCGTCACGAGCTCGTGCGGTGCTTCGCCGAATACTGGATCCGAGCGAGCTTCGCCCGTCATGCTCACAGGCAGTAGCCCCACCTCGGGCTCCGGCCCCGGATAGACGCGAGCACCGAGCGACGCGGCCAGGAGCTGGACCCCGAGGCAGACTCCCCAGTACGGCCTCCCGGCGCGAACCGCATCGCCGATCGCCCCCCTTTCCTCTCTCAGCCACGGAAGCTCCGCGTCGTCGTTGACGGACATCGGTCCGCCCATCGCGACGATCGCATCGAAGTCGCGCCAGTCGGGCAGTGCGTCCCCTTCGTCGAGCTCGACGCGGTGAAGCTCGACGTCGCGCTCGCGCAGCACGTCCTCGAACACCCCGGGTGGCTCGCAGGCGATGTGCTGAAGGACGAGTGCTCGCACGACGCGCGGCACGTTATCTCCACCCGCGTGAACAACACGCGCCTCTCATCCTGTCGCGGTTCGTGCCGTCGGCGGGTTCGTCGCCGTCGGCGATGCTCGATGCCGAGGCGGCGTCTCGCAACTCGGCTAATGCCCGGCGGGTTTTTCCCAGCCCTCAAGGACGGGCGGCGAGTAGTCCGTGCCGACGGTCCTCGAGCCCTCGACCCACGGGCCGAGCTCGGGCTGGGGGAACTTGCAGTGGAGCTCCTTGAGCAGGATGCCGTACGAGTTGCCCGACTGCAGGTGCGTCACGAGAACCTTGCGGGCGATCTCGTCCTCCCGCCCCTCCGGGATCGGGAAGTAGATCTTCAGGAAGGCGTTCGAGTAGCGGTCGAAGACCGCGGGCACGCCGTCCTCCTCGAGGAGTGCGACGTCCTCGAGCCAGTTGATGTCCTCGCCCGGCGTCGACGCCATGAGATCGACGTCCTCGACGAGGGACAGGTCCTCCTGGTACGGGAAGCGGTGGCCGGACAGGAACTCGGCGTCGAGCGACTTGATCTTCTCGGGCTCGGTGTAGGCGAGATCGTGGGAGCTCATCTACTCCACCGAGTGGAGGTCGGCGACCTGCGCGGTCGGGTTGGCGGCGAGCTCCTCCTCGGCCTTGATCGCGAGCAGGCGCTGCACCTCGGAGAGGATCTCACGCTCGGTCTGGCCGACCGTGTAGGTCGTTCCGGCGAGCGGCACTCGCGCCATCGCCGAGGCCTCGACCGTCAGCGCCGCGAGGTCCTCCGGCTCGAGGGAGTGCACGTTCGTCTTGCCGCATGCCCGCGCGAGCATCTGCAGCTCCATGGTCAGCGCGGTGAGGAAATTGTAGACGCGGTTCGCGGCGTCCTCGACGACCAGGCGCTTGCGGAGCTCCGGGTCCTGGGTGGTGATGCCCACCGGGCAGCGGCCGGTGTGGCAGTGGTAGCACTGGCCCGCGGGGACGCCGACCGTCCCCTCGTAATCCGTGACGCCAGGGATCTCCTTGTTGCAGTTCAGCGCCATGAGCGCCGAGTGCCCCAGCGCGACGGCCTTCGCGCCGAGCGCGAGGCACTTCGCGACGTCGGCGCCGTTGCGTATCCCGCCCGCGACGACGAGGTCGATCTCGTCCGCGAGTCCGACGTCTTCGAGCGCTCGCCGCGCCTCGGGGATCGCCGCCATCAGCGGGATGCCAGTCTCCTCGGTCGCGATGTGCGGGCCGGCGCCGGTGCCGCCCTCGGCTCCGTCGAGGTAGATGATGTCCGGCCCGCACTTCGCGGCCATGCGCACGTCGTCGTACACCCGCGAGGCGCCGAGCTTGAGCTGGATCGGGATCCGGTAGTCGGTCGCCTCGCGGATCTCCTGCACCTTGAGCGAGAGGTCGTCGGGACCGAGCCAGTCGGGGTGCCGCGCGGGCGAGCGCTGGTCGATCCCCGCAGGGAGCGAGCGCATCTCCGCGACCTGCTCGGTGACCTTCTGCCCCATCAGATGGCCGCCGAGGCCGACCTTGCAGCCCTGCCCGATGAAGAACTCGCACGCGTCCGCGAGCATCAGGTGGTGCGGGTTGAACCCGTACCGCGACTGGATGCACTGGTAGTACCACTTCGTCGAGTAGTCGCGCTCCGGCGGGATCATCCCGCCCTCGCCCGAGCACGTTGCCGTGCCGGCCATGGACGCGCCCTTCGCGAGCGCCATCTTCGCCTCGAGCGAGAGGGCGCCGAACGACATGCCGGTGATGTAGATTGGGATGTCGAGCTCCATCGGGTTCTTCGCGAAGCGCGCGCCGAGCACCGTCGTCGTGTCGCACTTCTCCCGGTAGCCCTCGATGACGAAGCGCGTCAGCGTGCCGGGAAGGAACACGAGCTCGTCCCAGTGCGGCATCGGCTTGAAGATCGAGAAGCCCCGCATGCGGTAGCGCCCGAGCTCGGCCTTGATGTGGATGTCGTTGACGACCTCGGGCGTGAAGATGCGGCTGCGACCGAGGACGTCCTTCTGGGACGGGCCGCCGTTCTCGGTGGGCATCTAGATCACCAGCTTCTTCTCGGAGGGCTCGAGCGAGTCGTAGTTGTAGAGGACCTTCCCGCACACGAACTTCTGGAACTCCGGCGGAGAGCCGAGACCGTAGATCCGGAACTTCCGCTCGATGAGCTCGGTGTCCGCGTCCGTCCACTCGCCGGGCACGCAGTCGATGCCGAGCGACTTCACCGTGCCCGCGACGTAGATCGTGCCGTCGTACATCGAGTCGCCGAGGCCCGGGCCGGCGTCGCCGCAGATGATCATGCGTCCGCGCTGCATCATGAACCCGGTCATCGAGCCGACCGACCCGCCGATGATGATCGTGCCGCCCTTCTGGTCGATCCCGGTGCGCGCTCCGACACGGCCCTTCACCAGAAGGTCGCCTCCACGCATGGCAGCGCCGGTGAGCGAGCCGCCGTTCCCGTCGACGACGACGACGCCGGACATCATGTTCTCGCAGGCGGACCAGCCCACTCGGCCCGTGATGTGGATCTCCGGCCCGTCGATCAGCCCGCACGCGAAGTAGCCGAGCGAGCCCTCGAAGCGGATCCGGCAGCGGCGCAGGATCCCGACTCCGAGCGAATGGCGGCCCTGCGGGTTCTGGACGACGACCTCTCCGACGCCTTCCTCGTACAGGAGTCGGCGGAGCTCGAGGTTGATCGTCCGCGTCGTGAGCTCGCGCGCGTCGAAGGTCGCGACGCCGTCCTCGACGACCGCGGTTCTCGGTGCATCCGCGACCGGCTCGGCGAGCCCGCGCGCGTCGTACGAGATCTGCCGCTCGCCTACCGCTGCCAAACCAACACTTCCCGCTCGTACGGGTCGTACGTCTCGATCTCGTGGTCCACGAGCTGCCGGATCGCGATCTCCTCGGAGGCGAGCGCGACGAGGTCGTCGGATTCGTAGAGCACGAGCGGCTTCGCGGCGAGCTCGTCCTTCGCGACGCCGAGCTCGTCCTTCGTCACCGCGATGTACGTGAAGACGCCGTCGAGCTCGTCGAGCGACTTGTGCATCGACTCCTGGAGGGAGGCGCCCTTCGACATCTCCTCCGCGAGGTAGACGGCGATGATCTCCGAGTCGCACTCGGACATGAAGCGGCGACCTGCGCGCTCGAGCCGGCGGCGCCACATGAAGTAGTTCGTGAGCTGGCCGTTGTGCACGACCGCGACGTCGGAGTAGGGATACGCCCAGTACGGGTGCGCGCCGGCGATATCGACCTCCGACTCCGTCGCCATGCGCACGTGCCCGATCGCGTGCGTGCCCTTGAAGTCGGCGAGGCCGTACTGATCGTGGACGGACTCGGCGTCGCCCAGGTCCTTGACGATCTCGAGCGCGCGGCCGAGCGAGAGCACCTCGGCCTCGGGGATGTCCTCGACGAAGTCGGCGAGCAGCTTCAGGTCGCCGTCGTAGCCGAACGAGACGCGGAATGCGTACGGCGTCTCCTCCTCGACCTCGTCGATGCGGCCGCCGAGCGCAACGAGTCGTGCCTCGACCTCGGTGCGATGCCTACGGAGGCGATCCTCGAAGTCGAAGTCGCGGGGCGTGTTCGCGTCCGCGAGCTTGTAGCGCATGACGAGGTTGCCGTTCTCGCCGTTCCCGTACAACGCAAAGCCGGTCGAGTCGGGCCCGCGGTGCTTCATCGACTGGAGCATCCGCGTCATCTCGGCGCCGATGGCGTGCTCCGAGCCGTCCCGGTAGATGATCCCTGCGATGCCGCACATGGGCGTCCGCTCCGTCTCTCGTCAGGGCAGCACGTCGAGGTATTCCTGCACGTCCCAGTCGGAGACGGTGGCGCAATAGCGCTCCCACTCGTCGCGCTTGTAGTGCATGAACACACGGTACATCTCGTCCGGTAGCGCGCTCTTGACGACGTCGTCCCGTTCGAGCTCTTCGAGAGCCTCGCCGAGCGTCATCGGCACCCGCTTCACCGTCTTGCCGGCTTCGATCGCCTCGTAGATGTTCGACTCCTCGGGCGGACCGGGATCGAGCTCGCGCTGAATGCCGTCGTCCATCACCTTGATCAGCCCCGCGAGGGCCAGGTACGGGTTGACTGCGGAGTCCACGGACCGATACTCGAAGCGGTCGGGCGACGAGATCCGCAGTGCGGTCGTCCTGTTCTGGTAGCCCCAGTCGGCGAAGACCGGCGCCCAGAAGCCGGTCTCCCAGAACCGGCGGTACGAGTTCACGGTCGACGCGGTGACGCAGGTGAGAGCGCGCAGGTGCTCGAGGATCCCGCCGACGGCGTGGAGGCCGACCTGGCTCGGCATGTGCACGTCGTCTCCGTCCGGCAGGAAGACGTTCTCGTCGTCCTTCCACAGTGAGATGTTCGTGTGGCAGCCGTTCGCCGAGACGCCCATGAACGGCTTGGGCATGAAGCACGGGAACGCGCCCTCCTCACGACCTACCTGCTTGGCGATCTGACGGAAGGTGGAGAGGTTGTCGGCGGTGCGCTCTGCGCGGTCGAACCCGAAGTTGAGCTCGATCTGCCCGGGCGCGTCCTCGTGGTCGCCCTGGATCATGTCGAGCCCCAGCTTCTGCCCGTACTCGACCATCTTGTGGATGATCGGCTGGAGCTCGGAGAACTGGTCGATGTGGTAGCAGTAGGGCTTCGTCTTGCCCTCGACCGAGGGCGTGCCGTCCGGGTTGAGGCGGAGCCACATCATCTCCGGTTCCATCCCGGCGCGGAGGTGCATCCCGGTGCGGCCCTCGAACTCCTCCTGGATGCGGCGCAGGTTCCCGCGGCAGTCCGAGGTCAGGAACGCCCCCGGTCCGTCGCGATCCTCGCGGTTGCGGAAGCAGGTACACCAGACACGCGCGACGCGGTTGTCCCAGGGGAGGACCTCGAACGTCTCTGGCTCCGGGATCCCGACGAGCTCCCAGGCCTCGGGGCCGTAGCCGATGTAGCCGCCATGGCGATCCGTGAAGAGGTTGGCGGTCGAGCCGTAGACGAGCTGGAAGCCCTTCTGCGCGATCGTCTCCCAATGGGGGGCCGGCACGCCCTTGCCCATGATGCGACCGGTGACAGAGATGAACTGGTAGTAGACGTACGTGACGCCTTCGGCGTCGATCTTCTTCCGGGCGTCCTTCACGAGCTCCGCCCGACCGTCCGCGTCGACGAAACGCTCCAGGTCCGTCGCCACCGCTCTCCTCCTTTGCTCTTCCGCGTTGTCCTGCGCGAGCCTAATCGAGTAACTAGCGTTCCGTTCCCGTGAGCGAACCGAGAGCCGAACACCTCACCGCCGACCAGCGCGCCGCCCTCGAGGCGGAGCTGGCCGAGCTCGAAGGACCCCGTCGAAAGGCGGCAATCCAGGCCATCAAGACCGCGCGCGAGTTCGGCGACCTCTCCGAGAACTTCGAGTACCACGCGGCGAAGAACGAGCAGGGCCTCCTCGAGGCGCGCATCCGCGCCTTGCGCGAGCGCCTGCATCACGCGGTGACGGTGGAGCACGACACCGACGAGCACGTCGGTGTGGGTTCCACCGTGACGATCGCCGACGAGGACGGGGACGAGATGGACGTCGAGATCTCCGCGGTCGGGGGCGTATCGCCCGATTCACCGCTTGGCGCGGCGCTCATGAGCGCTGCGGTTGGCGACGTGGTCGACGTCCAGGCGCCGAGCGGCTCGTGGAAGGCCCGCGTGCTCGCGATCCGGCGCGCGTGAACTGCGGATGAGCCCGGCGACCCTCGAGCTTCTTTCCTGGATCGCCGAAGAGCCACGGACGTATCCGGACGCCATCGACGTGTGGCGGACCAACTGCCCGCAGCACTCCGTCTGGGAGGACGCGATCGACGGGCAGCTGATCGAGGTCGTTCGGGACGGATCGCGTGCGAGCGTTGTCGTGACCGAGCGGGGCCGGGCCGCGCTCGAGGTCTCGGGTCTGGATGCGGCCTAGAGCGAGATTCGGCGGACGGTGTCGCCGGTCGACACCGTGCCGGGGACGATCACGTGGGCGTTCACGCCGCGCAGCCGGAGCTCGCGGCCCTCCGGCGAGTTGATGAACCTGAGCGCGTCGCTCCCGAAGCGCGCCGAGAACTTCGCGCACCCGGTATGGGGGATCTCGGAGATCTGGACGATCACCTCGTCGCCGATCGCGAGACGGCTGCCCACCGGAAGGCTCGCCTTGTCGAGGCCGATGTCCACCAGCAGGTTGTCGCCCGCCAGCGGCCAGCGCTCCGGCTCGGCGATGAGCTCGAGCAGGCGCGTCGACGCGATCGTGAGCTGGTTCTCCCGGCTCACGTGCCCGTCCTCGCGGAGGTGGGCGGAGGCGCGCCAGCGGTCGCCGACGAGGCCCTCCTCGAGCGCGAGCTCGGCCGTCTCCGGCAGCTCGCGGTCGCCCTCCGCCGGCCGGACGACGATGAGCTCGAGCGTGCCCTGCTGGCTCGACAGTGCGCGGAGCGCCGGCAGGTGCGGATCGAGACTCTCGCGCGGCACGTGAAGGTCGGTGCTCACGGCCGCCGATGCTAGCTGCCGTCTCCGAGCTCGGACAGGACGTCGAAGTCGGCCCGATCCTTCGCCGCGTCGTCCGGGTCGTCCCGCGGTGACGACTTGCCGCTCCCGAGCGCGTCGAGCCCGACGAGCCGCGCGCGCACGCCTCCGAGCTCGCGCGTGTCCGCGCCGAATGCGTCTTCGGGCCAGCTCGCCTCGGAGTCGCGGAGCGGCGTGATGATCCGCCCGTCGTCGCGGCGCACGAGGTACGTCAGCTCGAGCCGGACACCACCGCGCTCGTAGCCCGTTCCTCCGTTCTCGCCGGGGTCTGGCTCGTGGCGCCAGCCGTCGCCTTCGAGCGCGACTCCGATGCGAGGGACGTCGTCGAGCCAGACGGCCAGGTCCACGTCGAAATGCGGCCGTGTTATCCGGCCCGCGTAGAAGTCCACTGCCCAGCCGCCGAACAACCAGCGGTCAACGCCGAGCTGGTCGAGGAGGCGGCCGACGTCCGCGAGAGCGGCGAGCTGCCGCGCGGCAGCCGTGCGCCGGTACGTGACGAAACTGAACTGCGTCCCGTCCGCAGTGACCTGGCTCTGTCGCGACGTTTCCTCGAACGCGCCGGATTCCCATCTCGGGAATGTCGTGTCACCCTCGACATCGGCGTCGATCTCGGTCAGGTGCAGCTCGTCGGCGAAGGGGAGCGCGGCGGCATAGATCTCACCACCGCCGATCACGAAGACATGGGGATCCGAACCGACCAGCCTGAGAGCGTCTTCGATCGAGCCCGCCCGGTCGGCGCCCTGCGCGCTCCAGTCGGGATCACGAGTGATGACGATGTTGTCACGGCCGGGGAGGGGACGAAACTGGTCTGGGAGCGAGTCCCAGGTCCGCCGGCCCATGACGACCGGGTGACCCATGGTGAGCTCGCGGAATCGCGCCATGTCCTCCTGGAGTTGCCACGGGATCCCACCGTCGCGCCCGATCACACCACCGCGGGCGACCGCGGCGACGAGGGTGACCGTCACACTGCGACCGGCGCGCGGATCGCCGGATGATGCTCGTAGTCTGCGACTTCGAAGTCCTCGAGCTCGTAGTCGAAGATCGAGGCGGGTCGGCGGAGGAGCTGCAGCGTCGGATACGGGAACGGCTCGCGGGACAACAGCGTCTCGACCTGCTCGCGGTGGTTGTCGTAGATGTGGCAGTCGCCGCCGGTCCAGACCAGATCGCCCGGCTCGAGGTCGCACTGCTGCGCGAGCATGTGGGTGAGGAGGGCGTAGCTCGCGATGTTGAACGGAACGCCGAGGAAGACGTCGGCGCTGCGCTGGTAGAGCTGACACGAGAGGCGCCGCCCCCCGGCGACGTGAAACTGGAAGAAGGCGTGGCACGGGGCGAGCGCCATGCGCGGGAGCTCCCCGACGTTCCAGGCGCTCACGATGATCCGGCGCGAGTCGGGGTCCTCGCGAAGCAGCCGCACGACCTCGGCAATCTGGTCGACGTGCGCGCCGTCGGGCGTCGGCCAGCTGCGCCACTGGACGCCGTACACGGGTCCCAGCTCGCCGCTCTCGTCGGCCCACTCGTCCCAGATCGTGACGCCCTGGTGCTGCAGCCAACGCACGTTCGAGTCGCCGCGCAGGAACCAGAGGAGCTCGACGGCGAGCGACTTGAAGTGCACCTTCTTCGTCGTCACGAGAGGGAAGCCGTCGGACAGATCGAAGCGCATCTGGTAGCCGAACGTGCTCAGCGTCCCGGTTCCGGTGCGGTCGCTCTTCGGCTCGCCCTCCGCGAGCACGTGACGGACGAAGTCCTCGTACTGGGCCACGCTCCGACGATACCGCGGAGCCCGGCGATGCCCCGTGCCCGGAACCGCGCGGCGCGATGTAGCAGTGCCTCGGCTCGGTCCGCACCGCGACGGCCGGGCGCTGGCAGCGCCGGTGCTGCCGAGCGCGCTCGCGCTCGCTCCGGACGGATCCCTTCTCGTCGCCCCGACCGAGCCGGTTCCGCGGTCCGCCGAGTGAACCTGGTGACCGGGACGACAGCACGCTCGCGCGCGGGCGCTGACCCTCACGTCGTGAGGAGCGGGGTCTCCGATCCTTCCTCGACGATCACCCAGCCGTCGAACTCGTCGAAGCGATACGGGGCGTTCATCGGAACCAACGCATCGCCGCTCGCGCTGGTGAAGAAGCCGCCGCATAGGGCTGCGAGCGCTCCTCCGCGCGTGAGCCACAGCTCGAATGGACGACCGCTCTGGGACGGAAGCAGTCCGGAGACCGACAACTCCATCGGCCAGTTCCCGCCGTCGTCGAGCTCGTAGATCGCGAGGGATGCCGTTGCATCGGTCGCCGCCGCGGTTCCGGCCATCGTCTCCGTGAAGTCGACGGTGCGTCCGCTCGATCCCTCGACGAGCGCGGCTCCCAGAGCGAACGCAGCGACCGCGAGTGCGGCGGCGAGGGCCAGCAGCGCACCGCGACGACGAGCGGGCCGGAGCGCGACGAGCTCCCGGAATGGCTCGGGTGGCGGGCCGGCGGCGATGAGCAGGTCGTGGACGCGCTCGAGGCGCGCCCGCTCCTGCGGGTCGAGGTCGCTGCCGACGAGATCCTCGAAGTCGGGCCTCATCCCAGTTCTCCGTCGAGGGCGTCGGCGAGCCGCGCGAGCGCGCTCCGCGTCCGCGTCTTCACCGTGCCGAGCGGGATCGCCAGCACGTCGGCGATCTCGCTCTGCGAGAGGCCGCGCCAGTACGCGAGCGCGATGACGGGCCGTTCGTGATCCGGGAGCACCTCGAGCGCGCGGTGGACGCGCCATGCGGTCCAGGACGCCTCGGCCTCGTCCGCCGGATCGGGATCGCGACCGGGGCCGTCCTCGAGCTCCGCGACGGGCTCTGGCGTGCGGCGCAGACCGTCCGTGATCGCGTTGCGCGCGACGGCGTAGAGCCATGCTGCGCCACGACCACGAGCCGGGTCGTACGTCCGCGCTGAGCGCCAGATCGCGACGAACGCCTCCTGCGTCGCATCCTCGGCGCGGCCACGGTCGCCGAGCCGCCGCAGCGCGAGCCCGAGCACCGCTCGGGCGTAGCGGCCGTGGAGCTCATCGAACGCGCCCCGGTCGCCGCCTGCGATGCGGACGATCAGCTGCCCGTCGGTCGACTCGGGAAGCTCCACGAGGTGCATGATTCCCGGTTCCGGCCGGCCGGAACCGGCCCGGAGTGCGACCGTCGACGCCATGTGTGGATTGCTACGCCCTCGTGGTCGCAACGGTTTGCGTTCATCCGGCGTCGCCGAGCTCTCGAAGCACGCGTGCCGGATTGCCGACCGCGACGACGCCCGCCGGCAGGTCGCGCGTCACGACGGCTCCGGCGCCGACGACCGTGTCGTCGCCGATCGTGACGCCCGGACAGACGATCACGCTGCCGCCCAGCCAGACGTTGTCGCCGATCGTGATCGGTTGGCCGTACTCCCACCCGTCGCGCCGCGGCGCCGGGTCGAGCGGGTGCGTCGCGGCGAGCAGCTGCACGTTCGTGGCGACCTGGCAGGCGGCTCCGATGCGGATCGGCACGACGTCGAGCATGACGCAGCCGTAGTTGACGAATGTCTGCGCGCCGATCGCGACGTGCAGGCCGTAGTCGCACCGAAACGGCGGCTTCACGACGACGCCCTCGCCGACTTCGCCGAGCAGCTCGCGAAGGAGCCGGTCCCGCTCGTCTCGTTCCGTGTGGAGCGTCAGGTTGTACCGCTCGAGCAGCGCCTGCGCGCGGGCGGAGTCGGCGGCGAGCTCCGGGTCGTCCGCGAGGTAGAGCTCGCCGCGCAGCATCCTCTCCTTCATCCCCGCCACGACTTGGCGGCGTCGACTACGAGGCCGACGCGTAGCGGGCCGCGACCGCGTCCCAGTTGACGACGTTCCACCAGGCGTCGAGGTATTCCGGGCGGCGGTTTCGGTAGGTCAGGTAGTACGCGTGCTCCCAGACGTCGTTGCCGAGCACGGGTACGTGACCTTGGAGGATCGGCGAGTCCTGGTTGGGAGTCGAGTACGCCTCGAGCGCGCTGCCGTTCCACACGAGCCAGGTCCAGCCGCTCCCGAACCGGGTGACGCCGTTCTGGTTGAACGTCTCCTTGAAGGAGTCGAAGCTGCCGAACGCGGAGTCAAGCGCGCTCGCGAGCTCGCCTGTGGGCGAGCCGCCGGCCTGCGGGCCCATGATCTCCCAGAAGAACGAGTGGTTGGCGTGGCCTCCGGCGTTGTTGCGCACCGCCATCCGCTTGTCCTCGGGCAGCTGATCGAGGTTGCGGAGCACCTCCTCGACGGACGCGTCCGCCAGGTCGGTCCCGTCGAGCGCCTTGTTCGCGTTGTCGACATAAGCCTGATGGTGCTTGTCGTGATGGAGCTTCATCGTCTCGACGTCGATGGTCGACTCGAGGGCGTCGTAGTCGTAGGGAAGTGGGGGAACGGTGAACGCCATGCCTGCTCTCCTCTCGATACGAGTGCGGTCCGGGCAAGGATATGCTCCGCGCGTTCCCGCCCCGCTCCTGGAGGAAACGATGTCCAACTTCGTCGAGATCAGGCCCCGCGACCTCTCGCCGGCGCTCCTGGAGCTCGACGGCATCTCAAGGACGACGATCGAGGCGCACTATCGCCTCTACCAGGGCTACGTCGGGAAGCGGAACGAGATCCTGGGCAAGCTCGCGACGGTGGACCTCGGCGCGGCGAACCAGGTGTACTCGGAGGTCCGCGCGCTGAAGCTCGACCTCACGTTCGCCGTCGGCGGCATCAAGAACCACGAGCTCTACTTCGAGCACCTCGGCGGCGAAGGGGGCGACCCGGACGGTGCGGTCGGCGGGCTCATCGAGCGCGACTTCGGCTCCGCCGATGCGTGGCGCGCCGATCTCCGGGCAACCGGGATGGGCGGACGCGGCTGGGCCTGGACGGCGTACGACTGGGACGAGGGCCGGCTGTTCAACTACATCGGCGATGCGCAGAACACGTTCCCCGTCTGGAACGCGACGCCGCTGGTGGCGCTCGACGTCTACGAGCACGCGTACTTCCTCGACTACCAGACCGATCGCGCGGCCTACATCGAGGCGTTCCTGCGGAACCTCGACTGGGGAGTCGTCAATAGCTGGGTCGCGTCCTACCGCATCCCGACCGAGTAGGGCATGACCGAAGCACTCGCCGTGCTGGGCGGGTATCTGCTGGGGTCGATGCCGTTCGGCTACTGGGTGCCACTCCTCGTCCGCCACGAGGACATCCGCACGAAGGGGAGCGGGAACGTCGGCGCGTCGAACGTGTTTCGCGTCTACGGAAAGTCGCTCGGTATCCCGGTTGCGCTGCTCGACATCGCGAAGGGCTTCGCCGCGGCGGCGCTGGGACTCTGGGTCGGCGGCGCGCTGATCGGGGTACTGGCGGCGGGGGCCGCCATGATCGGTCATGCGCGCCCGGTCTTTCTACGCTTCGAGAGAGGGGGAAAGATGGCCGCCACCGCAGGTGGTGCGACGTTCGCGCTCGCGCCGCTGGTCTTCGTGTGCTGCGTCCTCGCATGGCTTCTCGTCTTCGCAGTGACGCGGTACGCCTCTGTCGCGACGATCCTGACCGCGTGCCTGCTTGCGGTGCTCGTCGTCGCGCTCGGGTACCCGTGGCCGGTCATCGCCTTCGGAGTGGCCGGGGCGGTAGCAGTCATCGCGATGCACCACCAGAACGTCCGGCGGCTTTTCGCGGGCACCGAGCACCGCTTCGAGCTGCGGCGTCCTCGCCGCGCGTAGCGCCGCTCAGTGGCTGAGCCAGGCGGCGAGTGTCGTCTGGCGTGCGCTCGGCTCTCCGGTCGCAAGCTCGCTCCGGAGCTCGCCGACCATGCCGTAGCGCTCGGCGACGACGTCGTGCACGTGGATCGTCTCGAAGTTGACCTGCTTGGACAGCAGGAAGTCGGCGTCGTCGAGCTGAGGAAGCGTTGCGAGAGCGTCGCGCAGCGCGTGCCGCACGGAGTCCTCGACGAACCGTGGCTGCAGATGCGCGTGCTCGACGACGAACAGCTCGTCCGGGCGCTTCAGCAGGTCGTAGATCGGCGCGCTCATCGCGCGCTCGGCGATGTCGACCAGGACCTCGGCGTCGAGGTCCTGCTCGGTGCCGACGAAGAGGGTCTGCCGCCCGCGCTGGTTGTGTGTCGCGATCGGCACGAGCTCGAGAATTCGCTGGACGTCTCCGGCGTCGAATCCCTCCTCGAGCAGCCGCTCGCTCGCGCGGTTCCGGACGAGGCCCTGCGCGCAGGGACAGGCATTGATTCCGTTCGCCTCGACCCCGACCATGCGCTTCGTCCCGGTCTCGGACGCGGCGGCGATGCCGCACAGCGTGACCATCTCCTGCGTCGCGAGACCGGTCACCGGCGTGCGCCGGTGTATCGGCCACTGTGCGCGGATCCAGACCTCGGCCGTGAGTGCCTTCTGGCGCTCCACGACACGGCTCGCGATGTGCTCCGCGAGGGCCTCGACGAGCAGTGCCTCCTGCTCGACTACGAGCTCGATCGCCTCCTCGAAGAGCTCGGGGAAGCGCGACATGTGCACGCCCTTCTGGTCGGCCGCGAGGTCGACCGTGCAGTCGATGACTGCGGCCATCACGGTCTCCGCATCGCCGCGCCGGATCCGGATCGCCTTCTGCACGCCGGTGACGCCTGCGCGCGAGAGGGCGAGCGCGATCTCGGGCGACGAAGCCTGGAGGTCGTCCGCGAGCTTGACGTCCGTCATGCGCGCTGACCGTAGCAGCCTGCTCTACCGCAGCAGACGCGACAGCCTGCGGTCCTTGAGGAGCCGCCCACCGGTCTGGCAGCTCGGGCAGTAGTAGATCGTGTGCTCCTCGAAGTCCACCCGCGCGATCGGGGTGCCGCACTGCGGGCACGGCTCGCCGAGCCGGTTGTGGACCACGTAGACGTCGGAGTCGCCCTTTCCCCGCTCGCGGAGCTCGAGCGCACGCGTCAGGTCTTCGTGCATCGCAGTCGCGAGGCGCTCGATCTCCTCGTCCGAGAGGTCGGTCGACGCCTTGAACGGCGACATGCGAGCGCGCAGCAGGATCTCGTTCGCGTGCGCGCGCCCGATGCCGGTGAGCGCGCGCTGGTCGCGGAGCAGTGGGTGGAGCTGTCTGCGCTCGCGCCCGAGGATCTCGCCGACACCCGCAGCGTCGAGCTCGAGAGCGTCCGGGCCGAGATGCGCGAGATCCTCGTCCAGCTGCTCCGGCGTGACGAGCCACACCCCCGCGCGTTTCTTCTTTCCGCCCTCGGTGAGGACGAGCTCGTCGCCGCCCGTGAAGCGCACCCGGAACATCGGCGTCTTCGGCGCCTTCGCACCGGCCGGGAGAAATCGCAACCGTCCTGCGCTCATCAGGTGGACGCGGAGCACGAGGTCATCGCCCTGGAGCGGGAAGAGGAGGTTCTTGCCTCTCCTCTTCGCGCCCTCGAACCGACGGCCGTCGAGCGAGGACAGCGGAGGCGCGAAGGTCTTGAGCGTCGCGATGTGCGCAGGCCCGGCCTTGTCGATCGGCGCGCGAGACACGAGCGGGTCGAGCTCTCGCACCCAGGCCTCGACCTCGGGCAGCTCCGGCACGGAGCTGACGGTACCGCCTACGCGGTCACAGGCTCGGTGGTCGCCGCCGTATCGTCGACGGGCTCGGGCATCTCCCGGAGGTGCCGCTGCGGCGAGAGGAGGATCCAGAGGAACGAGACGCCGCTGCCGATCGCACCGATCGCGATCGTCTCGCGCAGCCCGACCCAGCTGGCGAGCGCTCCGCCGGTGAGCGTCCCAAGGGGGATGGTTCCCCAGACGATGAAGCGCATCGCCGAGTTCATGCGGCCCTGCAGCCGTGCCGGGCAGATCGCCTGGCGGTAGCTGACCTGCACGATGTTGTAGGTCACGAGCGCGAAGCCGAGCACGAGCTGGGAGACGATGAGAAACGGCAGGGCGTCATTGCCCTCCGGCGCGAACGCGACGGCCAGGAACGCAGGCGCTTGCAGGAGCGTTACGGCGATCGTCGTGGGGCCGATGCCGAAGCGCCGCGACAGTCGCATGGCCGTGAACGCCGCCACGAGCGATCCGACCGCACCGACCGAGAACACCACTCCGATCAGTCCCGGCGAGAGCCCGAGCTCGCGCACTGCGAACACGAGGTAGATCGCGAAGCCGACGCTGAAGAAGAAGTTCGAGGTTCCGGTACACCCGGCTTGCGCGCGCAGGTTGGGGTTGCCGAGCACGAAACCGAGTCCCTCCTTGATGTCCTGCCAGAAGCTCGTCCTCGTTCCGTCGACGTTCGTCGCCCGCTCCGGGCGTTCCTCGGGCTTGCGGATGCGAAGGATGAAGAGCCCGGAGGCGAGGAAGCTGAACGCATCGACGAGGACGGCATACGGGGCCGTCAGGATCTCGACGAGGATTCCGCCGAGCCCGGGGCCGGAGATCTGGGCGGCCGACCGGCTGATCTCGAACTTGGAGTTGCCTTCGATGATCTGGTCGCGAGCGACGAGCGAGGGGAGGTACGACTGGTAGGCGACGTCGAAGAAGACCTGGAAGGCGCCGACGAGGAATCCGACGACGTAGAGCTGCCAGAGCGTGAGGACGTCTGCGACGTACGCGATCGGGACTGTTGCGTAGAGAGCCGCGCGGCCGAAGTCCCCGATGATCAGGACGGGTCGCCGCGGTAGGCGGTCGACCCAGACGCCCGCGGGCAAGGTGAAGAGGATGAACGGGAGGAAGAGGACGGTGCCGAGCACGGCGACCTCGAACGCGCTCGCGTCGAGCACGAGGATCGCGACGAGCGGGAACGCGATGTCGTCGATCGTCGAGCCGAACTGGCTGATCGTCTCCCCGGCCCACAGCTTCAGGAAGTCGCCGTGCCGCCAGAGCCCACCGGTGGGCCAGAGCCTACGCATCGTCCTTCCGCGGCGGCAGGCCCGGCTTCGCCCGGTACATCGCGTACGCGAGCACGTGTCGCTCACCGGTCGGGTCCTCGGCGGCCTGGTAGTCGGCGACGAGCCTGTTCAGCCGCCGCTCGAAGCGAACCCGGTCCTTGTTCGCGAGCCGGATGTTCACGAGCCCCGCCGTCTCCTGCTCGTCTCCGGACGCGATGAGGTCGTCGGCGGCGCGCCGGAGCATCAGCGCGGAGATCGCGCCGCCGCGGAGATCAGCGGGCAGCGACTCGTCGCTCTTCAGGACGAACAGGCGCGCCACGCGACCGTAGAACTTCTCCGTGAGCGCGCGCACCTTCCTGGTGCGGACGACACGTACGAGCCCCGCCGTCTCGAGGACCTTGAGGTGGTGACCGACCGTTCCCTTGGGCGACTCGAGCGCAGCAGCGAGCTCCGTGGTCGACGCTGCGCGCTCGCGGAGCAAGCTGACGATGCGAGCGCGGAAGTCGTCGGCAAGCGCCCGAAGCTGCTTCGGGTCCTGCACGACGAGGACGTCGTCGAGCTCGTAGTCGGGGTATTGGTCGATGATCGCGGAACATACGGGATTTACCGACCGTTCGTCAAGCCGGGATGTGAGAAGGCCGGGCTAGCCGCCCGGCCTTCTCAGTCGCTACTGCCGTTGGGGGAGTGCCTACGGCTCGAAGGTTCCCTCCGGGCCGGCCGGCGCGGGCAGCGTGATCGAGGAGGAGCCCGGAACGCTCCGTCCAGGGACGCCGTTGACCGACTGCGTCGAGAACGCGAACGTCAGCGCCGCGAACGCGATCAGGTCGCTGTTGACCTCGAGCACGTGATCGTTGTTGTTCGCGAACGTGTCGCAGGCCTGGTGGTAGCACGGGTCGAACTGCGCGCCCGTCGTGCCGCCCCAGATCGCCTGCTGCTCAGCCGTCTTGATCTCCTCGGCGCCCGTGAAGAGGCCGCCGGACGGAATGTCGTTCTCGATGAACGCCTGGTAGTCGCTCCGGCCCGAGAACTCCGTGTCGTCGTAGGGCTCGCCGATCATCGTGTAGTAGGACTCGTAGAGATCTTCGATCGCGGTCGAGCCGGCCGGGATCGAAACGCCTGACGGTGCGGGGAACGTGGACACATCGGCGTCGTACACCATGGTCACGTAGTTCGGCGAGCCGACCATGTCGTAGTTCATGTACATCGCGATGCGGCCGAGCTCGGCCTCGCTGAGGTCTTCCACGTATGCAGTCGACCCGACGAGACCCGCCTCCTCGGCGCCCCACCATGCGAACCGCAGGGTGTTCTCCGGCTTGACCTTCGCGATCATCACCGCGGTCTCGAGCAGCGCGGCGGAGCCGGAGCCGTTGTCGTTGATGCCAGGGCCTTCCACGACGGAGTCGAGGTGCGCTCCGGCCATGACGACGTTGTCGTCGTTCCGGCCGTCGAGCTCGGCAATCACGTTCGTCTGCGGCTCGTTCACGACTGAGACGGTCGCGGTCGAACCGGGCCGGGCGAGCAACTCACCCGCAGCGAAGCTCGCCCCGACCACCGGAACGGTGATCGTCGTGAAGGCGGAGAGTGGCGGCGGCTCGGCCGTGATGTTCGTCAGGAGGCCGCTGCGCTCGGGCGTGTTGCCCTGGTTGAACAGGATGACCGCGCCCGCGCCCGCAGTCTGGGCGTTGGCGACCTTGAGGGCGAAGCTGCAGCCGCCACGCTGGATCAGCGCGATCGCACCGTCCGGGAAGCCCGCAAAGTCGTCGGGACCCGCCGGATCGGCCGTGAGTGGATCTCCGACCGCCGCTTCCGTGAACGCGCCATCGCAACCGCTCGTGTTTGCCCGCGGCGGCGTGAGGTTGATGTCCACCGGGACGACAGCTGCCGTCACCGTTCCCAGGGCGCTGCCACTGACGTCACCGGACTCATGTGTGACGGGCGGGAGCGGCGTCAGTTGCTGGATCGGCTCTGCGACTGTGAAGTCGAACTGGTGCAGCTCGACAGACCAGCCGGCCCCTTCGAGCGTCTCGACGACGTAGTCGACGCTCGCGTCGTACCCCGGCGTCGCAGCGGCGCGGGTGCCGCCGTTCGCGTCGGCGATCGCCTGGAGTGCCGCCTGGTGCGCACGCACGCCTTCGAGCGTCACGCAGTCGAGCAGTGCCTTGTACGTGGTATTCGTGCGGTTCGCGCATCCCGGCGGTGCAGCGCCCCCCGGGGACGGCAGCGAGAGCGCCACCATGAACGTCGCGAGGATTGCGAGGACCGCGGCAGCGGGAAGCCCCACCTTCGATCGGTGACTCATGAATCCCCTCCCGATGTAGTGGTCGTCACAACGACGCGGATGAACCTACCCGGCGCCCTGCCAGGCGAAACGCCGATCTGGTCGGCGTTGCTGATCGCGCGGTTAGGGTGAATGCATGGGGGTGCTGGTCGTCGACGTCGAGCGAGGAGGCATCGTCGAAGCCCGCCATCGCGTCCACGCGATCGCGCTCGACGGCGCCGAGATCGTCGCGTCACGTGGGGACCCGCAGCTCGAGACGCTCTTCCGCAGCTCGGCCAAGCCGTTTCAGGCGTTGCCGGTCGTCCGTCGGCGACCCGATCTCGACGACGCGCAGGTTGCGATCGCCTGTGCGTCGCACCTTCACCGACCGGACCAGCTCGAGCCGGTCCGGGAGCTGCTGACGAAGGCGGGTGCGAGCGAGGACGATCTCGAGTGCGGTCCCGAGCCGACGCAGGTCGAGCACAACTGCTCAGGCAAGCACGCTGCCATGCTGCTCCTCTGCAGGATCAACGACTGGCCGACGGAGGGCTACCGGCTCGCGTCCCACCCTTGCCAGCAGGCGATGTTGGCGGAGGTCGCGGACGCGGCCGAGGTCGAACCGGGCGCGCTCCCAACCGCGATCGACGGGTGCGGGGTCGTCACGTACGCGCTGACGCTCGAGCGGATGGCGCATGCGTTCGGGCGACTCGAGTCGCTAGAGGGTGGCGCGCGGGTGGCGGATGCGATGCGAGCGCGGCCGGAGCTCGTCCGGGGCGACGGTGCCCCGGACACCGAGTTGATGCGGCTCGGTGGCGGCTGGGTCGCGAAGGGCGGCGCCGAAGGTCTTCTCTGCGCGGCCCGCGACGGGCTCGGAATTGCCCTCAAGGCAGATGACGGAGCGCAGCGTCCGCTGTCAGCCGCTCTCGCCGCGTTCGTCGAGCAGCTCGGCTTCGAGTCCGGCGACCTCGGGAACGCGCCCTTGCTGAACTCGCGGGGCGAGGTGGTCGGTGAGCTCCGAGTGACCGGATAGGCCCCACGCGTTAACACAGTGGTCCTCTTCACAGACCGTCTTTTCCGGACTAGTATCCGCGCGCTTTGGTGGTGGAGCCGGGGCGGCAGGCGGGCCGGCTCATGCATGACGGAAGGTCAGTATCCGTTCGAGCGCGAGAGGAGAAAGCCCAGCCATGCTGTCCGTGGATATCGCCCTCCCCGAGGTCGAGGAGCTCCAACGCCTGGTCGAGCAGGGGCTCGAGAAAGGGTTCCTCACCTACGACGAGATCGTCACGGGACTCGACGACGTCGAGCTCACGAAGGAGCAAATCGAGGACTTCTACGCGTACCTGATCGACCACGCGATCGAGCTCCACGAAGGCGTCGAGCACAAGGACTTGCCACATGCCGAGCCGGTCGCGGCTGACGAGGAGAAGGTGGAGCCGAAGCTCGATCTCTCGGTCGAGCCCTCGCTCGACTCGCTGCGGCTCTACCTGCGCGAGATCGGCAAGGTGCCGCTCCTCACAGCCGATCAGGAGGTGTCGCTCGCGAAACTGATCGAGCGCGGGGACATGAGGGCAAAGCAACACATGATCGAGGCGAACCTCCGGCTCGTGGTCTCGATCGCAAAGGGCTACCTCGGGCGCGGGCTCTCGTTCCTCGACCTTATCCAGGAGGGCTCGCTGGGCCTCATCCGCGCGGTCGAGAAGTTCGACTACCGCCGCGGGTTCAAGTTCTCGACGTACGCGACCTGGTGGATCCGTCAGGCCGTGACTCGCGCGATCGCCGACAAGGCGCGGACCATCCGCATCCCGGTGCACATGGTCGAGAAGCTCAACAAGGTCGTGCACATGGAGCGCCAGCTCGTGCAGCGGCTCGGTCGCGAGCCTCTCCCTGAGGAGATCGCCGAGGAGCTCGAGATCGACCCCGAGGAGGTGCGCGAGATCCTGCGCATGTCGCAGCTGCCGATCTCGCTCGAGAAGCCGATCGGCGAGGAGGAGGACTCCTCGCTGGGGGACTTCGTCCCGGACGAGCAGGCCGAGTCCCCGTTCGACACGGCCTCGCTCTCCCTCCGTCGCGAGGACGTCGAGCTCGCGCTGTCGGCACTCCCCGACCGCGAGCGCCGGGTGATCGAGCTCCGCTACGGGCTCGACGGCGCCCAGCCGTGCACGCTCGAGGAGGTCGGCCAGGCGTTCGGCGTGACCCGGGAGCGCATCCGGCAGATCGAGAACAACACGCTCAAGAAGCTCGAGTCGCTCCCGGAGGCGCAAGGACTCAAGGACTGCGTCTGATGGCGCGATGACGCCTCGTAACCGATCGTTACGACGTCGACTCCAGCCCTGGAGCCTTTCTCGAGAGCCGTAGCTGATCGTCGCAAGAGTCCGAGCGCGTGCGACGGCGTGTCTCTAGCGTTCGAGCCGTGGCAGGGCGAATCGAATACGTCGGTCATGCCACGGTCTTCGTCGACCTCGACGGCGTCCGCCTGCTGACGGACCCGCTGCTGCGGAACCGCGTCGCGCACCTGCGCCGATCGACTCCGGTGGCTGCGCGCGCGCTACGCGGCGTCGATGCGGTGCTCGTGTCACACGCGCACTACGACCATCTCGACCTGCCGTCGCTCGAGAAGCTCGGCAAGAAGATCCCGGTCGTCGTGCCGCGCGGGCTCGGCGGGCTCTTGCGGAAGCGGAAGTTCGAGTCGGTCCTCGAGGTCGAGGTCGGCGAGACGCTCGCGATCGGGGAGCTGCGGATCCGCGCGGTTCGTGCGGAGCATGACCGGGGTCGTGGCCCGTTCGGCGCGTCGGCCGATCCCGTCGGATACGTCGTGTCGGGGACGAAGTCGATCTACTTCGCCGGCGACACGGACCTCTTCGAGGAGATGAGAGAGCTCGGCCCGGTGGACGTCGGGCTCATTCCGATCTGGGGTTGGGGGCCGGGCCTCGGCGGCGGACACCTGGATCCCGCTCGCGCCGCCGAGGCGGTGGCGCTGCTGCGGCCGCGACTCGTGATCCCGATCCACTGGGGCACGTACTTCCCGATCCACCTCGGACTCGCCGGGAGGCCGGCCTTCGTGAGCGTGCCTCCGATCGAGTTCGCCACGGCGCTGAGGGAGAAGGCGGCGGACACGCGAGTCGAGGTCCTCAGGCCCGGAGAGGGGCTGGAGCTGGACTAGTCTCCCGGCGCGGGACGGAATCCGCGAGCGTGGATTCCGTTCGGGCAGATCCCTGAAGCCGTCCGCTTCGCGGCCGTGGTGGACCCGGTCACATCGAGGGATCAGGCTGGAAGCAGGTTGGCCGTTGCGAGCGCGCTGACCGTCTTCTCGCGGATCTCGCTCGCGACATGCGGCACGTCCGCGCTGAACGGTGCGTACGCGACGACGTGCAGCAAGGCGGTCTTTTCCGAGATGTCCCCGATCTGCACGTAGATCGCGAGCTCGTCGCCCTGGGGCACGTTGGAGGCGGCCTCCATCGCGAGGCGGCGAGCCTCGCCGAGCGAGGGCCCGAGCCGGACGGGGACGTCGACGATGACGAGGCGGCGCGGATCGTCGACCGAGCGGTTCACGATGACCGTCGAGACCATCTTCGTGTTGGGAACGAAGATCCGACGCCCCTCGTCGGTCGTGAGCGCCGTGTAGCTCAGTGAGATCTCGTCCACGACGCCCGTGAAGTCCTCGATCGTGATGCGGTCACCGAGGCGGACGGGCTGAGTGAAAGCGAGGAGCACGCCGGACCCGAGGTTGCCGAGCGGCGTGGACAGCGCAAGACCGGCGATGACGGCCAGCACCGCAGCTGAGCCGAGGAACGCGCTCGCCACCTGCGAGGTCGCCGGGAAGATCGAGAGCACGCTCCAGACACCGATGAAGACGACGAGCGCGACGACCACGCGGAGCAGGAACCCGAACGTCGTCCTGCGGCGCGCAGCGACCGCGGGGTCGCTCTCCGCGAGCCGACGCTCGTAACGGTTGAAAGCGGAGTTCAGGAACGTCCGCACCACGATGACGACGGCGAGCCAGACGAGGCCGGTGAGGATCGCGCGCACGACGTCCGAGTCCACGTCGGAGCTTTCGGCACGCGCGGCTCAGAGCCTGCCTGCCAGGAGGGCCTAGTCGCCCGCGAGCACGCGTGCCTTCGCCGAGGCGAACTCCTCGTCGGTGAGCTCTCCCTTGGCGTGCAACTGCGAGAGCGCGGTCAATCGTGAGGCCACGTCCGTGGCAGGTGCAGCAGGCGGGACGTCCGGCGGCGGGGACGGCACGGCCGCAGGCTGCGTGATTGCCGCTCGTTGCTTCTCCCACCAGGTCGTCAGGCGCTCCCACGTGTCCGCGAGGAACGCCGTTCCCTGTGCGTCGGGGAACTCCCGCAAGGTCTGCCTGCGCGTCACCTCTATCCACACGGCGCCGAGCGCGACCAGCAGAGTCACGACCAGCAGGCGCGTGAAGTCCACCATGCCGGCGGTGAAGAGCAGCAGGAATCCGAGGACGGCGAGCACGACGTACGCCCAGGCGCGGTTCTGCAGTCCGGGGGCGAGCCACCCGCGTACGGTCAGCGCTCGACGGCCGGGTCCCGCGAGCCATGCAGCGAGGACGAAGAGGAGCCCCACCACGACCATCAGCCGGAACGAGCCGCGCATGAGCTCGGTGAGGATGTCCCAGGCGTTGCCTGCGGCTTGCCGGTCGTCGCGCCGCTCGACGAGCGAGTCGACCACGTAGTTCTTCGTGAGTCGAGCGGCGACGAGACCCAGGAGGGCGACGACGACCACGACCCAGCCGATTCCGCGGATCGTGCGGCGGCGATCGCCCGAGAGCCAGACCGCGACGCCGAACGCGGCGAGCGTCAGGAGGGGAAGCAGCCAGGCGAGCGCCTTCAGCAGCTGGAAGACGTTCTGGGCCGTGTCCAGCTCGTCCGAACGGAGGACGACGATCTGGCCCGCGTCGGCGGGGATTCGGTCGACGACCTGCTCGCCGATGCCGATTCGGTCGGCCGCCTCGATGATGATCGCTCGGAGGTCGAGCGTCACCTCGCCTTCGTCCGTCGACACGCGGTTGCCGCCGCCCTCGAGCACCTCGACGAGCGTGGTGTGCGACTCCTCGAGTGCAACGCGGAAGAGCTCCTGGAAGACGGGCTGCTCCAGCGCGCGGTCGACGATCTGGTACGACGCCTGCCGCAGTCCTGCCGTCGCGGCTCCCGACAGCCCCTTGTAGTCCGTCGGAAGCTGCTCCTCGACCTCGGCCCGGACGTCGACGTTCGCGAACAGCTCGTCGACGGCGCGGTTCGCGACGGCGCTGCGAATCTCGTCGTCATCCAGGAGCGAGCTGGAGGTGTCGGTGAACGTGCCGGTGTTGAGCGCGACGCGGTTGATCCAGATCGCGAAAGACGAGAGGAGCAGGAGCAGACCCGCGACAACGAGGAGGATCCACACCGCGGTCGCACGGCCACGGCTCCGGCTGTGGGGCGACGCTCCCGCGGGTGCGTCGATCTCGCTGTTCGTCACGGCGCCGGAGACTACTGCGCGCCCAGTGAGAACGCCGCGTGCAGCGCACGCACAGCACGTTCGACGTCCGGGCGTGGGATGAGACAGGACACCTTGATCGGCGACGTCGAGATGAGACGGAGGTTGATGCCCTCGTCGGCGAGCGTGCGGAACATCAGGGCGGCGACACCGGGGTGCGACCGCATCCCGGCTCCGACCAGCGAGACCTTTCCGAGGTCGGAGATCTCCTCGACCTGGAGCCTGCCGATCACGCCCTGCGCCTCTGTGAGTGCGCGATGTGTCGCCGCGACGTCGTCCTGCGGCACGGAGAACGACAGCTCGGCCGCCTCGTGCACGACGTTCTGGAGGATGGTGTCCACGTTCACGTGCTCGGCCGCGATCGCGTCGAAGATGGCTGCTGCGGTGCCGGGGCGGTCCGGGACGTTCCGGAGCGAGAAGACGACTTCGTCCGCCGAGTGCGTGACGGCGGAGACGAGCGGCTGCTCGAGCCCCTCCGGGTGAGAAATCCAGGTCCCCGACTCGTCGGAGAAGGTCGAGCGCGCGTGGATCGGGACGTCCTGGTTGCGGGCGATCTCGACTGCGCGCAGCATCAGCACCTTCGCGCCGGAGGCGGCCATCTCGAGCATCTCCTCGTACGAGACGCGCTCGAGCTTGCGCGCGTCCGGGACGAGCCGCGGGTCTGCCGTGAAGACTCCGTCGACGTCGGAGTAGATCTCGCACGAGCCGCCGAGCGCGGCGGCGAGGGCTACCGCAGTCGCGTCCGTGCCGCCACGACCGAGCGTCGTCACGTCCATCGTGTCGCGCGAAAAGCCCTGGTAGCCGGCGACGAGGACGATCCGGCCGCGCTCGAGCGCCTCGAGCACGCGGACGGGCGTGATCTCGCGGATCTTCGCCTTCGTGTGGACGGGGTCGGTGATGATCCCGGCCTGCGAGCCGGTGAAGGACACGGCCTGGTAGCCCAGGTCGTGCACCGCCATCGCGACGAGGGCGCAGGAGATCCGTTCGCCCGTCGAGAGCAGCATGTCGAGCTCGCGCGGGTGTGGATCCGCCGAGACCTGCCGAGCGAGCTCGAGGAGACCGTCGGTCGCGTCGCCCATCGCCGAGACCGTTGCGACGACGCGGACGCCGCGCACGCGCGCATCGACGAGCCTTTGGGCGACGTGCTTGATCTTGTCCGGGTCGGCGACCGAGGAGCCGCCGAACTTCATGACGACGGTCTCGGTGCTCGGCGCGGGCGTGGCGGTCATGCCGCGGATTGTGGCGTGTAAGGCACTCGGAGCGGGCTCGAGCTCCCGGCTTGCTGCTTCTGGCGATCGCAGGTTGTCTGTCCTTGCCGTTTCCCGTGTGAGCAATCCAGACAGCACGAATCCGGAGAATCCTGGCGGTAGGACGCAGTCCTACGGGCAGGACGTGAGCGCAGGCAGCGCTAATCCGAGCGCGGAGAATCCGGGCAAGGTGGGGCATGAGCCGCCTGGTCCTGGCGATTTTCCCCATCCTGGCTTTGCCTGCAACGGCGACCACGGTTTCTTCTCCGAGCCCTAGGAGCGAGTAACACACTGGTTGGCCCCGGCCCCTTGCTTGGGGCCAACCTTCATCACCACGAGCGACTTCCTGCTCGGGCTCAGCTGAGGTCGATCGTCATCCCTTCGCACGCGGCGAGCGGAGCGCGTGAGCCGTTGCCGCCCCAAAGCTCCGCGGCGCGCTCGGCCAACAGGTCGACCTGCGCGTCGGAACGATCCGGGTCGTGATGAAAGAGCACGAGCTGCCCGGCCTTTGCCTTCCGTGCGAAACCGACGGCATGCGCCACGCTCGAGTGCCCCCACCCCACGCGCTGGGGATACTCGTCCTCGGTGAACTGGCTGTCGTGGAGGAGGACGTCCACGTCGTCGGCGAGCGCATGGCCGGAGATCCACTCGGGGTTGAGTGTTGCGAGCTCGATGCCGAGGACGGGCTCGTGGTCGGGGATGAACGCGAGGGAGCGGCCTCCGTGCTCGAGCCGGAACCCCACCGTCGACCCCGGATGGGAGACGGCCTGCGCGAGGATCCGGATGCCGTCGAGCTCCCAGGGCTCCTCGGGAACGTCGTGGAACGCGACGGTCGCCGGGATGTCGCCGAGGTTGACCGGAAAGAGCGGCGGCGAGAACGACCTGGCGATGCGCTCCTGCAGGGAGTGCATCGGCGAGGGCGGCCCCCAGATGTGGACGTCGCCCTCGGCCCGCCAGAGTGGTGCGAAGAAGCGGAGTCCCTCCAAGTGGTCGAGGTGCAGATGTGTGAGGAGCACGTGGATCTCGGCGCTCGCGTCGAGCCGGTCACCGAGGCGCTTGATGCCGGTGCCCGCGTCGAGGATCATGGTCACGCGGTCGCCGCACCGGATCTCGACGCAGGTCGTATTTCCCCCGTACCGGACAGTCGACTCCCCCGGCGTCGGGAGTGAGCCCCGACAACCCCAGACGCGTGCGACCACGCTACTCCCCTCCCGGCCCGTCGCCTTCCCAGAAGAACGCGACCATTCCGACGACCTCAGTGGGATGGGCGAAGAGCGGGATGGCCGTGATCGAGATGGCCCGTCGCTCCCCGTCGAGCCCGACGATGCGCACGCGTGCGTGGGCCGGCCGCTGCTCGGCGAGAGCGATCCCTCCCGGGAGGTCGGCGAGGGCGACGGGCGCTCCGTCGAAGTCCTCGACGCTGAAGAGCGACGGCCACTCGGAAGCCGGCATCGCGCCGGCTTCGGTGAACGTCCGGCCGAGGATCTCCTCCGCCGCCTCGTTGTAGAAGACGAGCGCGCCGTCCGCATCTGCGATGAACGTGGCGGTTGCGAGCTGCGACGCGAGCTCTCGCGCGATGATGAGCGCGAGGTGCTTCTGCCGGCGAGTCGCCACGCGGTGCAACGTTACTCGACCTCTATCGTTGCCGCGTGCCGCGGAAGGTCATGCTCATCGGGCTCGACTGCGCCGAGCCCTCGCTCGTGCTCGAGCGTTGGCGCGACGAGCTGCCGACGATCTCGGGACTCATGGAGCGCGGCGCGTACGGCCGCCTGACGTCCGTCATCCCGCCGATCACGGTGCCGGCATGGTCCTGCATGATGTCCTCGAAGACGCCCGGCGACCTCGGCGTGTACGGCTTCCGAAACCGCTCGGATCACACGTACGACGGTGGCTTCATCGCGATGTCCACCGCGATCAAGGAGCCGCGGCTCTGGGACCTCGTCACGCGCGCGGGCGGGTCGTCGATCGTGCTTTCGGTGCCTGGCTGCTACCCGCCGAAGCCGCTCAACGGCGTCATGGTGGGCTGCTTCCTCACGCCGTCGCTCGACTCGAAATACACCTACCCATCAGCGCTGAAGGACGAGATCGCGGACGTCGTCGGCGAGTACCTCTTCGACACCAAGGACTTCCGCACCGACGACAAGGAGTACCTCCTGCGTCAGGTGTACGAGATGACCGACCGGCGCTTCGCGCTTGCCGAGCATCTTCTCGCGACGAAGCCATGGGCGCTCTTCGCGATGGTCGAGATGGGGCCCGACCGGATGCACCACGGTTTCTGGAAGTTCATGGACACCGCGCACCGCAAGCACGAGCCGGGGAGCGCGTACGAGAACGCGATCCTCGACTACCACCGCCACGTCGACGGGCTCATCGGGAAGCTGCTCGCGTACGCGGACGACGACACCGTCGTCTTCGTCCTCTCCGACCATGGTGCGAAGCGGCTCGACGGCGGGATCCGCATCAACGAGTGGCTGCGGCGCGAGGGGTTGCTCACGACGCTCGCCGAGCCCGACGGCGTCTCGTCGTTGCGCGACGTCGGGGTGGACTGGTCGCGCACGAAGGCGTGGGGGGAAGGCGGCTACTACGCGCGCGTCTTCCTCAACGTCGAGGGGCGCGAGCCCGAGGGGACGATCGCGCCGGAGGAGTACGAGGCCGTACGCGCCGACCTCGCGCGCAGGATCGCCGCGATTCCGGACGACGCCGGCAACCCGATCCCGACAGCGGTGTACACGCCGGAGGAGCTGTACGGCGAGCCGCAGGGCGTCGCACCCGACCTCATCGTGGTCTTCGGCGACCTCCTCTGGCGTTCGGTGGGGACGATCGGCGGCGACGAGGGCATCCAGACGCTCGAGAACGACACGGGGCCCGACGACGCGAACCATGCACAAGACGGCCTCTATGTCGTCGCCGGCTCGGGCATCGACGCGGGCGGCCGGCGCGACGCGCACCTGCTCGACATCGCTCCTACGGTGCTCGAGATCCTCGGTATCGAGACCCCAACGGGGATGCGCGGTTCAGGGCTGTTCGCGCCTCAGACGTGAGCTAGGACGCCGTCGAGCGGGCGCGGCACGCGTTCGAGGTCGAGCGCCTCGACCAGCAACGTTGCGTATCGGATCTTCCGGTTCCACATGAACCGCCACAGCTGCTCCTCGAGGTCGAGCTCACGCTTCGCCGGCTGCTTCTGGAAGGTGCGGAACGAGCTCAGCTCGCGCTGCTCCTCGACGATCTGCAGCACGGCCTCGACCCCGAGCGCCCGCACCAACTCGTGCTCGAGGTCGGTGTCGCACACGTAGAAGCCGAGTGCCTCCATGCCGGCCCGGTCGAGGTTCGCGCCCAGTCCCGCCCGCTCGAGACCGCGGCTGAAGGCGTGCTCCTCGCCCACGTCGCAGAGACCGGCCAGTCTGACGTCGAGCCCGCGCGCGCCGTAGCGCTCGAGCGCAGCGCCGATCGCGTGGGCGCCGCCGATCGGCACGATCGAGACGCCCTCGGCGGCGAGGTTCCGGCCGCGCCGCGTCGCAAGCGCCTCGACGGCACGCTGGTCGCTGATCCCCTCGACGAGGATCACGGCCCTCACCGGTCCATCGCCCGGAACGCTGGGTTGACGAAGCCGTACGCGACGACGAGCGCGAGGAGCACGCCTATCGACAGGAACGTGGCCGATACGCCGATCGCGCCGACGAGTACCCCTCCGAGAAGCGTTCCGAGGGGGATTGCGGCCCACGCGCCGCCGCGGACGGCGCCGAAGACGCGGCCCCGCAGGTCGCTCGGGACGATCTCGGTCGTGACCGTGAAGAGCAGCGGGTTGATCGGGCCTGCGACGAGCCCGGCGAACGCGAGCACGGCGAGCGCGACTGGGAGCGGAGGCAGCGCCGCGAGGCCCAGGTAGGCGAGTGGGACACCGGTGAAGCACCACAGGAAGGTGCGCCGGCGCGGGAGGCGATGCCCTATCGCGCTGTACACGAGCGAGCCGGCCAACGCGCCGCCGCCGAAGAAACCGAGCATGAGCCCCAGGTCTGCGGCGCTCCCGTACTCCTCTCGAGCCATGACAGACGTCACCACGGGGAACGGCGCTTCCAGGAGGTTGGTGAGGAGCACCATGATCACGACGGCTCGCAGGACGCGCTGTCTCCAGATGAACCGCATGCCTTGCGCGAGCTCCGCGAAGAAACGGCTTCGCTCCCCGATCTGGCCTGGTGGGGCGGGGCGTGGGACGAAGCCGCCCACCAGCGCGGCCGAGACGAGGAAGCTCGCCGCGTCGAGCCACAGTGCAGTCGTCGCGCCGAATGTCGCGACCAGAACGCCGCCGACCGGGGCACCGATGAGAATCGCGCTCTGCTGGATTGCCGAGCGGATGCCGCTTGCGCGCTCCATCCGTGCGCCCGCGAGCTCGACGACGTCGGGGAGGAGGGCTGCTCGCGCGGTCGCTCCCGGCGCGTCCAGGAGCGCGCCGAGGAACACGAGTGCGAAGAGCTGCCAGAGTTCGATCCCGACCGTCGACTCGAGGAGCGGGATCGCCGCGACGGCAGCAGCGCTCGCGAGGTCGGCGACGATGCTCGTCGCCCGGAACCCGAGCCGGTCGACGACCACGCCGCCGAAGAACGCGGCGAGGACGATCGGGAGGAAGTTGAAGAAGACCGCGAGACCGGTGAGCGTCGCGCTTCCGGTCGTGATCAGGACGTACCAGGGTATGGCGAGCTGGGCGACCGCGTTCCCCGCGAGCGAGACCGTCTCTGCGGCATACAGCGCGTAGAGAGGGGCCTGCCTCCGCACGGGCGGCACCGTAGACCGTCACTACAATCCGCCGCGCTGTGAACGTCGTCGTCTACGTCTCCGATGCGCTCCGCACGGACCATCTCGGCTGCTACGGCGCGCGGTACGTCGACACGAGGACGATCGACGAGCTCGCCGCCGGTGGCGTTCGCTATGCGCATGCGATCAGCGCCGCACCGTGGACCGCGCCGTCGACGACCTCGATCGTGACCGGGATCTACGCGCACCACCACGGCTACCTGCACTGGGACGCGCCGCTCGACCCCTCGATCGAGACGGGCTTCCGCGCGTTCTCCGCCCACGGGTACGAGGTCGCGAGCTTCGTGTTCGACACGAACTACCTGTTCAAGGACCTTCCCGAGGCGAACGTCCGCGGCACCTCCGAGACGCTCGACGGCGCGTTCGAGTGGCTGCGCGCGACGCGGGACACACCGTTCTTTCTGTACGTGCACAACTGGGCGACGCACATGCCCTACGACATCGTCCATGCCGATCGCAAGAACTGGCTCGCGGCGAAGCAGGAGGTCATCGAGGGCATCCAGTCCGACTCGGCCTCGGCGCTCGAGGCGATGCGCGAGAGATACCGCTCGGCGGTGGAGCGCCAGTCCGAGGTGCTCGTCGCCTCGTTCCTCGAGGAGCTCGAGAGGCTCGGCCTGCGCGAGAAAACCGTCCTCGTCTTCCTCTCCGACCACGGCGAGTCCTGGGGCGAGCGCTTCCGCGCGAAGGAGGACGTACAGGGCGTCTACCACATGCACGGTGCGACGCTCTTCGACGAGATCGTCGAGGTGCCGCTCATCCTGTCCGCCCCCGGGCGGCTCGACCCGGCGATCGTCGACCACCAGGTGCGCTCCGTCGACCTGCTGCCGACGCTGCTCGAGCTCGCGGGACTTCCGGCGCGTGAGACGGACGGCGAGTCCCTGCTCGAGGTGGACGGCGACCGCGAGGCGATCATCGCGGGCACCGACAGGGGCGCGCTGACGAAGCTCGCGGTGCGCAAGCCTCCATGGAAACTGATCCTCGACGTCGAGAGCGGCGAGGAGGAGGCCTACCGCCTCGACGAGGACCCGCGGGAACTGCGCCCCCGGACGGACGCGCCGCAGGAGCTCCGCGACATCGTCTTCCGTGAGCTGGAGAGCGCGGAGACGCACGAGCTGACGGAGGAGGAAGAGGCGACAGTCGCGAAGCGTCTCTCCGACCTCGGGTACCTCTAGTGGAGACGCTCGCGACCTTCTACGAGCGGATGTTCTTCATCCGCCGCTTCGAGGAGACCCTCCTCGACCTCTTCTCGCTCGGGAAGCTCGTCGGCACGACGCACACGTACATCGGGCAGGAGGCGAACGCGGTCGGGCTGATCGAGCACCTGGACCCCGACGTCGACACGGTCTTCTCCAACCACCGCTGCCACGGGCACTACCTGGCCTTCACCGACGACGCCTTCGGGCTCCTCTGCGAAGTGATGGGGAAGGCGCCGGGCGTGTGCGGCGGCAAGGGCGGCAGCCAGCACCTGTGCAAGGGCAACTTCTACTCCAACGGCGTCCTCGGGAGCATCGTCCCGGTCGCGACGGGCATCGGACTCGCGGAGAAGCGCAAGGGCACCGGCGCCGTCTCGACGGTGTTCCTCGGCGACGGAACACTCGGCGAGGGCGTGACCTACGAGTCGCTGAACCTCGCGTCGCTGTGGCACCTGCCGGTGTTCTTCGTCGTCGAGAACAACCACTACGCGCAGTCGACGCCCGTCGAGCTCGAGCTCGCCGGGTCGATCGCGGCGCGCGGCGCGGCGTTCGGCGTCGAGGTCGACGAGCTCGACACGACGGACGTCCAGGTGATCCACGAGGCGGCAGGGCGCGCCGTCGCGCGCATCCGCGAGACCGGCGCGCCGTTCTTCCTGGTCCTCAACACGTACCGCTTCAGCCCGCACTCGAAGTCGGACGACCAGCGCGACCCGGACGAGCTCGAGGAGCGCCGGACGCGCGACCCGCTGCTCGTCGCGGGTGCACGCCTCGACGAGGCCGAGCGGAAGGCGCTCGAGGAACGCTGCGAGGAGCGGCTCGCCGAGACGGTCGAGGCGGCCGACGAAGCACCCGCCGCAGCGCCCGGAGTGGCGGCATGAGCACCGTGCAGCAGAAGCGCGGCGTCCAGGCGCTGAACGAGACACTGCACGCGCTCTTCGCCGAGCGCGACGACGTCGTCCTCTTCGGCGAGGACGTGCTCGACCCATACGGCGGCGCATTCAAGGTCACGCAGGGCCTCTCCGACGCGTATCCCGATCGCGTCCTGACGACCCCGATCAGCGAGGCGTCGCTCTTCGGCGTCGCCGCCGGAATGGCGCTTCGCGGCCAGCGGCCGATCCTCGAGATCATGTTCGGCGACTTCGTTGCGCTGGGGCTCGACCAGATCGTGAACGGGATCTCGAAGTTCCGCGAGATGTACGACGACCAGGTGACGGTGCCGCTCGTCGTGCGCACGCCGATGGGGGGTCGCCGCGGCTACGGGCCGACGCACTCGCAGTCGCTCGAGAAGCTCCTGCTCGGGATCCCCAACATCTGCGTCGTCGCCCCGAGCGAATGCCATGACGTCGGCAGCTTGCTGGCAGCCGCGGTCGAGGACGAGCGCCCGGTCTTCTTCATCGAGAACAAGCTGCTGTACGGCCGGGTGATCCGCCGGCCCGACCACGGCCACATCGGCGAGCTCGCCGTGCGTGAGAGCGGTGACCCGTATCCCGCGCTGACCTTCTCCGCGACCGACTTCACCGAGGGCGTCGCGACCGTGGTCACGTACGGCGGGATGCTCCCCGTCGTCCTCGACGCCGTCACCGAGCTCGTGCTCGAGCAGGAGATCTTCTGCGAGGTCGTGGCGCTCTCCCAGCTCGTACCGATCGAGCTCGACGCCGTGCTCGAGTCCGTTGCGCGCACGGGAGCGCTCGTGACCGCCGAGGAGGGGACGTTGACCGGCGGCTTCGGCGCGGAGATCGCCGCGCGCGTGCAGGAGGCGGCGTGGAGCGACCTTCGCGCTCCGGTCCAGCGCGTCGCCGCACGCGACGGGATCATCCCGTCCGCGCGACCGCTCGAGGACGACATGCTCCCGAGCGTCGAGGACGTGGTTGCCGCCGTGACGGCGCTCGACGGCGTGCGAAGCTAGCGCGCCATGCTCGAGATCGTTCTCACGCGCGAGGACGCGAACACCGAGTACGCGCTTCTCGCGGAGTGGCTCGTCGAGGACCGGACGGAGGTGAATGCCGGCGAGCCGGTCTGCGTGGTCGAGACGACCAAGGCGACGGTGGAAGTGGAGGCGCCCGGCGGGGGCACGATCGTGCAGCTCTACGCCGAGAACGTCGAGGTCGAGCTGGGTAAGACGATCGCCTACGTCGCCGAGTCCGCCGACGAGCTCGCGTCGATCGACGCGAGGGGCGAGGAGAAGGCGCCACCGAGGCCGGCCGCGGGCGACCGCAAGGCGACGCGGAAGGCGGTGGAGCTCGCCGAGCTGCACGGGATCGAACTCGCGTCCGTGGAGAAGCGCGGCTTCATCACCGAGAAGGACGTCGAGGCCCTGATCGAGGCCCAGAAGGCCGCCGCCGCACCGTCGGCGAGCCCGGCTGTCGCAGGGGTGTCGACGGTCGGCGTCTCGTTGCCCGCGACCTTCGATCCCGACGGGACCTCGGGCGCGCTCGAGCCGTCCTCCTACGAACGGCTCGTTCGAGAGCAGGACGGCTTCCGCGCGCTGCCGCCCGGCGAGAAGGTCCGGCTTCTACGCGAGTACGGGGCCGTGGTCGGCGACGACGTCGAGCTCGGCGAGGGGTCCCTCGTCGTCGCTCCCCGCATCGTGATCTCGGACGGCGTCCAGCTCGGTAGGCGCGCGACCGTCGTGTGCGAAGAGGTCTTCTCCGTGGGCGCGGTCACCCAGTTCGGCCCCGACCTCGAGCTGCGCTGTCGCCGCGCCTTTCTGGGAGCGGGGATCTGGGGCGGACGCTCGGTTCGGATCGGCGGCGGCGGCCACCGGGATCCGTGGGCGACCCTCACGATCGGCGACCTGGCTTTCGTCGGCGACGAGGCGTTCGTGAACGTCTGCCGCCCCGTGCTGATCGGCCGCGAGGTCTTCCTGACGATGCGATCGCTCATCGTCACCCACAACATCGGGCACTCGGTGCTCGAGGGCTTCGAGAACCGATTCGCGCCGGTCGTGCTCGAGGATCGATCGCAGGTCGGCCTCGGGGCGGTGCTCTATGCGGGCGCGAGGATCGGATCGGAGGCGATCGTCGCGTCGAACTCGTACGTCGTGGGGGAGATCCCCGCCGGGTCGTTCGCGATCGGCGTGCCGGCGAAGGCCACGGGGAGCTCGAGCCACAAGCTCTCCGACGCGCGCCGCCTCGAACTCGCGCGCCGCATGCTTGCCGATCTCCACGAGCTCCTCGCGCTGCGCGGGCACGAGGTCTCGCCGGTGGAGGACGACGCCTTCGAGGTCGAGGGCACGCGCGTCCTGTTCACGGCGAGCTACCGCGACGGGGTCGAGGCGCCGGCCGTCGTGCTCGCCCTCGACGTCCGCGGCGACGTGCCGGACGGCGTCGCCGTGCTCGATCTGCTCGGCCGTCGCATTCACGGAAGCGGAGGCGTCGTCCTCGATTCCGTCCGCGAGTTCTGCCGCAAGCGCGGCATCAAACTCGAGCCGGGGCCGTGGAAGTACCCCGGCGGCTTGGTCTAGGCGGGTACCTCGGCGCGCGGCACGGCAGGGAGTGACGCAAGCATCGCGCGGACGGCCTCTGCGTCGCCCTCGATCGTCACCGCCTCGATGTCTCGGTCGACCATGAGGCAATAGAAACCCGGTGCATCGCCCGTGACGACGGCCTGGGGGTCGTCGACCGGGCCTTCGACGACGGCGTCGTCCACGACCGCGGCGATCTCGTCGCCGAACCGGAACTCGATCCTCCTCGGCGAGCTCGCAGCCGGAAGCGCGATGCGGAGCGCGCCGTGAAGCCAGCCCGGCTCGAGGTCGCCGGACCTCGCGGGCGGACGGAGCGACCGCGCACCCCAGTGCGCGAGCACGTGGAGCACCTCCCGCAGCCCGGAGCCGTACTCGGTGAGCTCGTAGACCCACGCTCCCGCCGGAGGGTCGAGCTTGCGGCGGCGGACGACGCCTCCCTGCTCGAGCGTCTTCAGGCGCGCGGCGAGGATGTTCGTGCCGCAGCCGGGAAGCCGTGCGTGGAGATCCGAGTAGCGAAGCCGATCGTCCTCGAGCAGCTCGCGGACGATCAGCAGTGACCAGCGCTCACCGACCAGGTCGAGCGCATGCGCCATCGGGCAGTACTGGTCGTAGCACCTGGCCATGTAGTCGATAATAGCCGGGTCTCTTTCAAAACGCAAGTCTTAACTTGCAAAATGAAAGTGTCTGTTGTAGCATCGCCCATTCGTCTGACAAGAGAAACAACGGAGGGACGTAATGGTCACTACGGATCGCAAGAAGTGGTTTGCACTCGCGCTCATCCTCGCGGTGCAGTTCATGGTCATCCTCGACGTCGCGATCGTGAATGTCGCGCTGCCGTCGATTCAGGTCGACCTCGGCTTCTCCCAGGAGAACCTGCAGTGGGTGATCAGCGCCTACGCGCTCGTCTTCGGCGGGTTCCTGCTGCTCGGAGGCCGATCGGCCGACCTCCTCGGCCGCCGGCGCATCTTCATCTTGGGAACCATCGTGTTCACGATCGGATCACTCCTGTGCGGCTTCGCCTGGAACGACGAGGCACTGATCGCCTTCAGGGCGCTTCAGGGGCTCGGCGCCGCGACGATCACTCCGGCGGCACTGTCCATCCTCGTGTGGACGTTCCAGGAGGGCCGTGAGCGGAACATCGCGCTCGGCGCGTGGGGAGCGGTCGGCGGCTTCGGCGCCGCAGCCGGTGTGCTGTTCGGCGGCATCCTCACCGACTTCCTCTCGTGGGAGTGGATCTTCTGGGTCAACGTTCCTGTTGGAGTTGCCGCGCTCATCCTGGCCCCGATCCTGCTCTCGGAGAGCCTCGACAAGCACGGTCAGGGCTTCGACATCCCCGGCGCCGTCCTCGTCACGTCCGGCCTCTCTCTGCTCGTGCTGGGCATCACGCAGGGTCGCGGGTGGGGCTGGAGCTCCCCCGAGACGATCGGCGTCTTCGTCGTCTCCGCGGTGCTGCTCGCCGCGTTCGTCCTCTGGGAGCAGCGTGTGAAGGATCCGCTCGTGCCGTTCTCGATCTTCCGGCTGCAGACGCTCACGGCCGCGAACGTCGTCGGCCTCTTCATGGGGACGGGGATGTTCGCGATGTTCCTGATGCTCACGCTGTACATGCAGCAGGTGCTCGAGTTCTCGCCGCTGAAGACCGGTGTCGGCTACCTGGCAGTCGCAGGCACCGCCATCATCTGGGCGAACGTCGCGGCAGCCGCCGTGACGCGGGTAGGCGTCAAGCCCGCCCTCGTGTTCGGGATGTCCGTCATGACGGTGGGGATCCTCTACTTCACGCAGGTCTCCGTCGACGGCTCGTACTGGACCGACCTGTTCCCGGGCTTCCTCTTGATCGGCCTCGGACTTCCGTTCGCGTTCGTGCCGGTCACGATCGCGGCGGTGGCCGGAACGAAGCAGCAAGAGTCGGGTCTTGCGTCGGGGCTCATCAACACGTCGCAGCAGATCGGCGGTGCGGTCGGTATCGCGCTGCTCTCGACCATCGCGGTCTCGACGACGGATGACGCGCTGGCGAGTGGGACGGCGGTGCCGTCGGCTCTGACGGACGGCTTCCGGGCTGCCTTCTGGGCGGCGGCGGCGATCATGTTTGCAGGCGTCCTGGTCTCGGTGTTCATGGTTCGCGGGCGGGATCTGCAGGAGCAGGAAGCACACGTCGGCGAGCCGGCGCTCGAGACCGCGCGCTGATCCGACTCACGTCGCGACCGGGACTTGCCTCGCGCAGGTTCCGGTCGCGCCGCATCGGGGTACGTTCGTTCCATGCGGTTTCGCAAGGACGCCAAGCTCGACCCCTCACAGGTCGAGGACTACCGTGGCCGTGGGGGTGGTCTCCCCGGCGGGATCCCGCTCCAGCTGGGCGGAGGCGGAGGAATCATCGTGCTCCTGGTCGTCCTCGCGTTCATGTTCCTCGGCGGTGGAGGCGGCCTGGGCGACCTCGGCTCACTTGCTGGCCAGACCGTCGGGCCGGGCCAGCAGCCGCCCGGCGACCTGGCGCAGGAATGTCAGACCGGCCAGGACGCCAACGAGCGCGAGGACTGCCGCATCCTCGCCTCGATCAACAGCATCCAGGCGTACTGGAACAAGGCGTTCCGCGGGTACGAGCCGACGGCGACGCGGCTCTTCGACGGATCGATCCAAACGGGCTGTGGTGGGGCCTCCTCCGCGGTCGGACCGTTCTACTGTCCGAACGACCGCTACGTCTACATCGACCTCGGCTTCTTCGATCAGCTCTCCTCGCAGCTCGGTGCGCAAGGCGGCCCGCTCGCGGAGGCGTACATCCTCGCCCACGAGTACGGCCACCACGTCCAGAACCTGACGGGAGTTTTCCGAAACGCCGACCGCGGCACCGGGCCACAGGGTGGTCAGGTGCGGGTGGAGCTGCAGGCGGACTGCTATGCCGGGCTCTGGGTGGGAAACGCCGTCAAGACGGGCTTCATCGAGGACCTGACCCGCCGAGACGTGACTCAGGCGCTCGACGCTGCGGCCTCGGTGGGCGACGATCGCATCCAGGAGCGAACCCAGGGCCGCGTCACTCCCGAGTCGTGGACCCACGGGTCGGCCGAACAGCGGCAGAGCTGGTTCGTGCGCGGTATCGAGGGCTCCGGCCCGCAGAGCTGCGACACGTTCAAGGGCCGCGTCTAGGGCGGGGCGGGCGCGGAGTCCCGCTCCTCGCGAGCACGTTGTTCGTCCGACCGTGCGCGGCCGCGCGAGATCAAGAGGTAGAGAACGAACCCGACGAGGGCGCAGGCCAGCAGCGTGCCCGCGAACGTGCCTCCGCGGAACGCCGGCGCCTCGACGTCGAGGATGCGATCTCCCGCGTGGGCGGCGTTCCCGCGCCCGAGCACGATGCCGAGCGTCATGAGGTTCGGAAGGGCGAGGATGACGGCGACGGCAAGAGCGAAGACGACCCACCTCCACGTCGTTCGCCAGCGCAGGATCAGCGCGAGAGCGGCAATCGGCAGGAGCGTGAACACGAACCCGTAGAAGAGCCCGAGCAACGTCCCCTGCGTGATGCTGCCGTTGGCCTGGTCGCCGACTCGTTGCGCCCACCAACGCGGGACGGTGGCCGACGCGATCAGACCGCCGAGGAGGACGAGGGCGACCACGACGCCCGCCCAGAACGCGCGGCGCCCCCAATTCGTTCGTGACTCCGCTTCGACGTGCATCGCGTCCCGTCGGCGAGCGTACTCGATTCCATCGCCCGATTAGACTCGGGTTTCGATCACCGACACCGACACGGAAGGGGTGGGCGCATGTCCGTTGCCAAGGTCGTCGAAATCTCCGCGAGCTCGCCGACGAGCTTCGAGGACGCAGTGAAGAACGGCATCGACAAGGCCGGCGAGAGCCTGCGCGGGATCAAGGGCGCGTGGGTCTCGGAGGAGAAGGTCGAAGTCGAGGACGGGAAGATCACCGAGTTCCGCGTAACTCTTCGCGTCTCGTTCGTTCTCGAATAGGACAAACGGCGGTCGCGGGTCGGACCGTTGTCCGACCCCGGCGCCTGAGGGTCGCTCATGCGCTGGTCGCGTCGAGGAGCTGCAGGAGCTCGTGGGCGACGAGCTCGATCTCCTTGTGTCGCCACTCCGCAGCGCGGTACTGGCACGCGATGAGCCCGCTTCGGTGGAGGCGGCGAAGGTCGCCGTACACGAAGGCGTACCGCGCCTTGGTCTCGTCCGCCGCGCCCTCGGTGAGCCCGAGGTGCCACTCGGCGTACTGCTCCCACGTATGCGAGCGCAGGAAGGCATTCTCGGCCTCGGCCGTGGGCTGCACCTCGCCCCACTCGCTGTCGAGCACGTATTGCCGGCCCTCGATGAGCCGGCGTGCTCGCGCGACGGCCTTCTTGTTCACGGCGTAGGACGCCACGTCGGGGATTGTGACGGCGATATGTTGCGCCGCGGTGGGAGAGCGACTGGAGACGACCGTCATCGGGAGCTATCCGCAGCCCGAGTGGCTCATCGACCGCGGGCGCCTCGGTGACAGGCTGCCGCCGCGTGTTCGCGCCGACGAGCTCTGGCGCGTGCCGGCGACGTTCCTCGACGAGGCCCAGGACGACGCAACGCGCGTCGCCGTCCGGGACATGGAGCTCGCTGGCGTTGACGTGGTCACGGACGGGGAGATGCGCCGCGAGAGCTACTCGAACCACTTCGCGACCGCGCTCGACGGGATCGATCTCGACGCGCCGGGAGTCGCGCTCGACCGGACGGGACACGAGAATCCCGTGCCGAGGGTCGTCGGCCCGATCCGGCGCACGCGACCCGTGGAAGCGGGGCACGCCCGGTTCCTGCGCGCGATCACGGATCGGCGGATCAAGATCACGGTTCCCGGGCCGTTCACGATGACGCAACAGGCGCAGAACGACCACTACGCCGAGGACCGCGACCTCGCGCTCGCGTACGCAGATGCGGTGAACGACGAGCTGAGAGACCTCAAGGCGGCGGGCGCGGACGTCCTTCAGATCGACGAGCCGTACCTGCAGGCCCGCCCGGAGCCCGCACGCGCATACGCCGTCGAGGCGATCGACCGAGCCCTCGCGGGCATCGAGGGCGAAACCGTCCTGCACACGTGCTTCGGATATGCGCACATCGTCCAGGACAAGCCGAGTGGCTACCCGTTTCTCGCCGAGCTGAACGACTGTGCCGCGACGCACGTCTCGATCGAGGCTGCCCAGCCGAGTCTCGAGCCGGAGGTGCTGCGCGCGCTGCCGGACAAGGTCGTCGTGCTCGGCGTCCTCGATCTCGGAGCCGAGGAGGTGGAGACGCCCGAGCTCGTCGCCGCGCGGATCCGCCGGGTGCTCGGTGTCGTCGACCCGAAGCGACTGGTCATCGCACCGGACTGCGGGATGAAGTACCTCCCGCGCGAGCGCGCCTTCGCGAAGCTGCAGGCGATGGTGGCGGGCGCCGCGATCGTGCGCGCGGAGATCGGCGTCTGATGTCGCCGCGAGAGAGCCGCGCGGTGAGTCGGATCTCGCGGGCCTACCCCGACCGCGTCGAGGTCCGCGGGCGCGATCTGACCGGCGAGCTGATGGGCCGGGTGACGTTCACCGAGTACTTCCATCTTCTCCTCACCGGCCGGGAGGCGACCGACGACCAGCGCTTCCTCCTCGACGTCCTGCTCCTGTCGATCGCGGAGCACGGGCTGATGCCCTCCAACGTCGCAGCGCGGATGACGCTGGCGGCCGACCCCGATGCGCTGCAAGGTGCCGTCGCCGCCGGGATCCTCGGAGCCGGTTCTGTCGTCCTCGGGACGTCCGACGACTGCGCCCGGCTGCTTGAGGACGCGCAGCGGCGGGTTGCGGCGGGCGGAAAGCCCGCAGCCGTCGCGCGCGCGGTCGCGGGCTCGATCCGCCACGCAGGCGGCAAGGTTCCGGGCTTCGGCCACCCGGTGCACCGGCCGACCGACCCGCGGGCGGAGCGAATCCTCGAGCTCGCCGAGGAGCGCGGAGTGAGCGGGCCACACGTCGAGCTCGCCCGCCACCTCCGTGCCGCGGTTGCCGAGGTCTGGGGCAAGGAGCTCCCGCTCAACGTGGCCATGCCGATCGCGGCGGTGCTGCTCGACCTCGGCTATCCGTCCTCCATCGTCAAGGCGGTTCCGATCCTCGCCCGCACTGCCGGCCTCCTCGCGCACCTGGTCGAGGAGCAGGAGAGCCCGCTCGGCTTCCTGCTCGCCCGGGAGGCGGAGGAGGCCGTCGAGTACGAGCCACCGCCAGCCGAATGATGCTCGAGCCGGACGTCGAGACCCGGCCGTCGGAGGAGCAGTTCGCCCTCGACGACGCGAGCTACCGCGCGCAGGTCGCGTACCTCCTCGAGCGCTCGGCGTTCTACCGCGAGAAGCTCGGCGCCGCCGGGCTCGCGACCGCCGGAGAAGCCGGCGGCCTGGCCGAGATCGCCGGCCTTCCGCTGACGGAGAAGCGCGAGCTCAAGGAGACCACCACCTCCGAGAATCCGATCGGCGCGCATGTCTGCGCGGACCCGGCGGAGGTCGTGCGGATCTACTCCACGAGCGGCACGACCGGCACGCCGAGCTACATACCGCTGACCGTCCGCGACCTCGAGGACTGGGTCACGGGATCGGCGCGCAGCTACGCTGCGTCCGGCATCACGGCAGGCCAGCGGATCGTGTCGACCTACAACGCCGGCCCCTTCGTCGCCGGCGCCGCGCTCACGTCGTTCGATCGGATCGGGCTGTGCCACGTTCCGGTCGGTACCGGAAACACCGAACGGCTCCTGCGCGCGGTCGAACTCCTCCGGCCGGAGGCGGCCGTGCTCACCCCGTCCTATGCCGAGTATGTCGTCGAGGCAGCCGCCGAGAGCGGGCTCGACCTCGCCGGCTCGAGCGTCCAGCGTGTGCTCGTCGCCGGAGAGCCGGGCGGGGGCGAGCCGGCCTTCCGTGCGAGGCTCGAGCAGGGCTGGGGCGCCCGGGTCACGGAGGCGATGGGGATCGGCGACATCGGGATCTCGCTCTGGGGCGAGTGCGAGGAACAGGACGGGATGCATCTCGGTGCGCGTGGCTTCGTCCACCCGGAGTTGATCGACCCGGAGACGACGGAGTCGATCCCGCTCGAGGACGGCGCGTCGGGCGAGCTCGTGCTCACGCATCTCCGGCACCAGGCCGCTCCGCTGCTGCGCTTTCGCACGCGCGATCACGTCGAAATCCGCATGAGCCCGTGCCCGTGCGGGCGCGTCGGGCCGCGGGTGCGGTGCGTGGGGCGAACCGACGACATGCTCGTGGTGCGGGGAGTCAACGTCTTCCCGTCGGCGGTTCGCGAGGTCGTCGGCGCGTTCGTGCCGAGGGTGAGCGGTCACGTCCGCGTGCGGCCGCAAGCTCCTGGGACGAAGCAGGATCCGCCACTTCCAGTCGCCGTCGAGCTCGCACAGGGCGAGGAGACAGATCCGGATCTGGCGGATGCGATTCGTGAGAGACTGCGCGCGGTGCTCGTCGTCTCCACGAGCGTGCAGCTCGTGCCCTGGGGAAGTCTTGCTCGCGATGAATACAAGGGACAGCTCCTAGAGCGTCGGACATGAGAAAGCTGCAGACCCAAGGCGTCCACCACATCACGATCAACGGCGCGAACCGCCAGACGTCCATCGACTTCTGGGAGGGCGTGCTCGGCATGCCGTTCGTCTTCGAGCAGCCCAACCTCGACCGGCAGTCCGAGAGCCACCTGTACTTCGATCCGGGCGACGGGCGCCTGATCACGATCTTCACCAACGAGGAGCGCGAGCCGGAGCAGCGCTCGGCGCCGAGGGAGCCGGGCATCGTCCACCACGTCGCGTTCGCCATTTCGCAGGCGACGTTCGCGCAGACCGTCGAGCGGCTCGACGAGCGCGGCATCGAGCACTCGGGCGTCAAGGATCGTGGGTTCATGGACTCGATCTACTTCGAGGACCCGCTCGGTCTCCTCATCGAGCTCGCGTCCTACCGCTTCGAGCCGCCGGCGGGGCACACGCACGCGGAGGTCCTGCTCGAGGCGCACAAGCTCCGCGTCGAAAGGGGCGACGAGAACATCGACCTCGTGCACCTGGCGGACGCGATCGAGCATCTCGTCGCGCGATCGAAGGAGTCGCTCTCGCACGACCGGTCACCGAAGAACCCGTACCGCTAGCAGAGGAGGAGCACATGGCCACGCACACACTGAGCATCCTCAAGCCGAGCGTGAACAACCTGACGGTTCGCATCTTCGTGCGGGCGGCGGGTCTCGACTTCGAGGAGGTCGACGTCTGGGGGAAGAAGTCGACGCCGGACTTCCTCGCGAAGGACCCGGCGGACTTGACACCGTTGCTCGAGGAGGAAGGGCTGCCGAAGGGCTCGCTCTGGGAGAGCTGCGCGATCATGCAGTACCTCTGCAACAAGCACGGCCTGGATCGCTTCTACCCGACCGATCCCGGCGAGCGGGCGATGGTCGACAGCGCGATGTTCTACTTGATCGGAACCTTCTACCCGCTGCTCGCGCGCGCGACCTATCCGACGCTCAAGTTCGGTCAGTA